>JAJDVS010000040.1 GCA_022825945.1 Pseudomonadales bacterium
GCCGGGTATGTCGATGTCGCGGCTGTATGGCGGATTGGCGTATTCGTCCGCCATCTTGAGGAAGATGAGGTAGGTCAGTTGCTCAAGATAGTCGCCGTAGGCCACGCCGTCGTCGAGTAGCACGGTGCAGAAGTTCCAGACTTTGGAGACGATAAGCGCTGTGTTCATTTTCCGGATCCCATCAGTTTGCGGGCAAGCGCATTTCCGGTTGAAGTGCGACGGTATCGTTGTTTGGGACTGGTTGGAGCCTCGGGGTCCGTCATTTCGATCAGGCCGGTTTCCAAGGCGGGTTTAAGGTATGCCGCAAGAAAGTGTGTCCGGTTGGCGATGCCTATCTGATCCTGTAGCTCCTGGCGATGCATATCCCTTTCAAGCGCCAGAAGCAACTGCTCTACTTGTACGGTAGCTTGTACGGTATCAGGGATTTTTTCCTTGTTTTCCAACTGCTTATCTTGTTGGGTATCCTGTTCCGCAGCATCCCGTCCGTCGTTCGAAAAAGATGGATGAACGGCCAGCCGCACGAGAAACCAGCTACGATCCTCATCGGTCTCGAAACTCGGCGGCGGTGAGCCGTTGTTGCGCATCGCCCGGAGAATCTTCGGCACGCCGGTCGAACGCCCTTCGGCCAGGTCCAGTTCCTTCAGGAATTCTCCGATTCGCCGGTTACGGTAGCGGCGAGTCACGGCCTTTCCCAGTCGCAGGTCGTCCATTCGGATTGAGCGGTCCGCGCCGGATAACTCAGAATCAGCATTTCCTCCCGGGTGATTCGCACTTCAACGGGTTCGCGCTCTTCGTAGGAGCGATGGTAGACGGCATTGGCCAGCGCCTCTTCGACCGCTGCGATCGGAAAATTCCAGAAGCGCTCGGCTTCGGGCTTGTCGGGATGCTTGACGATCCCTTCTTTCAAGTAGTTGCCCTCGATGTAGGCAGTCGCGTCGCGCAGAATCGACGCCAGCGGTCCACGAAATTCCTTCTCCTCGAAATAGTCGCCTCCCGGCCCGTCCGGAAACCAGACGACATCGATTTGCGTCGCTGGAAAGAACTCGTGGGGACGGTCGTTGAAGAACAAAAGGCCGACGTTCTTTGGGAACAGGGCCTCGGAGGGGCCGCTGACAATATTCATGCGTCTTCCGAGCGCCTCCATCGAAAGCGTGGCCACTTCCGGCAGGAGCTCGCTGCCGACATCCTGCAGGTATTGCTGAATCAGCCGGAAGGAAAGATCGTCCAGCGAAGCGTTCCGGTGGTAGCGGTCGTCGAACGGCACCGTGGCCGCCAGGCCGAGCAGTTCGCGCTCATCGGCCCAGGAGTTCCTTCCGGATTCCGTCGATGGCATTCGGGTCGATGCCTCTGGGCGGTAGCACGGGCCGCCCGTCGCGTTTCTCCACGCCGAGAACGACATACCCGCCGCCCAGGTTATGGAAGTCGTTGGCGAATGCGGCCAGCGCATGCAATACGCCTTCCGGATTCCATCCAGCCTTGTACTCCACTCGCTCGCTCTCGATCGTCCGGCTGCGCAAGAGGCTGTCGATGTTGATGGGCAGATTGAGCGTCATGGCGGATTCGGCGATCGCTCCCGCGGTGGCGGGTCGAATTCACAATCGATTATAATAGCGGCATGAAACGCAAGACACTCATTGAGACGAATCCACACCTGCGCGACCCCGCGAAAGCGAGGCGACAGACCATTCGCAGCTTGGCCAGTTCGACGGCGATCGAGACTGGCAGGCCGATTGAGGAAATAGAAGCAAGGATCATTTACCTCCGTTCCCTGCCGCCTCGCGTAAATCTCGCTTGAACAGGCCCCCGTATAGTTACCATGCCTGGTGTTTTGCCGGACGTGCTTTGCCGTCCACCACCTTCCGCTGGCATATCAGCTTTCGGTGGGAGGCTGCCGCTTATTGAACATGGAGCTTGCAATTCCCGCAACAACCGTTGCGAGTGATGCGATGCCTATATAGGGACGATCCAGGAACGCGCACACCAATGCGGCAACAATCCCGCATACGCCAAGACCGAACCCCATCCACTGCCCCCTCCGGATATCGGACCTTTGAGCGTCGAGGACACTGGTCTCCCATTGTTGCCGATGCGACTGCTCGTTCTCCGTCAACTGGAGGATTCGTTACGCAGAACCTGGAAGAACTTGATTATAGTGTTCAAACAGAATGGGCGGTGGGAGTGGACCCTTGAATGACGCGGCCTGCACGTAGGCGATCTTGGTCTCTTCCGGTACTTCAGCGAGCGTGTCGTTAAGCGCAGGGTCGGAATGTTCGCTGTCTGCAGGCTTCTCCGGCGCGGCAACAGGCGGTTTAATTGATCGTTGGGATTTGCGTCGTTGCTGCTTGCTCATCTCGGTAAGCCGCTATCGCACGCCACATGTCCTTTCCGATTACTTCCAGATCGGCGCTGTATGGACGATTGTACCTAATGAATTCCGGCCGGGCGGCGTAGAGCAACCCAACCGACGCCAAGCCACTTGCAAAAGTGATCGGAACGAGTCGTTTCTCCGAAGTTCGTGAGTAGGCCATAGTCTCTCCCCCAGTGGCCGGCAATGGTAAATTCCACGATTCGCCGCGTCAACAGCAGAATGCCCCCGTCCATCGTTGTGCGTCAAGACCAGCAACGATGCCATTCGCAAATGTCGGTGACCATGATTCCCTGGTCCGCTGTCCGAGTAGGAGGGGTGTCCTTTTGCAGGCGGTTGATCGCATTGGCTGCTTCGACCGGATTGCCGATGTCGAATTCCGGGTGCAGGGACGCAAGCCGCTTTACCGGGAAACCGCCATCAATCAGAATCGCCACACGGGTCACTGTCGGCTCCTTTTCGCGTGTTGCAGTAAAAAGCCCCATGGGGTAGGCCCTGCTCGGGATGACCGAACCTGCAAGCAGGTTGGGAGCGGGGCGTACTGCCATGGGGCGGATGCGACGAAGTATGGATCAAGGCCCTTGCGCTTTGCGTAATGCCCGTCTGACCAAGCCTTTCATGGGTTCCCAGTCGCTTGTCTGTCTGTGTGGCGGCAAGTTGCAAGTTGCCCGTCGTATCGTAGCGGTCGTTCATGCGGTGGATGCCTTGCGATTCTTTCGGTCTGGGTTTTGCGCTGCATTTTCCGCTGATATGCGTTGCAGAAGGGCGGCGGCGGGTTCGTCATTGGGGTCTTGGGGGACGAGACGGCCGGAAAATGCGTCTTTCAGGATGGATTGGCGGAGTAAGTCCGCCGACGCGAATGCTGCTTGGATGTCAGCCTGTAATTCGTCAACCACGGAGAGCCTGCCATCAAGCAGGCAGACGATTTCAGACTGCTCCAAAGGTGAACAGGCTGGGAGCGGTACTCCTGCGAGAGCCGTTCCTGTCAAATGCTTGATCGTCGAACCAGTGAAGTGCTTTTCGAGAAGTCCTGCAGCGGCCGCAAAACTGAAAAAGTAGTAAGCAAAGTTAGGAGAGTACGACTCTGTAAAGCGAATACGATGCAGGGCTTTCTGAATGAAGACGCGATCAGCATCGCCCCTCCACACTGCACTGCGCCCTGGTTCACCTCCTTCACGGACAATCAGGTCTCCGGCTCGAACGCCGTATCGTGGAACTTCGCTATCCCGCTGGCGTCAAACAGGACACCCACCCACCCACCCACCCACCCAAGGTTTGTATCCTGCCCAGCCATTGTTTCGACCCCGATTGTCGGTCCCTCCCGGTTGATTTCCCCAAAAACCCGGCATTCCGCACCCTTCTCGCCCATACCTTCCCCATCGGGACCCAAGGCCGGCGGAAACTCCATGGCATAGTCCCGTTCACAAATCGTCCAGCCTGAACGCACCCGCTACCACTACTGCGTCGCCCGTTGCGCGCGCCGGGCCTGGAACCGTAACGAGGTTCCAGCGCCGGAACTGATGCCGTTTCGCGGAGGATTTGCCAAATCCCGGATCAGGTCCTGTGCTAGCATGTCGCGGCGCAGGGGAATGATTTCGGGGAAATCGGAACATGGGGCAACGCACCTCCTTGCATGACCAGCATGTGGCCGCCGGGGCGAAGATGGTCGATTTCGCCGGCTGGGACATGCCGCTGCATTACGGCTCCCAGATCGGAGAGCATCACCGGGTTCGCCGGGACGCCGGCGTGTTCGATGTTTCCCACATGACCGTGATCGATGTGGGGGGCAGCGACGCCGGGGGCTGGCTGCGCTATCTGCTGGCCAACGACGTGGCGCGGCTGGGGGCGCCCGGCAAGGCGCAATACAGCCTGCTGCTCAATCACGAAGGCGGCGTGGTCGATGACCTGATTGTCTATCGCAGGGTTGCGGGCTACCGCCTGGTGACCAACTGCGCCACGCGCCGCAAGGTGCTGCTCTGGCTTGCGCGGAACAGCCCCGGATACAACGTCCAGGTCGAGGAGCGGCCCCATGTCGCGATGCTTGCCGTCCACGGGCCGAATTCGATTGAACTCGCCTGCGGCGCGCTACCCCCGGACTGCGCCGGGGCAGTGCGGCAGTTGGGAAACTTCGGCGCGCTGGAGCATGAGGGCCGGCTTGTGGCGCGGACGGGTTACACCGGTGAACTCGGCATTGAAGTCATGCTGCCGGGAGAGGCCGCTGGCGAATTGTGGGGCAAGCTGCTCGCCGCGGGAGTCAAGCCCGTTGGCCTTGGCGCCAGGGACACCCTTCGTCTCGAAGCGGGAATGAACCTGTACGGCCAGGACATGGACGAAAACACCTCGCCGCTTGCCGCCAATCTCGGCTGGACCGTGAACTGGCGCGACGCAGAGAGGGAATTCATCGGCCGGGAAGCCGTGCAGCGCCAGCGGGAAAGCCGCGGGCAAGGAGAGGCGGCAGTGCTCACGGGCCTTGTGCTCGAAGCCCGGGGAGTGCTCCGCAATGGCCAACAGGTGCAGACCGACAAGGGTGCGGGAGTCATCACCAGCGGCAGTTTTTCACCCACATTGAAGCAATCCATCGCATTGGCTAGAATCCCGTGGGGCAGCCAGAGTTGCCAGGTGGAATTGCGCGGCGCAATGACTCCGCTGAAGATCGTCAAGCCCGGATTCGTCCGTTTCGGCAAGCGCATTTTCGAGTAATTCCGCCACGGCGAAAGGCTGCAGAGCAACGCGAAAGAACCGAGGGAACGCGGGTGTCAAAAATTCCAGAAGACTTGCATTACGCCTCCACCCATGAATGGGTCAAGGTGGATGAGAACGGCATCGCCACTGTGGGCATCAGCGATCATGCCCAGGAAGCGCTGGGCGATATCGTATTTGTTGAACTGCCCGAGCCGGGGGCGGAAGTCGAAGCCAGGGCCGAAGTGGCCGTGGTGGAGTCGGTCAAGGCGGCTTCCGATCTGTACAGCCCCGCCAGCGGCGAAATCGCCGAAGTCAATGAAGCGCTCATCGACAACCCGCAACTCGTGAATTCGGCGCCCTACGACGACGGCTGGATTTACCGGATGACCATCACCGACGAAAGGGACCTTGGCGAACTGCTCGGCGCGGAGGCCTACGCGGACCATTGCGCGGATGAGTAGCGCACGCCTCGAATCCCTGCTGTACCGCAATGAATTCGTTGACCGGCATATCGGGCCGGACGACGAAGAAATCCGGAACATGCTTGAGGCCATCGGCCTCGAATCCCTCGACGATCTCACCGCGAGGACCCTGCCCGCAAGCATTATCGCCGGCAGGCCGCTCGCGCTTGGGGAGCCGGTTCCCGAAGCCGAAGCCCTCGCCAGGCTGAAGGCCATCGCCGGGGAAAACCTTCCCGCCCGCTCCTTTATCGGCATGGGTTACCACGACACCCACCTACCCGCGGTGATCCAGCGCAATGTGCTGGAAAATCCCGGCTGGTACACCGCGTACACACCGTATCAGGCGGAGATATCCCAGGGTCGGCTCGAATGTCTGCTCGCTTTCCAGCACCTGAGCATGGACCTCACCGGCATGCCCCTGGCGAACGCCTCCCTGCTCGATGAGGCCACCGCGGTGGCCGAAGCCATGGCGCTGGCGAAAAGAGTCTGCCGCCAGCGCGGCGCGGGCGATTTTTTCGTCGACCGGGACTGCTTTCCCCAGACTATCGACGTGCTTCGCACCCGGGCCGAATGTTTTGGCTTCGGGCTGGTCATCGGCGACCCGTCACAGATGCCTGATGAAGGCCTGTTCGGCGCGGTGCTGCAGTATCCGGGCCTTTCCGGCGCGGTGCGGGACTTGCGCCCGGCCATCGAACATCTTCACCGGCAGGGCGCCATCGCCGTGGTGGCGGCGGACCTGCTCAGCCTGTGCCTGCTCGAATCCCCCGGCGCCATGGGCGCCGATGTGGTGACCGGGTCCTCCCAGCGCTTTGGCGTGCCCATGGGCTACGGCGGCCCACATGCGGCGTATTTCGCCACCCGGGAGGAATTCCGCCGCGCTGTGCCCGGCCGCATCATCGGGGTATCCAAAGACGTCCGGGGCCGCCCGGCCCTGCGCATGGCGCTGCAAACCCGGGAGCAGCATATCCGCCGGGAGAAAGCCAACAGCAATATCTGCACCGCCCAGGTGCTGCTCGCCAATATCGCCGCGCTGTACGCCATGTATCATGGCCCCGAAGGTCTTGTCCGCATCGCCAGCCGGGTCAATCGGCTCACCGGGATTCTTGCCGCCGGGCTGCGTCAGGGGGGCATCGACGCCCCGGCTAGCGGTTTCTTCGATACCTTGAGCCTGCAGGTCGATTCGGCAAGCTTCGTGGGAATCGCCGAGCGCTCGGCGGCGCGCAACATCAACCTGCGGTTCGATGAGAGCGCCGGCGAGGTGGGCCTGAGCCTTGACGAATGCACCACGCCCGCCGATGTGGAATCGCTTTGGCAGGTATTGCTTGGCGATGGCGCGGCGGCATTGTCGCTTGCCGGCATCGACGCGCAACTCGCTCCCGGCGCCCCGGGCATTCCGGCAACACTCGCGCGCAAGACCGAATTCCTCAAGCATCCCAACTTCAACCGCTATCACTCGGAAACCGGAATGATGCGCTATCTCAAGCGCCTGGAGAATCGGGATGTCTCCCTCACCCATGCCATGATTCCACTGGGCTCCTGCACCATGAAGCTCAATGCCGCCGCGGAGTTGATGCCGGTTTCCTGGCCCGAATTCGCCGCTCCCCATCCTTTCGCGCCCAGGGAGCAGGTGAAGGGCTATCTGCGAATGATCGGCGAGCTTGAGTCCATGCTCGCGGAAATCACCGGTTTTGATGCGGTCAGCATGCAGCCCAATTCCGGCGCCCAGGGCGAGTACGCCGGCCTGCTCGCCATCCGCAAGTATCTTGCCGCCAGGGGCGAGGGCCACCGCGATGTCTGCCTGATTCCGACTTCCGCCCACGGCACCAATCCCGCCAGCGCCATCATGATCGGCATGCAAGTGGTGCTGGTGCGCTGCGACGATTCAGGCAATATCGATGTGGCCGACCTGCGGGCGAAAGTCGAGAAGCACAGTGGCCAGGTGGCGGCGTTGATGATCACCTATCCTTCCACCCACGGCGTGTTCGAGACGGCGGTGCGGGAGATATGCGAAATCATCCATGACGCCGGCGGCCAGGTATACATGGACGGCGCCAATCTCAATGCCCAAATCGGCCTGACAAGCCCCGGCCTGATTGGCGCCGATGTCGCCCACGTCAATTTGCACAAGACTTTCTGCATCCCCCATGGCGGCGGCGGCCCGGGCATGGGCCCCATCGGCGTCAAGTCGCATCTTGCTCCCCATGTGGCGAATCACGGCCAGGTCGCCCTGGATGGGCCAAACCCCGGCAATAGCGCGGTGTCCGCCGCGCCCTGGGGCAGCGCCGGCATTCTGCCGATTTCCTGGATGTACATCACCATGATGGGCGCGGCGGGGCTGCGCAAGGCCACCGAGGTGGCGATTCTCAACGCCAACTACATGGCCCGGCGCCTGGGCGGGCATTTCCCGGTGCTCTATACCGGCCAGAACGGCATGGTGGCCCATGAATGCATCATCGACCTGCGCCCCCTGAAGCAGAGCACCGGAATCACCGATGAAGACATCGCCAAGCGCCTGATGGATTTTGGCTACCATGCCCCCACCATGTCCTTCCCGGTGCCGGGAACCCTGATGATCGAGCCCACCGAAAGCGAAAACCGCGCCGAACTCGACCGCTTCATCGACGCCATGATCCACATCCGCAGCGAAATCGCCGCCATCGAAGCCGGCGAGGCGGACCGCGCAAACAATCCCCTGAAGAACGCCCCCCATACCCAGGAAGACCTGCTCGACGAAAACTGGCAGCGACCCTATGGCAAGCGTCAGGCGGCATTCCCCGCCGCCGCCGAAGCTATCGACAAATTCTGGCCCTGCGTAAACCGCATCGACAATGTCTACGGCGACCGCAACCTCTTCTGCGCCTGCCCGCCCCTGCAGCCCGATGAGGAGTCTGCTCCCGCTACAGATTCCCAGTGACGGATGGTGACGCCAATGAAAAAGCTTTTGTGGATACCCGGTGTTCTATTAGCCTTGGCACTGGGCTTCGGTTTGCTCCAGTATGCTGCGTCAGAACGTGTCGAGGTCGTTTTGCTGCATACCCAGAACGAGCAGGGTGAGCAGGTCACGACTCGCTTGTGGGTGGTTGACCACGAGGGCAATCCCTGGTTACGGGGCGATTCGGGCAGCGGTTGGGTCGCCCGGCTCCAGGCCAGCGACGCCATCAGCTTGACCCGCAATGGCAGTACCATGCCCTATTCGTACCGCATTCGTAACGAGAACCTGGCAACGATTCATCAATTGATGCGGGAAAAATACACCTGGGGAGACCAACTGGTAAGCCTCATGTCGGGCGACGGGACGGGTTCCAACGCAATCGAACTGATCCTTGAATGAATAAGGTAGGGATCGACATTTGTTGGACTATATTCCCTGAAAAAAGATGAATCTAACTCTGAGTCAAGCATATCGGCAACGTCGAGTCCGAAGACGAATAGGCTAGGAGTCTGCGCCGTAGAGATTCGCGAAAGCGAAAATTCGCTATCGCCGCGCCCCTGGCTGATCGATTGAGGCGAATATTGGTGAATATGCAACGAAATCGAGCGGCCAGGGGCGTGGACGGGAGCGGATTTGCAGCCGTGAATCCCTATGGCGCAGGCTCCTGGCCCCCACTCAGCCGAGCAGGGTTTCGCGGTGGTATACGCGGACGCAGGCCCAGGCGAGGAGGACGCCCAGGGCGAGGGTGCTCGCTACCGAGATGGCGGCGTGGAGTCCGTTCATCGGCTCGTTGCTGATCATGTCCACGAGGATCAGGTGCTGGCTCAGGGAGGGTACGAACATGAATTCGAGCCTGGGCCGCAGATTCAGGAAACTGACGATCAGAATCGGCATCGTGGGCGCCAGGATCGCAAAACTCAGCCAGGTCTGGGCTTCCTTGTAGGTTTTGGTGAAGGAGGCGATCAGCGTCATCAGCGAAGCGCCGACAAGGAGCATCGGACAGAGCAGGAGGAAGGCGGCGAGAACCACCGGCAGATTGAAGTTCGGCGTCATGCCGATTTGCGTCAGCGGCATGAAACGCAGCGCCACGAACCACGACAACAGGCTCAATAGCAGCGAGAACGCCATGAATACGCCGCAGGCGGCGATCTTGCCGAGAATCAGATGGGTGCGGGTCACCGGCAGCGACAGCAGGGGTTCGAGCGAGCCACGTTCGCGCTCGCCGGCGGTGGCGTCAATCGCGAGATACATGCCGCCCATCAAAAGCGAGAAGAGCAGGAAATAGCTCATCATGCCCAGCAGTATGGCGGCGCGTCCGCTGGGAGTGGAAACGTCGATGGTATCGATATTGAGAGGTCGCAACAGGTTTGGATTGACTCCCCGGGCCGATACCCTGATGCTGGCCAGGGTCTGGTTGTAGGCAAAGAGCGCATCGTGGACCCGGCCCACATCGGCGTCCCCCGCGGTGTTCGCCTGGTCCAGATAAAGCTCCACGGTGCGCTGGCCGTGGGAAAAGCCCTTGGCGCGGCGGTCCGCAAAGTCGCCGATTTCCAGCGTCTCGATGATGCTGTCCACCTTGTCTTCGATGAGGCCCTTGTCGAGGCCGCAGAGCCGGGCGTAATAGGCGATGTTCTCCCGCGCCGTAAGTCGCGGATAGAGGCCGGAATCATGCGGCAGCGAGCCGGTCCTGCGCCGCACCCCGCAGCTGTCCGCGATCACATCGGCGCCGTCGATGATCGCCGTGCCCTGGTCGGGCTTGAGCAGTGTGCAAAGTATCCGCAGGGTCGTTGACTTGCCGGCGCCGTTGGGGCCGAGCAAACCGGTGATCCTGCCGTCCCGGGCGTCGAAGCTCAGGCCGCGAACCGCATGCACCTCGCCAAAGGATTTGTGAATGCCCTGGACCCGGATCACTGCGCCGGCCCGGAAAAATCGAGAAAGAAGGGCATGACGAAACTGCGTTCGAGACATTGCGCATCCAGGGATGCCGGATCGGCGGAATCGATGAAGTCGGCGACGATTTCAGGCACGCAGCCCACATTGATCTGCCCGTGGCCCTGACGCTCACCGATCAGGTGCAGGGCATTGCCCATTTCCGCCATGGCCAGCTCGGCCCAGGCCGGTGGCGTGATCGGGTCGGCGGTCCCCGAAAGCAGCAGTACCGGAATATCCGTCGCCAATGGCGTCTTGAATCTCTCATCCATGGGTCCCCGGGGCCAGACCGAGCAGATCGCTTCCAGCGCCTGAAGTTGCAGCGGCCCCATGTAGCTGGCCTCCAGCAAATCGGCATCCACCGGTTCGCTGCCGTAGAAAGGCGCATCCTCGGTGCAGAGAACGCTGTTGTGCATGCCCAGGGACAGGGAGTCCATGAGGGAGATTGTGGTCATCAGATACTGCGCCGCCAGACCCTGATAGCGCTGCTCCCCCGCTTCCCGCACCAGCAGCGGAATCAGGGAGATCGAAAGCGGGCTAGGCCAGCAGGCGGATCGCCGCCGCGAATTCATTGCGGCCAAAGGTCAGGGGCTCGGGCCGCCCGGTATTCGGATGGGGAACTTCGATTTCCACGGGCGAATCGTCAAGGATCTGCAGGACGCGGCGGAAAGTCTGGTCGATATCGGGAAACCGTTCCCCGCAGTTCGCGTCCTCGATGCAGCGCGCGAGGATGTCCTCCACGGCTTTCTGGCTTTCCGTGGCGATTTCCGGGCCGATGGCCTTTTGTGGCGGCACCACGCCATCCACGATCATCGTGCGGGTGGATTCCGGGTAGCGCCGGGCGAAATGCTGGGCCACCCGGGAGCCGTAGGAAACACCGTACAGATTGAGCGGGCCGTAGCCAAGGGCCTGGCGAACGGCTTCCAGGTCCTCCACGGCTACGCTGGTGGTGAAGAAGCGCGGGTCGTGTGGCAATCGCGCAAGGCAGGATTCGGTGTATTCGATGGTCAGCTCAATGGAATACTGCCCTTCGACGATGTCGTCATCGAATTCGCAGTCCATGGTGGCGGACTCGCCGGTGCCGCGCTGATCCACAAGCAGAATGTCGCGGTTGCGCCGAACCCGCTCGAATGCTCCCGCATGGGAAAGGAAGAACTGCACGCTGCCCTGGCCTGGGCCTCCGGCGATGGGAACCAGCGGGTCGGGCTCGGGTTCGAGATCAAGGGCCGGCGCCACGGCCACCCGCAGTTCGATTTCCCCTTCCACTTCGCCGGACGGGTCGAGTGGCCGGGACAGGGTCGCGCAGCGCGCCTCCATGCTTGGCATGCCGGGCCCGGCGCTGATGCGGCAATCCTCGAGCGCCACCGGCTGGGCGGCTGCGAAACCCGAGGCGAGCAGCGCCAGCAAGGGCAGGAAAGGACGCAACAGCTTCCGCCTCATTTCGATGCAATCCAGGCATCGATCTTCGCTTCGAGCAGGTGCAGGGGCAGGGCGCCGTCCATGAGCACCCGGGTGTGGAATTCCCGCACGTCGAAGTCGTCTCCCAGGGCGGCTTCGGCCCGGTCGCGCAATTCCCTGATCTTGAGTTCGCCGATCTTGTAGGCCAGGGCCTGGGACGGAATGGCGATATAGCGCTCGGCTTCGCTGATGGCGCTGGCCTCGCCGGATGCGGAGTTTTCGAACATGTAGGCAAGCACGTCTTCCCGGGTCCAGCCCTTCGCGTGGAGCCCGGTGTCCACCACGAGGCGGATGGCGCGCCAGAGTTCGGCATTGAGCATGCCGAAGTATTGGTACGGGTCGGTGTACAGGCCCAGTTCCCCGCCGATGGATTCCGCGTACAGGCCCCAGCCTTCGATGAATGCGGTATAGCCGCCGAAGCGGCGGATGCGAGGCAGGTCCTCGAGTTCCTGTTGCAGGGAAATCTGGTAGTGGTGGCCGGGAATCGCTTCGTGGAGGAACAGTGACTCCATTTCCCACTTGGGCCGCGAGCCCACGTCATAGGTATTGGCGAAGAAAATGCCGGGCCTTGCGCCGTCGGGCGTACCGGACTGGTAGGAGCCGTCCGCCGCCGACTGCTCCCGGTAGGCCTCCACGGCGCGCACCTCGAATTGCGACCGGGGAAAGCTCTCGAACAGCGCGGGCACGAGGCTTTGCACATGGTCCGACATGCCCCGGTAACCTTCGATCAACTGCTCGGGTTCTTCATAGTAAAAGCTCGGCTCGGTTTTCAGGAATTCGAAAAATTCGGGCAAATCCCCTGCAAAACCGACTTCCGCCATCACCTGGCGCATTTCGTCATGGATGGAAGCCACCTCGTCAAGGCCGATCCGGTGGATTTCCTCCGGCGTCAGGTCAGTGGTGGTGGTGTGCCTCACCAGGGTGGCGTACCAGTCCGCGCCTCCGGGAAGATCGGACATCCCCACGCTGTCCCTTGCCCTGGGCAGATAGTCGTCGCGAATGAAGTCGTGCAGTTTCCGGTAGGCCGGGCGCAGTTGTTCCCCGTACGCCCGGGCATAGTCCTCCGCGAGGCTTTGCCGCAGTTCCGGGGTCAGGTCTTCGGGGAAATTTTCGATGGGCCCGTGGAAGACGCTGTCGGGGAAATCCCGGTCAAGAGAGGCAAGCTGCCCCACCACCCGCTCCATGAGAATCCTCGGCTGCACCACGCCCCGGTCCATCCCCATGCGCATGTTGGCGATGGCCTGATCGCTCAGCGCGACGAAATCCACGATGCGCGAAAGAAAATCCCGGTAGTCCTTCTCGCTGGCGAAAGGCTGCGCGCTGGCGCCGCTGCCAAGCTGGGCGAACTGGTTGGCGAAAGAGTAGAACTGGTTGATGGCGAGGAGATGCTCGGGGAACTCGCTGATTTCCAGGTTGTTTTCGAGATCCAGCCGGAAAATCTCATAGGTCAGCCGGTCCTGGCGGTCGAGCTGGTCCGGGTCGATGGTCCCGATGCGCGCCAGATTGTCCCGGTCCAGCGCCGCCGATGCGCCGCGGTGTTCGGCGCCGAGATAGTTGGCGAGCCGGTCGTTGTAGCGGCTGTCGCCGAGAAAGGTGGCGCTCAGCGGATTGAGTTCCAGGGAGGCTTCGAAGTACGCCTCGACGATGGATGCAAGCTCGACGGAAAGGGATTCGGATTCGGATTCGGCCGCCTGCGCCGGGGCAAGACAGCAAGCCCAGACCAGACAGCAAGCGGCAAGGGATTTGGACGACATCGGGAAACTCTCACAGGTTACGCATCGTGGCCGGCAATGATACGACGAACCGGAGGCAGATGCTGTTGCTTCGCCAGCCAACCTGCTTGAGTCGCCCGCGAAGCGAAATCGCAGGATCACATCCCGAGATTCCGCGCCCGCGCGGCAGCGGTGAGACATTCGGGTACGCAGGGTAGCTGCAATTCGGCAACACGCTTCCGGACCGGGCTCCATGTGACAATCGACAACGCAGCGGACTTTCGGTACGCTGGCGGCTTTTCCGCCACTCGAAATCCATGCACAATTCGGTTCCATGAGAGCATTGACCCGGCGCAAGTTTCTGCGGACCAGCATCCTGGGCAGCCTGGCCGCGCCCTGGCTTGGCCCGGGCGCGGCTTTTGCCCAGGATGAATCCGCCGGTTCCGCGGCGGGTTTCCACGAAGGCGTATCCAACGACGAAATCCTGCTTGGCACTTCCGCCGCCTTTTCCGGACCCTCCCGCGGCCTTGGCATCGAGTTGTACCGCGGCGCCCAGGCCTGCTTCACCCGGGTCAATGAGCAGGGCGGCGTCGGCGGCCGCCGCATAGCGCTGCGGCTTTATGACGATGGCTATCAGCCTGTTCCCTCGGTGCAGAACACCATGGAGTTGCTGATCGAGGATCAGGTGTTCGCCCTGTTCGGCTATGTGGGTACGCCCACGGTTACCCGGGTGTTGCCGATTCTCAAGAAGTTCCAGGAAGAAAATGTGTACATGTTCTTTCCGTTCACCGGCGCCCAGCCCCAGCGGGAGCCGCCCTACGGAGAGTTCGCATTCAACCTGCGCGCGTCCTACCGCGAGGAAACCGCGGGCCTGGTGGAGAATTTCCTCCGCATCGGCCGCCGCCGCATCGCCGTCTTCTACCAGGCCGACGCCTATGGGCGCAGCGGCTGGGCGGGAGTCCGCGAGGCCTTGGGCGCCCGGGGCGGGCAGATCGTCGGCGAGGCGACCTATACCCGGGGCGCCGCTTATGGCCGCAGCATGGGCGAACAGGTGGAGATACTGCGCAACGCCGGCCCCGACGCGGTGATCTGCATTGGCGCCTACGGCGCCTGCGCGGCATTTCTCCGCGACGCCATCGACCTCGGGCTTGAAGTCCCCGTCGCCAACCTGTCCTTCGTCGGCAGCGAAAACCTGCTGCAGATCATCGCCGACAGCGTTGACGACAGCGAACGCTACACCCGCTACCTGGTGAACTCCCAGGTGGTGCCGAGCTATGAAGACGAGAGCATCCCCGTGGTCAGGGAATACGCCGAACTGATGGACCGGTACCGGCCGGAAGTCCCGGAATCCCTGCGCCAGCCGGATTACGTGCCCTTTGACCGCAGCTTCGTCAGCCTCGAAGGCTTCGTGAATGCGAAGATGCTCGTGGAGATCCTCAGCCGCATGGGCGACTCCCCCAGCCGCGCCCGGCTGGAACAGGCGGTTTTCACCGTGCGGGACTACGATCTCGGCATTGGGGAGATGGTTTCGTTTTCCGAACAGCGGCGGCAGGGCATGCAGCGGCTGTACTACACCGTGGTGGACCAGGGCCGGTTTGTGCCACTCGACGATTGGCGGGCGAGGTTTGGATAAGATGAAATTGAACATGAACGTGCAAAAACTGTTTCGCAGGCCGCTGTTCGGGATATTCCTGCTGTTCGGAATCATCGCGGTTTCGACTTCCTGGGTGTGCATCGCCACGGTGGATTCCCAGCTTTCCGAAGAATATGAATCCAACAGTCGGGGCATTGCCCAGACCATCGCGGACGCCAGCGTTGACATCATTCTCAACCGCGACCTGTCCGCCCTGCAGTCCCTGATCGATCAGTTCCTGGAAATTCAGGGCATCAGCTACATCTACATCGTCAACGAAGATGGCGAGTTTCTCGCCCATACCTTCGTTCCCGGGATTCCCGGAGAAATTCTCGCCTCGGACCCGGCCGATACCGGCACCGTGGAGCGCGTGCTCTCCGGCGCCGACAACTATGTGGAAGTGGGCAGCCCGATACTCGCCGGCGTTGCCGGGTCGGTGCATATCGGCATGGACAAGTCGGTTATCACCCTCAAGATCCAGCAGGCCGTGGGCCGGCAGATGTATCTCATTTCGTCGATCTTTCTGGTGGGCATCATCGCCGCCATCATGCTCATGAATCTCGCGGCCCGCCCCGTGGAGCATCTGCTCACCTACGCCGTGCAGCTTGCCAGGGCCGAACGGGAAGGGGAGCCGGCCCCCGGCGCATTGCTTGAGCGCGACGATGAAGCTGGCCAGCTTGCCCGCCTGTTGCTGTACTTTTCCAGGGTGGCCGATCCGGAAAAAGCCGGCGCGCTCGCCCGGCCGGAAGCATCCTGACCCGCGCCGCCGCAAGATGATCGCCGTTCCGCGATTCGTTGTCGTCCTGCTTTGCGCGGGGCTGCAACTCTGCCTGGGAACGGTCTACGCCTGGAGTTTTTTCCAGACCATGCTGGTAAACCAGCTCGGCTGGAGCAATACCGACACGGCAATCGCCTTCGGCGTCACGATTTTCTCGCTGGGCATCGCCGCAGCCTGGGCGGGAATGGCATTGCCCCGGCTCGGGCCGCGCAAGCTCGCCCTGGGTGGCAGCATCCTGTTTTCCCTGGGCTATCTCATCGCCGCACCAGCGCTGGAATACAACAATCTGCCGCTGTTCTATTTCGGCTACGGCGTGATCGGCGGCGCGGGCATCGGGCTGGGTTATGTGACCCCCGTGGCGACTGTGGCCAAGTGGTATCCCGACCGGAAAGGCCTCGCCACGGGCATCGTGGTGATGGGTTTCGGCGTCGGCGCCTTTCTGTTCAGTCGCCTGCTGGCGCCGTTTCTGGTGGTGCAGACCGCGGAAGACCTGCCCCAGATTTTCATGTGGCTGGGCATCATCTTCGCCGCCATCCTGATTCCAGTCAGCATGTTCATCCGCAACCCGCCGGAGAACTATGCGCCGGTGGCCGCGGGCGCCGGTTCCGCGACCGCTCCTGAACCGGTGGGAGCCGATCATCCCCGTTTCGTGCGCCGCTGCCTCAGGTCCCGGGAATTCATCATCATCTGGCTGATCTTCTTCTTCAATATATCGGCGGGCATTTCCGTCATCAGCTTCCAGTCGTCGCTGCTGCAGGATGTCTGGGGGCTTGCCGAACCGGGGCTCGATCCCCAGGTGCTCGCCGAATACGGCGCCATGCTCATCGCCGTGAGTTCGCTTTTCAACGGCCTGGGCAGGCTGCTCTGGGGACTGCTGTCCGACCTCATTGGTCGGGTTACGGTGTTTCGCCTGCTGCTGGCAACCCAGATGGTGGTGTTCGCGATTCTCATGACCGAACGCGACCCCTGGGTCTTCTCGGCGCTGGTCTGCTACATCCTGCTGTGTTTTGGCGGCGGATTCGCCACCATGCCTTCTTTCATCATCGACGTATTCGGCAGCAGGAACATGTCCGCCATCTACGGCGCCATGCTCACCGCCTGGGCGGCGGCGGGCATTGTGGGCCCGCTGTATGTGGGGTATTACAAGGACGTGTACCCGGACCGGGCGGTAATCTACTGCTTCCTGATCGGCATGCTCATCCTCGGGCTCGGGCTTATTTTCTCCTTCCTGCTGGACGCCGAGCGAATCCGTCTCGCCAAACCCTCCGTCGAAGGCACCCTGCGCCAGTTCAACATCCCGGTCCCCCGGAGCCTGTGAAGACCCCGTATTTGGGATTCAAGTACGCAGAGGGAGTGCCGTAGGCCGTTGTCGGCTGGCAGTGTGCAGCGGGCGTGCGAGGCAGGACGCCGAGCCCGGAGTCTACAGGGACGTATTCACGACGTCCGCTGCACACTGCCAGCCGACAACGGCGAGATGCCAGTTTTCGCGAATCCCTCCACTAGCAACACGCTACGCACTTTCCCTCCGGGTGACTTGCTGGTATGTTTGCGCCGTTCTTTCGGGGGTCACGGCACATGATCAAGATTACATTCATCGAACACGACGGAACCGAACGCACCGTGGAGGGCGTTGCGGGCAATTCGCTGATGCTGACGGCGGTTTCCGGCAAGGTGCCCGGCATCGATGCCGACTGCGGCGGCTGCTGCTCCTGCGCCACCTGCCATGTCTTCGTCAATGCCGAATGGCTCAACCGCCTGCCGCCCATGGAAGAGGACGAGGACGACATGCTCGACATGACCGACGACCGCCGGGACAATTCCCGCCTCTCCTGCCAGATCAACCTCAGTGAGGAACTCGACGGACTGGTGGTGACGACGCCGGAATTTCAGTTCTGAAAGCGCCGAATTCGCGTCCTTGCACTCCGGAGGACACAAAACAGGACAAAATCATGGCGCGGGTCTGCCGATACTGTGAAAGTATGCGGCTTTCCCGGGAACATCATTGCGGTTCCACAAAATGTCACAGAAACGGACTGTTGTGCCGGGTATACTGCCCCGCGTTCGTAAGGGGATCTCTGGCGGAGCGCGCGCCCCCGGCGTGATGGAAAGGTCATGAAGTTCAAGTCAAACCGCACAATCTTCCCTGCCGCGGTACTGCTTTCGTTATTCTGCCCGCCGCTTCAGGCCCAGCAGGTCCCCGGCCCGGAAGACTCCACCGATAACTCCACCATTGTCTATCCGGCCTCCTATTTCGCCGAGTTCCTGCCGGTTTCGGTGAACGATATGCTCAACCGGATTCCCGGCATCAATCTCGCCATGGGTCGCGGCGGGAACTCGGGACGCGGCAATCGCGGCCGGCGCGGCCTCGGCTCCGGCGAAGGCGAAGTGCTGATCAATGGCCAGCGCATCACCGGCAAGAGTTCCGGCGGTCGCGACCAGCTCCAGCGCATTGCCGCGGACCAGGTGGATTACATCGAAATCATCCGCGGCACTTCCGGGGATATCGAGATTCGCGGCGGCGCCCAGATCGTCAATGTGGTCCTGCTCGATGTGATGTCGACCTCAAGCACCACGGTGGAAGTGCAGACCGACCGCTCCAGCGACGGCAAGATCGACACCGGCGGCCAGCTTTCCTACAGCGGCCAGAACGGCGACCTCAACTACCTGCTGCATTTCGAGGCCAACCCCCGCTACAACCGTTCCCGGGCCCGCGAATTCAGCTACGACCCGGACTACGAATTGCAGGAAATCCGCTACGAGGACAGCGTCCGCGACGAACTCGAATACCAGGTCAGCGGCAATTTCGGCTACCGCTTCGACAATCAGGTGCTGCAACTGAACGGGCTCTACGAGACCCGGGGCGATTCCCCCTCCTGGCGCGACCGCAGCATACACGACCTGGTCAACGACCGGATTCGCCTGCAGCGCGAGGACAATACCAGCCGGCACTATTCCTGGGAGATCGGCGGCGACTACGAGCGCGATTTCACCGGCGCCGGCACCTATCGCTTCCTGTTCATCGTCAACGACCGGGAATTCCGTTTCAGCCGCACCCGCTCGGACCTGATCGACGGCGAGCGGGAACCCAACCTGTTTCTCGATGATCTCGGTCGCGACCGGGAGCGCATCGCCCGCACTTCCTACACTTTCAATGTGGCGCCGCGGCAAGGTCTCGAAGTCGGCATCGAAGGCGCCCAGACGATTCGCGACAACGGCCTGCGCATGGGGCTCGACATCCCCGGCCAGCCTTCGCCGGAGTACGCCAATCTGGTGCCGGTGGCCATCGACAACAGCGATTCCCAGGTCGAGGAAACGCGCTACGAAAGCTTCGCGGTGCACAACTGGCAACTGAACCAGCGCATGTCGCTGGAAAGCTCGGTGGTGCTGGAATCCTCGACCATCTCCCAGACCGGCGACGTGTTCAACTCCCGGGATTTCCAGTTCTTCCGGCCCAAGGTGGATTATCGCTTCGACATTACGCCGAGCCTGCAATTGCGGGCCCGGGTCGAGAAGGACATCCAGCAGTTGAGCTTTTCCGATTTCAGCGCTTCCACCGATTACAGCGACGACGACCAGAACACCCAGGCGGGCAATCCCGAGATTCGCCAGGAACAGTCCTGGCGTTATGAACTGAACCTGGAAATGCGTCTGCCCAACAATCTCGGCGTGGTCAACTCCCAGTTCTGGTATCGCGACCTGCGGGACCTGATTGAAAGGGTGGACGTGTCGCCAGGCCCGGATATGCTGCGCTCCGCCCGGGGCAATGCGGGCGACGGCAAGCGCTACGGCCTCAATCTCGACCTGAGCACCCGGCTGCCCATGCTCGGCATGCCCAATGCCCTGCTCACCACCGGCATTCGCCTGCGGGATTCCGAGTTCATCGATCCCTTTCTCGGCCAGAGGCGACGCCAGCCCGGCAGCGAGCGCTGGTCAACCAATCTGGGCTTCCGCAATGACATGGTCGAGCAGGGCCTGACCTATGGCATGTTCTATTCGCACTCTTCCAATGGCGGCAGCGGACGCACCGAGATCGACATCATCGACATTGAAGAGCGGATCGAAGACCCTTTCCTGACCGCCTTCGTGGAAAAGAAGGCCTTTGAAAACTTCACCTTTCGGCTCGAATCGCGCAATATTACCGAAGGCGAGTACTGCCGCAAGCGGACCCGCTTCCTCGGCGCCACCGCGGACGGCGTCGTCGAGGAGATCGAACACTATTGCAACAGCAGCGGCATGGAGCTGGCGTTTCGGGTAAGCGCCACCTTCTGATCCATTGCGCAGAGTTTCCGGACGCAAAGACTGGCCATGTTCCAGGCGGCCCAGGCAAAGCCCGGCGGATTCATCACGAGAACCGGGCGCAGACGATTGCGAGGCGCGTGTCTGGCCTTCGGCCTTGCCGTGCTTGCCGGATGCGGCGGCGTCAGTCTCGACGGATTCACCGCTTCGCCTTCCACCGCCAACGCGCCGCCCAATTCCACCCGGGGCCTGGTGGTGTTCGATGCGCCGCAGCCGGTGTATCCGCTCCAGGCCCGCACCCTGGGGATCGAGGGCTGGGTCATGCTCGCCTTCACCGTGGATGAAAGCGGCACGGTGATTCCAGACACCATCGATGTCATCAATCAGCAGCCCACCGGGTACTTCGAGCGGGCCGCGATCAATGCCGCCCGGCGGATGAATTTCGACAATATTCTCAACCGCATGGTGCGCGACGTGCGCTATGTTTTCCAGTTCAAGTTGGACAATCGCGAAGAATTGCTCGTGGACGCCCCGCCCGAGGAGCCGAATTTCCGGGAGTACCTGTCGGCGAGTTTCGTCACGCCGCAGTATCCCGAATTCGCCCGGGAGCAGGGACTTGAAGGCCATGTGGTGGTGGAATTCACCATCACCGAAAACGGCGGCGTGCGCGATCTCATGGTGATCGAAGCCAATCCGCCGGCGATTTTCGACCAGGCCGCCCTGCGCGCCGCATCCCGCCTGCGCTACCAGCCCCGTGTGGTGGATAATGAAGCCGTGGCCGTGGAAGGCGTCACCCACCGCTTCAACTGGAATTTGCCCTAGGCAAGACCTCCCCGTGGAAACATCCAGCATTGCCGAAACCCGCCAGTGGCGGCAACTGATCGACCTCGCCGAAAGTCAGGGGCGGGCGGACTTTCGCCCGCTGCTCGGGCCGGACCGCGCCAGCCGCTATCAGCTTTCCGCCGCGGGTCTGTATCTCGACTATTCCCGCAATCTGGTGAGCGACGAGATACTGGCTGGCCTGCTCGCGCTTGCGGAAAATTCTTCCCTGGCGGGACACCGGGAAAGCATGTTCCGCGGCGAGGCGATCAATGTCAGCGAGCAGCGGCCTGCGCTGCATACGGCCTTGCGCGCCGCCGCCGAGGATCTGGAGGCCGACGGGCTGGGTGAATTGGCGGGGGAAATCGAATCGCGGCTCGGGCGCATCAAGGCAATCAGCGCAAGTATCCGCGCTGGCCAATGGCCTGGCGCCACCGGCAAACCGATTCGCGATGTGGTCAATCTCGGTATCGGCGGCTCGGACCTTGGGCCGAAACTGGCCTGCGAAGCGTTGAAGGAGTACGCCCACAAGGAAGTTCGCTGTCATTTTCTCAGCAATGTGGATGGCGAGCCGATCCGCTCGACCTTGGCGGGCCTCGATCCGGAAACCACCCTGGTCATTGTTTCCAGCAAATCCTTCACCACCTCGGAGACCCTGCTCAACGCGCACACCGCGGCCGCCTGGTTCCGGGAGCGGCTTGGTCTGGAAAACCCCTTCGCCTCGCCGCATTTCATCGGCGTCACCGCGGCGCCGGGCAAGGCGATGCGGACGGGGATTCCCCGGGAGCAGTTGCTGGAATTCGGCGAATGGGTCGGCGGGCGCTATTCGCTGTGGTCACCCATCGGGCTCAGCATCGCCATCCGAATCGGTTTCGAGCATTTCAGCGCGATGCTCGCCGGCGCGCGAAACATGGACCGGCATTTCCGCACCGCGCCCGCCGCGCGGAATATGCCGGTCATCATGGCCCTGCTTGGTGTCTGGTACGCCAGTTTCCTCAAGGCGGAAAGCCATGCCGTCATTCCCTACTGCGAGCGGCTGGGGCAATTGCCGCCCTACCTGCAGCAACTCGACATGGAGAGCAATGGCAAGTCCGTGACCCTCGCCGGTGAAGCCGTGGCGGGCGCCACCGGGACCATCGTCTGGGGCCAGACCGGCACCAATGGCCAGCATAGCTTCTTCCAGTTGCTGCACCAGGGGACGCATCTGATTCCGGTGGATTTCATCGGCGTCGCCGAGGACCGGCTCAGCGCGCCAAGGCACCACCGCGCCCTGCTCGCCAATCTGGTTGCCCAGTCCGCCGCGCTCATGATGGGAAGGCAGTCCGCCGAGCTGCCGCCCTGGCGCAGGCACGCCGGCAATCGCCCGTCCAATGTGCTGCTGCTGGAAAGCCTGACCCCCGAGTCCTTCGGCGCCCTCATCGCCCTCTACGAACACAAGGTTTTCGTGCAGGGCAGCCTGTGGCGGATCAATTCCTTCGACCAGTGGGGAGTTGAGCTTGGCAAGCAACTCGCCAATGCCCTGCTCGCCGCCGGACCCGAACTCGAAACGCTGGACGCCGCCTCGGTCAACCTGCTCAAGCGCCTGGGCTGGTAGTTTCATGCCCCCACAAAAGGACACCCATCGAAAGAGCCGTCATTCTGCGCGCAGTCGCGGAAACTCGAGCGGCACTCTCCCGGCGAGATCCTGCGACTTCGCGCAGGATGACGGAAAACAGAACCCGCAGGATGACGGGGAACAGAACCCGCAGGATGACGGAAAGCAGAACCCGCAGGACACCCATTCACGGCAGGACGTCTACCTGTTCAACGAGGGCAGCGCGGAAAACGCCTGGCGCTGGCTTGGGCCGCATCTGCACACCGAAAACGGCAAGACCGGCGTGCGCTTTGCCGTCTGGGCGCCCAATGCCAGCCGGGTGGCCGTGGTGGGAGATTTCAATGGCTGGAACGGCAATCGCCATTCCATGACGCCGGTGCAGTCCTCGGGGGTATGGGAAGTCTTTGTCGCCGAGGCCCGCAACCAGCACTTGTACAAGTACGAAATACACGATGCGGGGGGTGAGTTGCTGCCCCTGAAAGCCGATCCATTCGCCCGTTCGATGCAGCATCCACCCGGGGATGCTTCCCGATTGCTGTTCGAGGAAGAATTCCCCTGGAGCGATCAGGACTGGATCGAACGGCGGGACAGCGGCGGGCTGTTGCGCAAGCCGGTGTCGATCTACGAAGTCCACGCCGGCTCCTGGCGCCGCAAGCCGGACGAGGACAACCGCTACCTCAGCTACCGCGAACTCGCCCGGGAACTGATCCCCCATGTGCTGGAAACGGGTTTTACCCATATCGAGTTCATGCCCCTGAGCGAATACCCCTTCGGCGGTTCCTGGGGCTACCAGCCCATCGGCCTGTATGCGCCGAGCATCCGTTTTGGCACACCCAATGAACTGAGGTACTTCATCAACGAATGCCACCGCCAGGGAATCGGCGTGCTGCTCGACTGGGCCCCCGGGCATTTCCCCGGCGACCCGCACGGCCTTGGCCGCTTTGACGGCACCTGCCTGTACGAACACGAGGACCCGCGCCGGGGCTTTCACCCGGACTGGCAAACCCTGGTCTACAACTTCGGCCGCAGGGAAGTGGCGAGCTATCTGCTCAGCAACGCCAATTACTGGATCGATGAATTCCATTTCGACGGACTGCGGGTGGATGCCGTGGCTTCCATGCTGTATCTGGACTACAGCCGCGAGCCGGGGG
The DNA here is from genome assembly GCA_022825945.1 of Pseudomonadales bacterium. Lineage (GTDB taxonomy): Bacteria > Pseudomonadota > Gammaproteobacteria > Pseudomonadales > Pseudohongiellaceae > UBA9145. The sequence goes on from JAJDVS010000040.1 coordinate 23,751, forward strand.
AGTGGCTGCCCAATGCCCGGGGCGGCCGGGAAAATCTCGAAGCCGTGGAATTGCTGCGCAAGGTCAATGCCCGCGTGTACCGCAACCATCCCGGCGTCATGCTGATCGCCGAGGAATCCACCGCCTGGCCCGGCGTCAGTCATCCGGTTCACGAGGGCGGGCTCGGTTTCGGCTACAAGTGGAACATGGGCTGGATGAATGACTGCCTCGGCTACATGCGGCGGGACCCGATCCACCGCAAGTACCACCACAATGAAATGACCTTCGGCACCCATTACGCCTGGAGCGAGAATTTCGTGTTGCCGCTGAGCCACGACGAAGTCGTCCACGGCAAGTCTTCCCTGCTGGAGAAAATGCCCGGCGATGACTGGCGCAAGTTCGCCAACCTGCGGGCGCTGTACGGCTTCATGTGGGCGCATCCCGGCAAGAAGCTGCTGTTCATGGGTGGCGAGTTCGGCCAGCGACGCGAATGGAACCATGACCGCAGCCTGGACTGGCACTTGCTGGAAGACCCCAGGCACCGGGGGATGCTGCAACTGCTGCGGGATCTGAATTGCCTCTACCGGCAAACACCGGCGCTGCATGAAGGCGATGCGGACCCCGCGGGGTTCCGGTGGCTGCAGGCGGACAGCAGCCAGCTTTCGGTCTATGCCTGGTTCAGATTCGGCGAGGACAGCGCATTGCTCTCGATTTCCAATCTGACCCCGGAATGTCACCCGTACTATCGGGTGGGTGTCCCATTGCCGGGCGGGTATCGCGAATGCCTCAATTCCGACGCGAAAGAATACGGCGGCAGCGGCCAGGGCAACGGCGGCGACCTGGGGAGCCAGGACATTCCCTGGGACGGCCAACCACATTCCGTGCTGCTTTGCCTGCCACCACTGGCCACTGTGTACCTGCTCCATCTCGGTAACTGACAGCAAAAATGGCGAGCAAGGAAATCGAGGCCGGCGATCCGGACTTTCAGGGCGCGCGGCGGGACCGGAAAGGCGGCTGGTTTTCCCTGTACTCCGCCCATGCCGAGGCCGTTGAACTCTGTCTTTTTGACCCGAGCGGCAGGCATCCGATCGAAAGCCTGTTCCTGCCGGAGCAGACTCATGGCGTCTGGCACGGTTTTGTGCCCCGGCTTCCGGCGGGAGCCAGTTACGGCTACCGCGTACACGGCCCCTACGCGCCACACGCCGGACACCGCTTCAATCCCGCCAAGCTTTTGCTCGACCCTTTCGCCCGGGGGATGGTGGGAGAGTTCCGCTGGGACGAATCACACTTCGGCTACGAGCGGGATCATCCCGAACTCGACCTCGTACCCGACCGCCGCGACAATGCCCCCTTCATGCCCAAGGGGACACCCATCAATCTTGCCGCGCCCCATGGCGCACCCCATGGGACACCCATCGCACCCTCCCCCCGGATCCCCTGGCCGCAGACCGTCATCTACGAGTGCCATGTAAAGGGATTCACCCGTCTGCATCCGGTGCTGCCGGAATCCCTGCGGGGCAGCTACGCCGGTCTGGCCCGGCCGGAAATCATCGGCTACCTGAAATCCCTCGGCGTCACCACGGTGGAATTGATGCCGGTGCACGCCTTCATCGGTGAATACGGCATCGCCCAAAAGGGGCTGACAAACTACTGGGGCTACAACAGCCTGAACTTCTTCTGCCCGCACCCCGCCTACGGCCGGCGGAACGCCGCAGCCGAGTTTCGCGCCATGGTGGACGCCTTCCACGAGGCTGGCCTCGAAGTCATTCTCGATGTGGTGTTCAACCATACCTGCGAAGGCGACCAGCTCGGCCCCACACTCAGTTACCGGGGAATCGACAATCGCAGCTACTACCAGTTGCTCCCCGGCGACCGGCGCTTCTACATCAACGACAGCGGCTGCGGCAACAGCATCAACATCGCGCATCCCCAGGTGCTGCGTCTGATCCTGGACAGCCTGCGCCACTGGGTTCGGGAGATGGGCGTTGATGGCTTCCGGTTTGATCTGGCGGCGATGCTTGGCCGCCGGGAATGGGGATTCGATCCTGGAGCGCCCCTGTTCCAGGCGTTGACCGAGGATCCGGCCCTCGCCGGAGTCAAGCTCATTGCGGAACCCTGGGACCTTGGCCCCGGCGGCTACCAACTGGGCGCCTTCCCACCGCCCTGGGCGGAATGGAACGACCGCTATCGTGATACCATGCGCCGCTTCTGGCGCGGCGACCCGGAACAGTTGCCCGAACTGGGGCGCAGGCTGCACGGCTCCAGCGACCTGTTCGAAGCCGGCGGGCGCAAACCCTGGGCAAGCATCAACCACATCGCCTGTCACGACGGCTTCACCCTGCGTGACCTGGTGAGTTACGGACAGCGTCACAACGAAGCCAACGGAGAAGAAAACCGGGACGGTCACAAGGGCAACTTCAGCGACAATTTCGGCTTCGAGGGGCCGAGCGCCGACCCGGCTGTGGACAGCAGTCGCTGGCGGCGGCAGGCCAATCTGCTGGCCACCCTGGCGCTTTCCCAGGGCGTGCCGATGATCACGGCGGGAGACGAATTCGGTCGCAGCCAGCGCGGCAACAACAACGCCTGGTGCCAGGACAATGAACTGAACTGGATCGACTGGGATTCCATTGTCCCCGCCGGTCGGGAATTGCGGGAATTCGTCGCCAGGCTGTTCGCCCTGCGGCGGCGCTTCCCGGCATTGCAGGCAAGGGAATACCGCCACGGCGACATCGAATGGCTGGCGGAAGACGGCAGTCCCATGGGCGCTGCGCGCTGGCACGAGCCCGACCGGCGCCTGCTCGGCTACCTGCTGCGGGAAGCCGGCGCAAGCCTGCTGGCGATCTTCAATGCTTCGGATGAAGACGCCGAGTTTCGCCTGCCCGGGGCGCCGGCAGGAAACTGGGAACTGTTACTGGATACCACTGCATTGAACAAGCCAACAGAAAACGGGATTTTCGCTCCGGGCCGGACCATCACGGCGGCCGGACAATCCGCGCGCCTGCTGCTGAATCCATCAGCAAAATGGGAAGAAAGTTGAACTCCCGGGCGCCGCTGCCGGACTTGCCGGCCGAAGATTCCCGGCGCGAGCCCCATGCCCCGGAAGATTCCGCCGCCGACATCAGCCGCGACCTGCATCGCCATTTCGAATACACCCTCGGTCGCGACGAGTTCGGCGAGTCCCGTCATTATCTCTATACCGCCCTGGCCATCACGATTCGCGACCGCATGGTGGGCCGCTGGCGAGCCACCCGGGAGCGCTACCGCCGCGACCGGGTCAAGCGGGTCAGCTATCTGTCCATGGAATACCTGATGGGGCGGACCCTGGGCAATGCCCTGCTCAATCTCGATATCGAGGAGGAAGTGCGCGAAGCCCTCAAGGCCTGGTCCTGCGCCCTGGAACAACTGGAAGAAGAGGAAGCCGACGCCGGGCTCGGCAATGGCGGCCTTGGCCGTCTCGCCGCCTGCTTTCTCGACAGTTGCGCGACCCTGGAGATTCCGGTGACCGGCTACGGCATCCGCTACGAATACGGCATGTTCCGCCAGACCATCGAAGAGGGCGTCCAGGTCGAGCAGCCGGACCCCTGGCTGCGCCATGGCAATCCCTGGGAAATCGAAAGCCCCGACGCCAGCCGCCGGGTCAAGTTCTTCGGCCGCCTCGACAAGTATCAGGACGAAACCGGGGAGCTGCAGGTGCGCTGGGTCGATACCACCGACGTGCTCGCGGTGCCCTGGGATCTGCCGGTCCCCGGCTACCGCAACCAGACCGTGAACACCCTGCGGCTGTGGAAATCGGAAGCCACCGACAGATTCAACCTGGCGGAATTCAATGCCGGCAGCTATACCGACGCCGTGGCGGCCAAGAACCTCGCCGAACAGATCACCATGGTGCTGTATCCCAACGACGCCAGCGAGGCCGGCAAGGAACTGCGCCTGCGCCAGCAGTACTTCCTCGCCTCGGCGAGCCTGCAGGATGTGATCTGGCGCTGGACCCGGGACCATGGCGAGGACTTCAGCGACTTCGCCGGGAAAAACGTATTCCAGTTGAACGACACCCATCCCACGGTGGCCATCGCCGAAATGATGCGGCTGCTCATCGACGATCACGGCCTGCCCTGGGATGCGGCCTGGGCCATCACCACCGAAACCATGGCCTACACCAACCACACCCTGCTGCCGGAAGCGCTGGAATCCTGGCGGGTCAGCCTGTTCGGACAATTGCTGCCGCGCCTGCTCGACATCATCTTCGAGATCAACGCGCGCTTCCTGGCCCGGGTGGAAGCGCTTTGGCCCGGAGATCAGGACCGGCGCGAGCGCATGTCGATCATCAGCGGAGGCGACCATCCCATGGTGCGGATGGCCTATCTCGGCATCGTCGGCAGTTTTTCGGTGAACGGGGTATCCGAATTGCACAGCAAGCTGCTCACGCAAACCCTGTTTCGCGATTTTTTCGAGCTGTGGCCGGCAAAATTCAACAGCAAGACCAATGGCGTCACCCCCCGGCGCTGGCTGGCCCATTGCAATCGGGGCCTGGGCGGGCTTGTCACCGATACCATCGGCGCCGGCTGGACGCGGGACCTGAACGCGCTGGAAGGCCTCAATGCCCATGCCGCGGACCCGGCGTTCACCAGTCGCTTCCTTGCCGTGCGGCGGGACAACAAGCAGCGGCTGGCGCGTCTCGTACAGCGCGAATGCGGCGTGGATTTCCATCCCGAATGGCTGTTCGACGTGCAGGTCAAGCGCTTTCACGAATACAAGCGGCAACTGCTCAATGTGCTGCACATCATTCATCTCCATGACCGCATCCTGCGTGGCGACGCCGGGCAAATGCAGCCGCGCTGCGTCCTCATCGGCGGCAAGGCGGCGCCGGGCTATGTCATGGCCAAGCGCATCCTCCAGCTTGTCAACCACGTCGCCGAGGTGGTCAATGGCGAACCCGCGTGCCGGGACTTGCTGCGGGTCGCCTTCCTGCCGGACTACCGGGTCACTTCCATGGAAGTCATCTGCCCCGGCACGGACCTGTCACAGCAGATCTCCACCGCGGGCAACGAGGCCTCCGGCACCGGCAACATGAAATTCATGATGAACGGCGCGGTCACCATCGGCACCCTGGACGGCGCCAATATCGAAATTCTCGACGCCGTGGGCGAAGACAACTTCTTTCTGTTCGGGCTCACCGCCGGGCAGGTCCGCGAACGGCGGGCGAATTATCAGCCCGACTCCATCATCGCCGGCGACAGCGACCTCGCCCGGGTGATGCAACTGCTGGAATCCGGCCACTTCGATCTGGCCGGGGAAGGCGTCTTTCGGGATATCATCGGCGCCATTCGCCACCCTCACGAGCCCTGGATGACCGCGGCGGACTTTCGCGGCTATGTCGACGCCCAGCAGCGCGCGGCGGCGGCTTTTGCCGACCCGGCGCGCTGGACGCCCATGAGCATTGCCAATATCGCCGCCAGCGGCCGCTTTTCCAGCGACCGCACCATCAGGGACTACCGCGACGGCATCTGGTATCAAGGCAGGTAAATCGCAACGCAGCGGCGGAGGCAGGACCAATGCAAAAACCATTGCAGGGCAGATCACCCCGAAGCCGGCTGACCCGGGCCACCCTGGCCCTGATTCTCGCCGGCGGCCGCGGCTCCCGACTGTACGAGCTGACCAACTGGCGAGCCAAACCCGCGCTGTATTTTGGCGGCAAGTACCGCATCATCGACTTTCCCCTGTCGAACTGCGTCAATTCCGGCATCCGCCGCATCGGCGTGCTGACCCAGTACAAGGCCCATTCCCTGGTGCGCCATCTGGTGCGGGGCTGGAGCCATTTCAAGAAGGAGTTTGGCGAATTCGTCGAAGTGCTGCCCGCCTCCCAGCGCTATTCCGATGACTGGTACCAGGGCACGGCGGACGCCATCTACCAGAATCTCGACATCATCCGCGCCGAAAGCCCCGAGTTCGTTCTCGTGCTGTCCGGCGACCACGTGTACCAGATGGAATACTCCGAGATGCTCATGGACTTCGCCAAGAGCGGCGCCGACATGACGGTCTGCTGCCTGGAAGTGCCCGTGGAAGACGCCGCCAACGCCTATGGCGTCATGCAGGTGGACGAGAACAACCGGGTCATCGGTTTTGCGGAAAAACCCGCAAAACCCACGCCCGTTCCCGGCAACGAAGAGCTCACCCTGGCTTCCATGGGCAATTATGTCTTCCGCACCGAATTTCTCTTCGAGCAGCTTATCAAGGACGCCCAGAACCCCGCGTCGAGCCATGACTTTGGCAACGATATCATTCCCTCCCTCATCGAGGAACATCACGTCCGGGCTTTCGCCTTTCGCGATTCGGAATCCGGCGAGCGCGCCTACTGGCGCGATGTGGGCACCCTGGATTCCTTCTGGCAGGCGAACATGGAGCTGCTCGACACCGAGCCGCGCTTCAATGTGTACGACACCAATTGGCCGCTGTGGACCTATCAGGAGCAGTTGCCGCCGGCGAAGTTCGTTTTTGACGACGATGGCCGCCGGGGCATGGCGGTGGATTCCATGGTTTCCGGCGGCTGCATCATTTCCGGCGCCATGGCGCGGCGCTCCCTGCTGTTCAGCAATGTGCGCATCCGCTCCTACAGCAGCGTGGAAAACTCGGTCATCCTGCCCGGGGTCGATATCGGCCGCCATTGCAAACTGAAGAACGTCATTGTGGACCGGGGCTGCTGGATTCCCGACGGCGTGACCATAGGCCACGACCATGAGCAGGACAAGGCCGCCGGCTTCCGGGTCACCCGCAATGGCATCGTCCTGGTCACCCGGGGCATGCTCGGCCAGCCCGAAGGCTATGCGTAAACCGAAAGATGAAAGACACAAGGATGAAGATGAATCCAGTCAAGACCATTTCCAGTAATCCATTCGCCGACCAGAAGCCGGGCACTTCGGGCCTGCGCAGGAAAGTTTCGGTATTCACCCGGGACGGCTATCTGGAGAATTTCGTCCAGGCGATATTTCGCGCGGTTTTCCCGGAAACCGGCGGCGGCTGCCGGGGCAAATGCCTCATCGTCGGCGGCGACGGGCGCTACTACAATCGCCAGGCCATCCAGATCATCGTCCGCATGGCGGCGGCCAATGGCTTTGGCAAATTGCTCATCGGCCGGGGCGGCCTGCTGTCCACGCCGGCGATGTCCTGCCTGATCCGCAAGCATTCCGCCGCGGGCGGCGTCATGCTTTCCGCAAGCCACAATCCGGGTGGTCCCGACGCCGATTTCGGCGTCAAGTTCAATGGCGCCAACGGCGGCCCCGCGCCGGAAGCGGTAACCGACGCAATCTATCGGGAAACACTGGCAATCCGCGAGTACCTCACGCTGGAGTCCGCCGATATCGATCTCGACCGGCCTGGCCTGACTTACCTTGGCGGAATGGAAATCGAGATGATCGATCCAGTGGCCGACTATGCCGCGCTGCTCGTGGAATTGTTCGATTTCGACAAGATCTCGCAATTGCTTGCCAATCGCCGCTTTCACATGTGCTTTGACGCCATGCACGCCATTACCGGCCCCTATGCAATCGAAATTCTCGAGCGACAGCTCGGCGCCGAGCCGGGCACGGTCATCAATGGCGTTCCCGACGAGTGTTTCGGCGGCGGGCATCCCGACCCGAACCTGGCCCACGCCCGGGAACTCGTCGAACGCATGAACGGCGATGCGCCCCTGGCCTTCGGCGCCGCATCCGACGGCGACGGCGACCGCAACCTGATCATGGGCAGCGGCTGCTATATCAACCCCTGCGATTCCCTGGCGATTCTCGCCGCCAATGCCAGACTCGCGCCGGGCTACCGGGAAGGGCTCGCGGGTGTGGCGCGCTCCATGCCCACGAGCCGGGCGCTGGACCGGGTGGCGCGGAATCTCGGGATTCCCTGCTACGAGACGCCCACCGGCTGGAAGTTCTTCGGCAATCTCATGGACGCCGGCAGGATCACGATCTGCGGCGAGGAAAGTTTCGGCACGGGCTCGAACCATGTGCGCGAGAAGGATGGCCTGTGGGCGGTGCTGTTCTGGCTCAATATCATCGTCGAGTCGCGCAAGCCCGCCCGTTCCATCGTCCGCGAGCACTGGCTCCGCTATGGCCGCGACTATTTCACCCGGCACGACTACGAGGAGCTCGATGCGGGCGGGGCGGGAGAGATGATGGGCCGCCTGCGCGAGGGAATCGGCGGACTTGCGGGCAGAGGGGCCGGGGAATTGCAAATTGCCGGCGCGGACGATTTCGCCTATACCGACCCGGTGGACGGCAGCCACAGCGAGGGGCAGGGCATCCGCATCTTCTTCAGTGACGACAGCCGCGCGGTTTTCCGCCTGTCGGGTACGGGCACGGCCAATGCGACCCTGCGGCTGTACTGCGAAAAACACGAATCGGACCCGGCCCGGATGGAGTTCGATACCCAGCGCATGCTCGCCCGGACCCTGGCCGCGGCCGGCGAAATCGCCGGCATCGCCGAATTCACCGGACGAACGGCGCCAGACGTGATTACCTGACCATCGGAGGCGGTAAAGTGAGAATCTGCATGCTTGCCGCGGAAAACGGCGCGATTCCCGGCGCCAAGGTCGGTGGTCTCGGCGATGTGGCAAGAGACATTCCACGAGCGTTGGCGGAACTCGGACATGAGATTGACGTCGTCATGCCGGGCTACGGGCACTTCGCCGAATCGACCGGCGCCGAACGGCAAGCGCCGCTCATGGCGCGCTTCCGCGGG
>JAJDVS010000050.1 GCA_022825945.1 Pseudomonadales bacterium
ACGGATTTTTCGACCACGGTTCCGACGCTTGCTCATATGCACCCGGCAGGTGAGTTCTCAGGGACCTCCATTTTCTCATGAATCCCTTGATGACGTTGGCTTTCCCAGGTTCAGAACGGTTTCTTATCAGGGGATGAGGACGCTTTTTTCCTATGGCAAGATCAGGCAGCTACCGATGGTAGACTTTCACCGCCGACCCACCGGGAACCGCCGCATCTTTCCTCAATCCGACATCGTGACCGGTATTGCTCACAGGCTGGAAAAACTCCGCGCCCGCATCCGCGAATGCGAGGACCGCCACGGCCGCCCGCCCGGCTCGGTGCGCCTGCTGCCGGTGAGCAAGGGCCAGCCCGCGGCAAGAATCGCCGAAACCAGGCGACTCGGCATCACCGGGTTCGGCGAAAGTTACCTGCGGGAAGCCCTGGACAAGATGAGCCAGGCGCCGGATTGCCAGTGGCATTTCATTGGTCCCCTGCAATCAAACAAGACCCGCGGCGTCGCGGAAAACTTTCATTGGGTGCAGAGCTTGGCGCGGTCGAAGGTCGCCCGGCGGCTCAATGACCAGCGCCCGGCGAGACTGCCGCCGTTGAATGTCTGTGTGCAGGTCAAGCTGTCGGGAGAAGAGAGCAAGTCCGGCGTGGCGCTGGCCGATGCCGAAATGTTGTGCCGGGAAGTCAGCCGGCTGCCCCGGTTGCGTCTGCGCGGTCTCATGACGATACCGGCCCGGGTCGCAGGGGAGGATGCCCAGCGCCTTGCATTCCGCACACTGGCCATGGAGTTTCAGCGATTGCGACGCCAATTTCCCGAAATGGATACCTTGTCCATGGGGATGAGCCACGACTTTGAAGCAGCCATAGTCGAAGGCGCCACCATGGTCCGCCTCGGCACGGCCCTGTTTGGCGCCAGAACAAGATGAAACCTCCCCGTCATTCTGCGCGTAGCGAAGCGAAGTCGCAAAATATCCCCGGGAGGCCACTGCCTGAGGTTCTGCGACTTCGCGCGGAATGACGGGAAATTTCATCGGCGCAGCTTGCCGGCTTATGGGATAGAATGGCCACTTTCCCGGAATCCGCCTGGAGCGGCTCCATGTCGGCGCGACACATCGGCTTCATCGGCAGCGGCAACATGGCCGGCAGCATCGTACTCGGTCTGCTCGGCAAGGGCTGGCAAGCTTCGCGGATTTCTGTGGCCGACACAGACTTCGGCAAAGTGTCGCGGCTGGAGCGCGAACACGGTGTCAATGCAGTCAGCAGCGAACAGATTGGCGGGAACTGCGATCTGATCGTGCTTGCGGTCAAACCCCAGTCCATGATGGATGCCTGCGCGGCATTGCGCCCCGCTCTCGGCAGTCGCAGGCCGCTGGTCATGTCGGTGGCCGCCGGGGTGACCCTGGCGCGGCTCGCCGAACTTCTCGGCGACCGCCTGCCCATCGCGCGCTGCATGCCCAATACCCCGGCCCTGATCGGCTGCGGCGCATCCGGTCTGTTCGCCAATGCCCTCGCCGGTCCCGGCCACCGGCAAAGCGTGGAGGAATTGATGCGCGCTGTGGGTATCTGTGTCTGGTGCGAAAGGGAGTCCGATCTCGATATCGTCACCGCGTTGTCCGGCTCGGGCCCGGCGTACTTCTTCCTGTTCATGGAAGCCATGCAAAACGCGGCGCAGAAGCTGGGGCTCGATATGGGCCTTGCCAGACAACTGACCTGCCAGACTGCGCTTGGCGCCGCCAGGCTTGTGGACAGCAGCGAACTGGAGCTTGAAACCCTGCGCGCCCGGGTCACCTCGCCCGGAGGAACCACCGAGGCGGCGGTCAGGCAATTCGAAGACAATGGCCTGCGTCGGCTCGTGGAAACCGCCATCGCCGCCGCCGCCGAGCGCGCCGGCGAACTCGCCCGGGCCAGTGGACAAGCGCCATGAATGAAGCAACGGCCGCGATTTTCAATGCCCTGGGCGGGCTCTATCTGCTGGCGATACTGCTGCGCTTCCTGCTGCAAGTCGCCCGGGCCGATTTCTACAATCCCGTATCCCAGGCCGTGGTGCGGGTGACCGACCCCATGGTGCGGGTTTTCCGCAACTTCATTCCCGGTTACCGGAATATCGATTTCGCCACCCTGGTGCTGGCCTTCGTGGTGGAAGGCATCGCCATCTGCGTACTGCTGATGATTTACAACGTCAGCATACCCGGCGCCGCTTTCGTGATTACCTGGTCGGTGCTCGGCGTGGTCTACTTCATCATCAACATCTACTGGTACGCCATAATCGCGTCCATCATCATGTCCTTCGTGATGATGTTTTCCGGCAACACGAATCCGCACCCCCTGCTGATGCTCGTCTGGCAGTTGACCGACCCGGTCATGGCGCCTTTCCGCAAGGTGCTGCCGCCCATGGGCGGGCTGGATTTTTCGCCCATTTTCGTTTTTATCCTGATTCGCTTTATTCTGGATTTTCTCAACACCACATTCGGATCGCAGCAGGTTTCGCTGATCGTGATCGGCATCTAGTCGGCGAAGTGTTCGAGCCATGAGCAAGAACGACAAGTCAGACAGCCTTGGACTGGTGAGCCCGCAACGCCTCGCATTCGATGAGCCGCTGGCGCTGCGCAGCGGCAAGTCGCTGCCGGCCTATGAACTGATGGTGGAAACCTATGGCGAACTCAACCCGGATCGCTCCAATGCCATATTGATCTGTCATGCTCTCAGCGGCGATCACCACGCCGCTGGTTATCACAGCGAGGACGACCGCAAGCCCGGCTGGTGGGACAACTGCATCGGCCCGGGCAAGGCCATCGACACCAACCGGTTTTATGTGGTTTGCCTGAACAACCTCGGCGGCTGCGGCGGCAGCACCGGGCCGGTATCCATCAATCCGGAAACCGGCAAGCATTATGGCCCCGATTTCCCCATCATCACCGTGCGCGACTGGGTCAACAGCCAACTGCGGCTGATGGACCGGCTCGGCATCGACAAATGGGTCGCGGTGATCGGCGGCAGCCTTGGCGGCATGCAGGTGCTGCGCTGGGCGATCAGTTATCCCGAGCGCCTGCACCACGCCATCGCCATTGCCGCCGCGCCCAAACTTTCGGCCCAGAACATCGCCTTCAATGAAGTCGCCCGGCAGTCCATCACCAAGGACCCGGATTTCCACGACGGGCGCTACCTCGAACACGGCGTGTATCCCAAGCAGGGCCTGATGCTTGCGCGCATGGTGGGGCATATCACCTATTTGTCCGATTCATCCATGCGCGCCAAGTTCGGCAAGGCCCTGGCGGGACTGGAAGCGGAGCAGGGCAATTTCGGCCGGGATTTGCGCAGCGGCTCCCTGAGCTTCGGGTTCAATGTGGACTTTGAAGTGGAGAGCTATCTGCGTTACCAGGGCGAGCAGTTTTCCGAAAAATTCGACGCCAACACCTATTTGCTGATGACCAAGGCGCTCGATTACTTCGACCCCTCGGTGGACTACGACGGCGACCTGTCCCTGGCCTTCGCCAACTCGGATTGCCGGTTCCTGCTGATGTCTTTCAGCACCGACTGGCGTTTTCCGCCTGACCGTTCCCGGGAAGTCGTCAATCAGTTGCTGCGGGCGGGCAAACGGGTGAGCTATCTGGAAATCGACGCGGACCAGGGCCACGACGCCTTTCTGCTGCCGATTCCGCGCTATATCCATGCGCTGTCGGCCTATCTCGGCAACGCCCACCGGGAGATCTGCGGTCATGCGTCCTGACCAGGAAATCATCCGCCGCTGGATCGAACCCGGCAGCCGGGTGCTCGACCTTGGCTGCGGAGACGGCGCCCTGCTCGCCTGGCTGCAGCGCGAGCAGGACGCGCATGCGGTGGGCCTTGAGATCGATCCGGCCAATATCGAGCAATGCCTGGCTTCGGGAGTGGCGGTAATCGAGCAGAATCTGAATCAGGGCCTGTCCAATTTCGAATCCGACAGCTTCGATACCGTGCTGCTCGCCCAGACCCTGCAAGCGTTGGACAATCCCGCGGAACTGGTGCGGGAAATGCTGCGCATCGGCAGGAAGGGCATCGTTACCTTCCCCAATTTCGGCAACTGGAAAAGCCGGCTCGACCTGCTGCTGCGGGGGCGCATGCCGGTGTCGGACTTCATGCCCCACCAGTGGTACGACACCCCCAATATCCACTTCTGCACGGTGAGGGATTTTGACGCCCTCTGCCGCGAAGGCGATATTCGCGTGCTCGCCCGCACCGTGGTCAATTCCCGCCATGAAGGCAGTTGGGCCATGCGCGCCTGGCCCAATTTTCTCGGCGAGATCGCCATCTACCACCTGAGCCGAACCTGATGCCTCGCATCGTGCTCGCCAGCGGCAATGCCGGCAAGCTTGCGGAGCTGCGCGCCCTGCTCGCGCCAAGGCGGGTGGAATTGCTCTCCCAGGACGCATTCGAAATCGCGCTGGCCGAAGAGAACGGGCTGAGTTTTGTCGAGAACGCCCTGCTCAAGGCGAGGCACGCCTGCCGCGAGAGCGGCCTGCCCGCCATTGCCGATGACTCCGGACTTGCGGTGGACGCCCTCTAGGGCAGGCCGGGCATCTTCTCCGCGCGCTATGCCGGGGTCGATGGCGCCGGGGCCGATGAAGCCAACAATCAGAAGCTTCTTGCGGAACTTCGGCAAATCCCCGCCGCCGGGCGCGGGGCCCGCTTTCACTGCGCCATCGTGTTCCTGCGCCATGCGGAAGACCCCATGCCCCTGGTATGCCAGGCAAGCTGGGAAGGGCGGGTCCTGTTCGAGCCCCGGGGGGGAAACGGCTTTGGCTATGACCCCCTGTTCTTCCTGCCCGGGGAAAATCGGAGTTCGGCGGAATTGCCGCCGGAGCGCAAGAATGTCCTCAGCCACCGGGCCCAGGCTATCGGCAAGCTGCTGTCATGCTGGAACTACCCCCCCTAGGGCTGTATGCCCACATCCCCTGGTGCGTTCGCAAATGTCCCTATTGCGACTTCAATTCCCATGAAAGGCCCGGCGCCGGGATTCCCGAGACTGCCTATGTGGACGCCCTCTGCGCCGACTTGACCGCAAGCCGGCAAGAGGAGGCCAGGCAAGTGGAAACGGTCTTTTTCGGCGGCGGCACGCCAAGCCTGTTTCAGGCCGACTCCTTCGCCCGCCTGCTCGATGTGCTGCGGGACAGCGGCGGCCTTGCGCCGAATGCCGAGATCAGCCTGGAAGCCAATCCGGGAACCGCCGAGGCGGGGCGATTCGCGGAATACCGCAACGCCGGAATCAACCGGCTTTCCATCGGCGCGCAAAGTTTTGACGACGACGCCCTGGGCCGGCTCGGCAGAATCCACAACGGCGCCGAGGCCCGGGGAGCAATGGCCATGGCGAGAAAAGCGGGCTTTGACAATATCAATCTCGATCTGATGTTCGGCCTTCCCGGACAGCGTCATGACGAGGCCTTGCGGGATCTTGCCAGCGCCATCGAATTGCAGCCCGGGCATATCTCCTGGTATCAACTCACCCTGGAACCCAACACGGTTTTCTGGCGGCGGCCGCCTCCCCTGCCGGAAGACAGCGCAGTGGAAGCCATGCAGGAAGCCGGCCTTGCCATGCTGGAAAAAGCCGGCTATGCGCGCTACGAGATTTCCGCTTTCGCCAGGCCGGGGAAACAGTGCCGGCACAATCTGAATTACTGGCGCTTTGGCGACTATCTGGGTATTGGCGCGGGCGCCCATGGCAAACGGAGTTTTCCGGGCCGGAACCGCATCCTGCGCAGCCGCAAGACGCGCCGGCCGGAACATTACCTCGAAGCGGGCAGTCAAACGATCGCGGTGGAAGTAAGCCCGGCCGAGCGGCCGCTGGAATTCCTGATGAACGCCCTGCGCCTCGTGGAAGGGTTTGCTCCCGCCGATTTCGCCAGCCGCACCGGGCTTGCTTTGCGCGCCATTGAGGAAAGGCTAGAATGCCTCGCTCGCCAGGGTTTGCTGGAACAGGACGATGTTTCGGTGCGCGCGAGCAGCAGGGGCTACCGCCTGCTGGACAGCATCCTCGGAGAATTCACGTGAAGCAATCACTCGATACCCTGTCCTGCGAGCCCTGCCGCATTGGCGGCGAGACCGTGACGGAAACCCAGGCCGGAGAATGGCTCGCGGATTTGCCCCACTGGCGGCAGCTAACGGACGAGGGTGTCAACAAGCTTGCGGGCGAGTTCCGCTTTCCCGACTGGGAGGCGGCGATGCGCTATGCGAACCGGATTTCCGAGTTGGCCGGGGAGCAGGACCATCATCCGGCCATGACGGTTGAATGGGGCAAGGTCACCCTGCGCTGGTGGACCCACAAGATCGGCGGCCTGCATCGGAACGACTTCATCATGGCGGCCAAAAGCAGCGAAATCGCCCGGGAACTGAACCCGGTCGGGAGTTGAGCATGGCCGGAGAATCCCGCGAACTGCTGGCCGGGCTCGGTGGGATGATTGGCCTTGCCAGCGTCAGCTCCACCGACCCCGGCATCGACATGAGCAACCGGCCGGTGGTCGAGTTTCTGGCGGAGAAGCTCGATTCGCTCGGTTTCGCCTGCGAGGTGGTGCAGTCGCCTTCCACCACCGGCAATGAGAAATGCAATCTGATTGCGACATATGGCAGTGGCCCCGGCGGCATGGTGCTCGCGGGCCATACCGACACGGTTCCCTTCGATGAACACCTGTGGAGCGGGGACCCCTTGCGAATGACCGAGCGCGACGGACGCCTGTACGGCCTCGGCGTCACCGACATGAAAGGTTTTTTCCCCATCGCCATCGAGGCCGTGCGGCCCCTGCTTGATGAGGAATTTCGCCAGCCGTTGATCATTCTCGCCACCGCCGATGAAGAAACCTCGATGCAGGGCGCCCGCAGTCTGGCGGAAATGGGCCGGCCCCGGGCGCGCTCGGCAATCATCGGCGAGCCCACCGGAATGCGGCCCATACGCAGCCACAAGGGCATCATGATGGAATCCGTGCGCCTGCTTGGCAGCAGCGGCCATTCCTCCAACCCGTCACTCGGCCGCAACGCACTCGACGCCATGCACGCCGTCATCGCCGACCTGATCGCGTTCCGCAGGCAGTTGCGCGAGCGCTACCGCGGCGATTTTTTCGAGATCCCCCATCCCACCCTGAATCTCGGCGTGATTCACGGCGGCGACAATCCAAACCGCATCTGCGGCCATTGCGAGTTGCAATTCGACATTCGCTTGATGCCGGGAATGGAAGTGGAAAGCATCCGGCAGGAAATTCGCCAGCGCCTTGCCGCGGTAACCGGGCCCTTGCAGGTCGAGGCCGAACTCGTGCCGCTGTTTCCCGGCACGCCGGCGTTTTTCGCCCGGGAACAGAGCGCCCTGTTGCGTACCGCGGAGAAAATCACCGGCCACCAGGGCGAAAGCGTGGCTTTCGGCACCGAAGCGCCATTTCTGCAGCAACTCGGCATGGATACCATCGTGCTCGGCCCGGGCCATATCGATCAGGCGCATCAGCCCGATGAATACCTGTCCCTGGACATGATCGATCCCTGCATCCGAACCCTGCGGGAACTCGTGGCGCAGCATTGCCTGTGAGGTTGAGAATATGAACAGGGCAGGGGAAATGATCGAACTGTTCCGTTCCGCGGCGGCCTATATCAATGCCCACCGCGGCGGCACTTTCGTCATCCTGCTCCACGGCGAGGCGCTGGCCGGGGACAATCTGCCCAATATCGTCTTCGACCTGAGCCTGCTGCACAGCCTTGGGGTGCGCATGGCCGTGGTGCATGGTCTGGAGGCTGGTGACGCGGAACCCGCGGCCGGAGAGCGGGCCCGAGCGCTTGACGAGGCGGCGATGGGGCGGATTCGGCAACAGGCAGGCGGCCTTGGCGTGGCGATAGAGGCGATGTTTTCCCAGGGCACGAGCAAATCCCCCCTGCATGGCGCCGATATCCCGGTGCGCCGGGGTAATTTTGTCGCGGCAAGACCCGCCGGCGTGGTGGGAGGGGTTGATCTGCAGTACGCGGGAAAGGTCAGAAAAATCGATGCGGCGGCCATCCGCGAAGAAATGACCCGGGGCAAGATCGTGCTGCTGCCGAGCCTTGGCTATTCGATTACCGGAGAAGTTTTCGCTCTGGCGCCTGGCGAACTGGCCACGGAAACCGCCGCCGCCCTGGAAGCCGACAAGCTCATCCTGTTCGGCCCCGGCGATGGCGCAAGCAATGCCGATGGCGCCGTGCTGCCCAACCTGAGCCTTGCCGAGGGCGAAGCCTGCAGGGACCGGCTGCTGGCCCGCAGCGATGCTGATTCCCGCTGCGCCGGCCTTGCCCTGCAGGCGGCCCTGCGGGCCTGCCGGGGGGGAGTCCACCGTTGCCATCTGATCAGTTGCCGCCGGAACGGCGCGTTATTGGAGGAATTGTTCACCCGGGAGGGCAGCGGCAGCCTGCTCAGCCGCGACGAACCGCATCTGTTGCGCCCGGCGCAGTTATCCGATGTGCCTGGCATCCTGCAACTCATCGCCCCGCTCGAAGCCGACGGTTCCCTGGTGCGCCGTTCCCGGGAATTGCTTGAAAATGAAATCGGCAATTTCAGCACCATCGAATGGGAAGACACCCTCGTGGCCTGCGCCGCGCTGTATCCGGTGGATGACCGCCACGGCGAGATCGCCTGCATCGCCATCGACCCGGCACACCGCAACAATGGTCTCGGCGAACGCCTGCTCGCCAGCCTCGAAGCCGAGGCCCGCGGCAAAGGCATGGACACCCTGCTCGCCCTGACCACCCGCGCCGAACACTGGTTCCAGCGCCACGGTTTCGAGGAAAGTCGGGTGCGGGACCTGCCCGCCAACCGCCGCGAGTTCTATAACTTCCAGCGCAATTCCAAGGTGCTACGGAAGGCTTTGTGAAGCTGGGCCCGCTCAGCCGTCGAACTGTGGGCGTAGCGAGTTCAACTCTTCCGGGAATTGTTTCTCCAATCCTTCAAAGGCCAGATCATTCAGAAATTGCCGACGCCATAGCAGTCTCCGGTCCGCATCGCCAAGCTGCGCTTCATCGCAGGCCCCATGCCACATTTCGGCGATGACTGTTACTTGGTTTCGCATGATCGACAGGGCTTTTTCTTCGGAGATCAGGAACTTGCTTGCCGCTGCGAGGCAGAGCAGCAGTTGGCTGCGCCGTTCCCGATCGTGGACCAGCATTGCCTGGGAAGCTTCGCGTCCGGTTCTTGATTGCGGGCAAATGTCATAAGCCGGCGTCATTGTGAGGCTGTCGCCATTCCAGAATGCCGCGTGATTCCGAGCGTGATCATCTGTATTGCCCACGAGTATATTGAACGTCATCCGCGAAAACAGTTCCCTCAGCGTTTCGGTTGGCTCGGTGAAGCGCCCCCGGATAATGTCCGCAAGTTCTTCATAGGAAGCGTAGGCGGCGAACATCGCGTTCAAGCCGAAAAGTGTGAGTGCGGAGACCATTGCGCGGCGGGTCCAGCCAGCGTCCGTCAGTTTGCGGTCAAAGCGCTGGATGAGTAGTACATCTTTTCCCATTGCCTTGCAAAGCCTGACCGGCGCCACGCTGAGCCCCGCCAGACTCGCTAGACGCATGGCGATATACTCGGCTTTCAGCACGCTGTAGGTATCGGACGAGGAGGAGAATTTCGCGACGTACTTGTATTCGCCGTCCTGAATCAACGCCTTGGGCCTTGCCCCTCCGATTGCCGTTCCATGCTGCAGGGCCTCGGCCAGGTCAAGCGACAGCGGGAGCCCCCGGTCGACGCGGTCAGCTGATTCAAGTAACCGGTCGAGTGTTTCGTTTTCGGCAGCGCGGGGAACGTATTCCTGTGAAGATTTCTGGAAGTCAAGCGCTCCAATTCGATCCGAGCCAGACTTGAGCATAAAGGTAAGCTCATCAAGGTCGTCGATTATGTCCGCGCCGGTGCGGTCGCCTCCAAGTCGGTGGGCGATCACCCGGCGACCCCAGGCATCCGGTGAGGCGTCTCGCAGAGAATTGGCAATGTCAAGAGGTGGTTCGGGTGCGAAGGATCCACGACCCAGGGGAAGTTCGGGCGCATAAATAGGGATTGCGTTCTTACGGGCCAGGTAAGAACGGCCATAGGTGAACTCGAAGTGATCGCTTTCTGCACGGATACGGCCCGCAACCACCGGTTCGGTTTGTTCAGGTAGCCAAATCCAGACGTAAGCTTCGCCAGGGTGAGTTGAGTTAGAAGTCATCGTTAACTTCGTGTCGTGGTTTCCGAATTGAACCGGGCATCAGGGTGAGTTTGTCATCGATCCGCACCAACTGCGGCGCCAGGGACGTCGCTTCCGGAGCGAACAGGCTGACACCCGCAAGCGTGGCGGTTTCCAGCACCAGACCGATCGCCACCGATGGATTTCCCTTTTCGATGAGTTGCAATGTGCTCCGGGCTATACCGACCCGGGCAGCGAGATCGTGTTCGGACATACGCCGCCGTTTTCGGGCAAGCCTGATCTGCTTTCCCAGCAGAAGCAGCGCTTCCCGAGTCAGGCGCGAATAGGCGCGCAATGTAGTTTTCATAATTATGTAATGACCGAAATAAAAGTCATAAAGATACACATGACTGGAATATCGGTCAATAACTGATTGTCAGAATTTTGACCTGTGAATTGCCTCAAGGCGGGAAGCGTAAAAATGCCTCCAAACCATGAGGGAAGCTCTGATCCAGTCAGAGCTTCCCTGCGGCACATGGAAGTGCCGCCGAATTCGATGGGTGAAGACAAGCGTTTTCGAAGCGCAGCTTCGAGCGCGGCCGGAACGGCGCAGGGCTATGCTCTGCGACTGGAGGGAAATATCTGGGCATTTTGTTTCCGGCGGGCCAGGCAACAGATACTGTAATCGTAAGGATTCTCGGCGTCGCTGCCGAAGTCCCGCCGGGAAATCTCTTTCCATTCCGCCTCGATGAATCCTTCGAGCCGGGTGTCGCCGGCGATGTCGGCGTGGATTCTGGTGAGGTGGAACCGGTTCGCCCGGGGCAGGGCCAGGCGGTACAACTCGGCGCCGCCGATGACGAAAGCCTGTTCGGCGCCGTCAATGGCGGCGATGCTTTCCGCAAGACGCAGGGCGGCTTCCAGGGAGTCCCGTACCCGCACGCCTTCGGCTTCGTAGTCCGCCCGCCGGCTGACAACGATATTGCCGCGCCCCGGCAAGGACCTGCCGATGGACTCGAAAGTCTTGCGGCCCATGATGATGCTGTGCCCCATGGTGGTGCGGCGGAAGTGGCGCAGATCCTCCGGCAGGCGCCAGGGCAGGGCGTTGTTGTTGCCGATGATGCCATTGCGCGCCATGGCGCAGATCAGGGCAAGTTGCATTCGACTACACCGAGAAAGGATAGGCAATCGGCGGGTGGTGCCGGTAGCCTTCCACGCTGAAATCATTCAGGCTTGCCCGGCTTTCCAGGTCTTCCAGCGTGCGAATGTCGGGATGGATATGCAGGCGCGGCGGGGGATACGGCTCCCGGGAAAGCTGCACATCCCGCAGCAGTTCGAGCTGGTCTTCGTAGATATGGGCATTGACGATCTTGTGCCAGGCCCGGGCGGGGCGCTTGCCGGTGATTCGCGCCATCAGGGCGAGCAGGGCGAAGACCTGCACCTGATTGAAATTGAGCCCGAGGGGCACATCGCAGGAGCGCTGGTAGCTCGTCAGGTACAGCTCATCGCCAAGCAGGGAGAAGGTGTGTGAATACAGGCATGGGCGCAGGCAGCCGAGATGCAGTTCGCCAGGGTTGTAGAAGGTGAGAATCTCGCCCCGGTCATCAATCCCGGCGGCAAGATGCTCGACGATGCGGCGCAACTGGTCCACGCTGCCGCCGTCGGGCCGGCGCCAGCGTCGGCCCTGAACGCCATAGACCCGGCCCATGTCGTCCTCGCCCTTGCGCGCGGGATTTTCCAGCCAGTCGCGATTCTCGTTGGCGTTGGCGTCCCAGGTCTTCGTACCCAGCGCCCGGAAATCCGCGGCATTGTCGTAGCCGCGCAGATAGCCGAGCAATTCGGCGATGGCGGCTTTCCAGTAGCTCTTGCGGGTGGTGATCAGCGGGAATTCATTCGCCGCCACATCGTATTCGAGGTCGGCGTTGATCAGTGTCAGGCAGCGTTTGCCCGTGCGGGCATTGGTGACCCATTCACCTTCATTGATGATCCGGCGGCAGAGGTCGAGATACTGCCGCATCAGCCGCTTACCGCTTCCCGCACCGGCCGGGACCGCGCCAGCCACAGCAGCAACAGGCCGAACGCGAGCATGGGAATGCACAGCACCTGGCCCATGGTGAGCCAGTCGGAGGCGATAAAGCCGATATGGGCGTCGGGTTCCCGGGCGAATTCCACCATAAAGCGGAAGCCGCCATAGCCGAGCAGAAACATGCCGGATACCGCGTACTTCGGCCGCGGCCGCGACGAGAACCACCACAGCAGCGCAAACAGCGCAAGTCCTTCCAGCGCCATCTGGTAAAGCTGGGAAGGATGCCGGGCGAGCCCGTCCACATGCGGGAACACCATGCCCCAAGGCAAGTCCGTGGGCCGCCCCCAGAGTTCGCCGCCGATGAAATTGCCCAGCCTGCCCGCGGCAAGCCCCAGCGGCGCCGCCGGAGCGACGAAGTCGGTCACCGTGAAAAAATCCCGACCGATCTTGCGGCCATACAGCCAGCTCGCCAGCAATACGCCGAGCAGCCCTCCGTGAAAGGACATGCCGCCTTCCCAGACCCGGAAAAACCATAGCGGGTCGGTCGCAAAGCGGTCGAAATTGTAGAACAGCACCGATCCCACGCGCCCGCCCAGCACCGCCCCAAGCGCACACCAGAACACCAGATCGGAAACCTGCTCCGCGCTCCAGCCTTCGCGCCCGGCTCGCCGGTTGCCAAGAAACCACGCGGCGCCGAACCCGACGATATACATCAGCCCATACCAGTGAATACTGATCGGCCCGATGGAAAGGGCAACAGGATCAATCTGCGGAAAAGTCAGCATCGGCAAGCTGGTCCCAAGGTCTCAAAAAAGCTCTCGAAAGCGGTCAAAAATCCCACAGCGATGGTAACACCCGACCGTCAGCCTCTGCCATTGAGGGCGAGGAATTCCCATTCAGGCCTCGCGTCCCTCCCCGCGTCATTCTGCGCGGAGCGAAGCGAAGTCGCAGAATCTCATGCAGTTGGCAGTTCGCCATGTCGTACTTGTCATCACTTAGGGAAGCTCTGATTAAGTCAGAGCTTCCCTGCGGCACATGGAAGCGATAATGAAAAATTCCAGGGACGGAATTTTTCAGAGAATACTTGGTGTGTGGAAGGGACATACAGTTTGTAGGTCATTGCTAACCTCAATTTTTCAACGAAATTCCTCCCCATTGTGAATCAGGCGGGTGGACCAGGGGATGGGGTTGCGGAGGGCGTGGTGGGCCATGCAGGCGCCTTCGGCTTCTTCGAGGAGGGCGTGGATTTTTTCGCTTGGCTCGGGGCTTTCGATGATGACGTGGGTTTCAACCATTTCGCAGGCGCCCCGGGTGCGGTGGCCGAGTTCGCGCATGGTGCCGAGATTGGTCATGAAGCGAATTCGCTGTTCGAGACGCATGGAGGTCACTTCGATTCTGCGCGTATTGAGGATGTCGGTCATGTGGGTCATCAGGCAGAAGCCGATTCCGGCGGCGAAGAAGGCGAGCGGCGGCGGGGCACGGTCGTCGCCGACGGGTGGTTGTTCATCGCAGTAGAGCGTGACCGGGCTGAAGCCGGGGATATTGACCTGGACCGTGCCCGTCTTCTGCTGCTTGCCATGGGCCTCGGCCACGAGGTTTACCTCGAAATGCAGCGGCTCCGGCGGTCGGGATTTGCGGAACGGTCCCGGCTCGAATTGTTCGGGGGACGGCGCCATCTTTGCCTGTTCGCCGACCTGGTAGTGTTCGTCATGGAATTTCATGCTGCGGTTCCTTTAGTATTGCCACCCATGTGCCTCATCATTATTGCCCATCGCATGTCGCCGGACTACCCGCTCGTGCTGGCGGCCAATCGCGACGAGTTCTTTTCCCGGCCCACGAAGCAGGCCCATGAGTGGCCTGATGCGGCGATTATCGCCGGCAGGGACCTGCTCGCCGGGGGAACCTGGCTGGGGGTTGGCCGGGAAGGGCGCTTCGCCGCGGTAACCAATATCCGGGAACCCGATGGAAATGGGGCGGGCAAGCGCTCCCGGGGCGAATTGCCGCTTGGATTTCTGTTCGGCGACGAGACACCCGAAGAGTATCTTGCGGGGCGTTCGGCTGTCTTTGGGGAATACGCCGGATTCAATCTGCTGGTGGGCGATGTGGATTCGGTTTGCCATGCCAGCAATCGCTCGCCGGGGATTCACGCACTCGGACGGGGAATTTACGGCCTTTCCAACGGCGCGCCCGACTCGAACTGGCCCAAGGTGCTGCGCGGAAAAGACAAGATGGCGGAAGTTTTTTCCGGCAATGCCGCAATCGACGCCGATGCGCTTATCGCCCGGATGCGTGACGAGCGGCGGGCGGGAGAGTCCGAATTGCCGGAAACCGGAATTCCGGATGCGCAGGAGAAGTGGCTGTCCTCCATGTTCATTCCCGTGGCCGAAGGAAACTATGGCACCCGCTGCATCAGCGTCTTCATTCGCCGGGGAGATGGCGCCTGTGAGTTTAGCGAGCAGAATTTTGCCGTCAATGGCGAATGCGCCGGGCGGCGTGACTTTGCATTTTCATTGCCGCAGCCTATCGCCTCCCCTCCACCGGAAAAATCAGGCGCCCTTTCCGCTGTGGGCTAAACCGGCCTTGTTCCCGAACTCACAGACCCCCACCCAACTTCACAAATGATTCAATTCACCCGCTGGGAGCGGAGCAACCGGTCCACGCCGGCCTCGTAGAGCGCCATATCCACGGCGTTGCGGATCAACTGCTCGTCTTCCATCCGCATGACCTTGCCGAGCAACTTCCGGCCGGCTTCGAGGGTCATGCTGCGAATCACCGATTTCACCCGCAGCAGGGCGGCGGCGTTCATCGACAGGATATCGAAGCCCATGGCCACGAGCAGCACCGCGGCGCCGGGGTTGCCCGCCATCTCCCCGCAGATGCTCACCGGCTTGTTCTCGGCATGGGCCTGATCGACCACATGCTGCAGGGCGCTGAGCACTGCGGGATGGTAAGACGAAAACAGATTGGCGACCCGGGGATTGTTGCGGTCCACGGCGAGCAGGTACTGGGTCAGATCGTTGCTGCCGATGGAAACGAAATCCACCATGCGGGCGAGCGCCCGGGTCTGGTACACCGCGGCGGGCAGTTCGATCATCACGCCGATGGGCGGAAAGGGGAGATCCGCGCCTTCCTGCAACAGCTCGTGGTAGGACTTGCGAATCAGGCTGGCGGCGGTTTCCACCTCACGCACATTGCTCACCATGGGCAACATGATCTGGAGATTGTCGAGGCCGATGCTCGCCCGCATCATGGCGCGAACCTGGGCGGTGAAGATTTCCGGATGGTCCAGGGTGACGCGAATGCCGCGCCAGCCGAGGAAGGGGTTGGCCTCCTCGATGGGGAAGTACGACAGCGCCTTGTCTCCGCCGATGTCCAGCGTGCGCATGGTCACCGGCTTGGGCGCGCAGGTATCGAGTTGTTCGCGATAGATGTCGGTCTGCTCCTGCTCGCTGGGGAATCGTTCGGCGAGCAGAAAAGGCACTTCGGTGCGGAACAGGCCGATTCCCTCGGCTCCCTGGTCGAGCGAGCGTGGCACATCGGACATCAGGCCCGTATTCACCCATAGCGAAACCCGGTGATTGTCGGCGGTTTCGCAGGGCAGGTCCTTGAGTCCGGCGAGGTCCCGGTTCAACTCTTCCTGTTCGCGAATCGTGGCGCGGAACTGCTCCAGCAGATGCTCCGAAGGGTTGGTCACCACCTCGCCCTTGTAGCCGTCGACAATCAGCGGCTTGCCGTCGAGCTGATGAAAGGGCAGGTCGACGGCGCCCATGACCGTGGGCGTGCCCATGGTTCGCGCCAGAATCGCCACATGGGAATTGCCCGAGCCTTTCACCGAAATCAGCCCCTTGAGCTTGTTCTTGGGCACTTCCACGAGCGTGGACGCAGTAAGTTCCTCGCCTACCAGGATGGTGTCATCGGGATATTCGGGTTTGTCGGGTTTTTCCTGTTGCAGATGGGACAGCACCCGGGCGCAGAGGTCGCGGATATCCACCGCGCGCTCGCGCATGTACTCGTCCTCCATGGACTCGAAGGCCCGCAGGTGTTCGTTGGCCACATGGCCCAGCGCCCCCTGGGCCCAGTGGCCCATGCGGATTCGTTCCACCACCTCGTTGCCGAGGGCGTCGTCGTCGAGAATCCGCACGTAGGCGTCGAACAGCAGCCTTTCCTCCTCCGCGAGCCGGCCGCCCACCTGTTCGTTGAGTTCGCGCATTTCCTCGCGCACGGCATTGAGGCAGGCGTTGAAGTAGTCGACTTCGGCCTCGACATCGTCAATCAGGCGTTCCGGAATATGGCTCAGGTCGGCGTGGGGGTAGATCACCACCGAAGTGCCGATGGCGACGCCGGCGCAGCCGGATACGCCGCTGAATGCCGTATCGAAGATGCGATGCCCGGATGGGCTGATGCCTTCGATGGCGCCGGTGGCCTCGGCGTGGGCGATGACTCCCGCAAGCTGGGCCGACAGGGTCACCAGAAAGGCCTCTTCGCCTTCGTCGAAACGGCGCCGCTCGCGATGCTGCACGATAAGCACTCCGAGCACCGAGCGGTGGTGAATGATGGGTACGCCGAGGAAAGCGTGGAAATCCTCCTCGCCGGTATCCGCAAGGTACTGGAAATGGGGATGCAGCGGCGCATCGCGCAGATTGACGGGCTCGGCATGCTTCGCCACCAGACCCACCAGGCCTTCGCCGAGTTCGAGGCTGACCCTTCCCACCGCATCCTTGTTGAGGCCCTCGGAGGCCATCAAGACATGGCAGTGGAATTCCTGGTCGAGCAGATAGATGGAACAGACCTGGGTGTGCAGGGCTTCCCGCACCCGGTTGACGATGATGTCCAGCGCCGATTGCAGGTCCTTCGCCGTGCTGACTTCCTGGACAATGCTGCGGAGTCGGTCGAGCATGGCTTACCCGTGGCCGTTGACGTACTTGTCCCGCGCGCCGCGGAATTGCCGCAGCGCCTTCCGGTACACATCGCGTTTGAATGCGATCACTTTTCTTGCCGGCTCCCAGTAGTTGACCCAGCGCCAGTCGTCGAACTCGGGTTGGGCGGAATGGACAAGCTGAATCCGGCTCTCGTCCGAATCGAGGCTGAGCAGAAACCACTTCTGCTTCTGGCCGATGCAAAGCGGCCCCGGGCCGCGCCGGATCAACCGCTCCGGCAGGCGATACCGCAGCCAGCCCCGGGTGCGCTTGAGAATGCTGACATCATCCTCCGACAGCCCGACTTCCTCGTGCAATTCCCGGTACAGGGCCTGCTCGAATGACTCGCCGGGCCGCATTCCGCCCTGGGGGAACTGCCAGGCGTCCTGGCCGATTCTCCTGGTCCAGAGCAGCTTCCCGGAGGGATTGCAGATGATAATGCCTACGTTGGATCTGAATCCGTCCGCGTCGAGCACTTTCCCGAGTTCCTGTCCGCAAAGCGGGCATTGTTTCACAGTCCCCGGTGCTCAAGCAAACTTCCGATTGGCCCGCGCCCGGATAAAATTTATAATTTTCAGTATGTTAAACGAAACTATGGTAAAGACCATGAATCAGCGGCTGGCGCTTTTCGACCTCGACAACACCTTGCTCGCCGGCGACAGCGACCATGCCTGGGGAGAATTCCTGATTTCCCGCGGTCTGGTGGACGAAAGCGAACACCGCAGGGCCAATGACGGTTTTTATGCCGATTATCTGGCTGGGCGGCTCGATATCCACGCCTGGCTCGCTTTCACCCTGGAGCCGGTGCGTGGCTTCAGCGTCGCCGGGCGCGACTCCCTGCTCGCGGAATTCATCCACGAGCGGGTGCGGCCCATGGTGCTGTCTGCCGCGCGGGAACTCGTGGCGCGGCACCGGAGGGCGGGAGACCGGTGCCTGATCCTTACCGCCACCAATGATCTGATCACCCGCCCGATTGCGGCGCTGTTCGGCATTGATGAACTGCTGGCCACCGAAGCCGAACTTGCGGACGGCAGGATTACCGGGCGCATCCGCGGCACGCCCTGTTTCCGCGAAGGCAAGGTGGCCAGGCTGCGCGACTGGCTCGCCCGGAGCGGCGCCGATGCGAGCATCGCCAACAGCGTGTTCTATTCCGATTCGATGAACGACCTGGCCTTGCTCGAACTTGCCGGCGAAGCCGTGGCGGTGGACCCGGACGAGGGCCTTCGGCAAGTCGCCCGTGAGCGTGGCTGGAAAATCATCAGCCTGCGCCCGCCGCAGGCGGCGGGGGAGGCCTGATCCAACCCGTTTCAGATCGTCAGCGTGCGCGGGAACTGGGCGTAGTTTTCCCAGCGGCTCACTTTCTCCGGGAATTCATCCGCGGTGGGCTGCACATTGCCGTTCACGTCGGTCGCCCGGGATATGATCGTATGTTCGCCGGGCGCCGGATTTTCCCAGTTGAAGTTGAACAGCTTCCAGGAATAGCGGGTGTTTTCCCCGCTCAGTTGCGCGGGCTGCCAGGGGCCGCCGTCAACGCTGACCTCGACGCTTTGCAATGGCGTACCGTCATTGAGCACGAAGCCGAGTACATTGTATTCCCCGCCGCGTTCCGTGACCCGGACAATCGCCGACTTCAACTGGATTGCGGTGACCGAATTCTCCACCCAGCGCTCTTCGCCTCCCACCATGACCCGCTTCAGGGTAACGTAGTCGCGGCCCATGAAACGGCCCATGTAGCGGGTGTCCTGCACATGAATCTGGGTCAGCCACTTGACATTGGCCACGCCATACCAGCCCGGCACCAGCAACCGCAATGGCTTGCCGTGGTACACCGGCAATGGCTCGCCGTTCATTTCCCAGGCGAGCAGATTGGCCGGGCGCATGGCGTCGGCGATGGACATGCTGCGGGCGAATGCCTTCTCGACTTCCCGCTCGCGGATTTCTTCCATGCCCACATCGGCGCCGAAGAAAACGACTTCTTTGGCGCCGTCCTGGATGCCGGCCTCGTTCAGCAACTGACTCAGCGCGCAGCCGCGCCAGTTGGCGTTGCCGATGAGACCGTTGAACAGGCCGGGGCTGTTGCCGCCGCACTCGAAGCCCGCCTGCAGGTCCACCGCATCGCGCCGCATCAGCTCCGCCAGGGAAAGATCGAGTTCCCGGTCCACCATGCCGGTGACCCGCAGGCGGTAGCTGTCGTTGTCGACTTCCGGCTGGCCATAGTGCTGAACAACGTAGAAATCGTCGTTGGACGTAATGTGCGAAGTGATTTGCCGGGTGTCCTGGTAGTGAGTTGCCCCGGGGCGTTTTTCCCGGACCTGGAAGGCTTCCGGCACATCGGTGAAAGGAACGAGGGTTTCGCCCTGGGCCAGGGCTGGCAGCACCCAGCCCGGCAGCGTCGCCGCGCCTGCGGCGAATACGCCGGCGCCCTTGAGCATTTGCCGCCTGCTGTCGTCCTGAATGTCGTGTGGGTTCATATGGCGTTCTCGATTGGGGAGGTTCGAAAGCGGACCATATCATATCGTTTCCGGTTTGTACTGAGCCGGCCTGAACCGGAAATCACCCCGCAGAAACAGGATTTATCCGCATTTTCGGCGGTTTTCCGCCGACTTGGCAAGGTGGGCATTACGCTTTGCCCCGCTTTGTGTTAGTTTCCGTTCCCGTGCGGCTCGGGACAGTACGCCAGAGAACCGCATACGTGGACCATTGCTTGCAGTGGTTCGACAACAAGAACCATGCAAAAAGTCGACAAGAAGATGAGTAGCAGAACAAATGCCAAATTTTCTCCGGTAACCGTAGATGTCAAGAAGAACATCCGGAAATTGCGCCTCGACACCGGCTATTCCATGAATGAGGGCGCCAGGCTTCTCAATATCTCTCGCAAGCAGCTTGAGGATATCGAGACCGGGCGCAACTATGGTTGCCACGTCGAGCTCGAGTTGCTGGCCAAGATCAAGGTGATCTATGGCGCTTCGGTGGATGACCTGATCGGGGACCTGCCGAAGAAGGCCGATTCGGAATATTTTTCCAGGCCACGCAAGCGCATCGGCTCACGGGGCAGAAAAAAGAAGTAGCAGCCGGGTCGCCCGCTGCCGCCTGAAATTCTCACGAACGTTCCGCCTGTCGCCGGGTGGGGCGGGTTCGTGATGGCTTCCTGATTTGGCCGCAGCGGGAGCGCGGTGTATACTCCGCCGCTTTGACTAAAATCGGCGAGGAACTGATGTCATCCAAATCGAAGAAGAAAGTGGCTGCGGAGACCAGCCGGGAAGACTTGGCGAAGCATGTTGCGGCTTTCCTGAAAGCGGGCGGAAAAGTACAGCAAATCCCCACAGGAGTGAGTGGCCAGACCACCACCAGCGGCCCGCGCCAGATCGTTCTGAGTCACAAATCCAGTTCCTGATTCAGCCTGACTTCAATCCCTTGCGCCGCCGCGCGATGAGCTGGGCGGCGGTGGCGGTGGGCCGGGCTACACGGTTCGGGCGGGGAGCTTCGTGATGTCGAAACTGCTGTTCCGCCTGCGTCATGTGCCCGAGGATGAAGCCCGGGATGTGCGCGACCTGCTCGAAGCCAACGAGATTGAGTATTTTGAAACCTCGGCGGGTCTGTTCGGTATTTCATTACCCGCCATCTGGGTGAACCGGGACGAGCAGTTCGAGGTCGCGCGGCGGCTGCTCGACGAATACCAGAAGGAGCGGCGCGAACGCGTTCGCAGCGAGTATCGGCTCGCCCGGGAACGGGGCGAAGCCAAGACCATGTTCGACTTTTTCCGGGAAAATCCGGCCCGCTTCCTCGGCAGCCTCGTCATGGCAGCCCTGGTGCTGTACTTTTCCCTGCGGTTTTTCTTCAGCTTTTCCTGAAAGTGTCCATTTGTGTGGCCATCCCATGAGATTCTGCGACTGCGCGCAGAATGACGGGGATGGCGCCACCCCGCGAAAAGGAAAGCCCCGCTGTCAGGAATGGCGTCACTCTGCGAGAAGGAAAGCCCCGCTGTCAGGAATGGCGTCACTCTGCGATAAGGAAAGCCCGGATGTCATTCTGCGCGTAGCGAAGCGTAGTCGCAGAATCTCAGGCAGAGGGCAGTTTGCGAGATTGCGGGTACCGGCCCCGACGCGGATTGGCGCTTGATTCAGGAAGACTGGCAGGCGGCGCGGAAGCGCTGACGATCATCTGCCGCAAGCGCCATTGTTCCCCGGCGGCGACCTCCCCAAGAAAGCTGATTTCGCCGGAGATCAGCACCGCCAATGGAACGCCGGCGCGATACAGCGCGCGGTTTCGCGTCAGCCGTGGCAGCGAGCGTTCCGGCAGCAGCAGGTGCAGCAGGTTGAGCGGGTCCGCGGCCGACAGCACGAAATGCCGTTCAGGGCGCTGTTCGCGGCTGAACTTGCGCAACTCATCGACAGTTTCCGCGCGGGCGAACTGCTCGCCCTGCAATCCCGCCACAAACCGGCCGCCGCGCAGCCTGCCGCGCAGTTCTTCCTTGCGCAGCACCGCAAGCAGCACCCGCCAGGGCGGCGCCAGTGATTCCCTTGCCAATAGCGAGCGGCAGATCACGCCCCAGCGGTCCAGATAGATTTCCACCAGCCGCTGGAGCTGGTCTTCGTCCAGCGCGCGCCAGGGCGCGGGTCTGCGCCGGGGTCGGGAAGGCGAAGCCCCCGGTGGGTCTTCCGCGGAGCGGGAGTTGTCCAGCAGACTCCAGCGACCGGCGTCTTCCACTCCGAATGTGGGCAGCCGCTTGCGCCTGCCGCCGGATTTCCTGTGCTCGGGCAGCAACAGGGCGCGCAATCCGGTAAAGCTGTCGCTGCAAACCCGGCCAAGGCTGACGAGTTCCGCCAGCCCCTGTTCAAGCTGGGTGCGAAGCATCCCGTTGCGGGACAGGATTTCATCGAAAAAGCTTGCGCCGTGTGATGCCAGGTCCTGTTCCACCCGGAGCGCCGCGGCGCCCGGTTCCGCCGCTTCCCGCTCTTCGGCGGCAACCCGCGCGAGGGCTTGCCAGATATCGAGACTACTGCGCAGGGCCATGGTGATGGGGGTTGTCCTGATGGGGCTGCCGCCCCGCAGGCGGTTCGCCGGCAAACTGTAGCGGCCCCAGGCGAGCCGCCCGCTGATGCTGAGCAGATCGAGCCATTGTGGATCGTAATTGCCGATGCGGGCGGGATAGATGCTGCCTTCCCAGGCCGCCGCCGGGGCGCTGGCGCCGTCAAGCAATCGGACACAGTTCCGCAGCCGGGTCTGGCCGTCCAGCGCCAGGGAAGATGAGTCGGCTTCGCAGGCGCGCAGGCCATGGCGTTCAAACAGGAATTCGGTATAGGTGGCCAGCGAAACCGGCTTGATGTTCCTGCGGTGCTGGTCGATGGTGTAGCGGTGGATGCGTTGCAGCAATCGTCGCTCGCACCACTGTACCGGACCCGGACTGGTGCCGTTGCGGGAGTCGGGCAGGAAATGCCCCTGCATGGCAAAGCCTTCGCCCTGCAAGATGAGCAGGGCGGCTTCCACCGCGCTTTCAGCGACCGGGTCCGGAAGGTCATTCGCCAGATCGGTCGCCGTCACCGGGCCAAGTCCGCTCAGGCGTCCCCGGATCAGGTCCCGCAGGGCGTCCTCCGGGGTCCATTGTTCCTCGCGCAGGAAATCGGGAAGCTCGAAACCGGTTCCGGCGTCCGGGACCAGCGCGGCAAGCCGGGGCAGCATTTCCGTAGCCAGCCAAAGCGATCCGCACTGGCGGATTCTGCCCTGCTCAAGCAGTTGACCGCCGTGGACTTCCAGCTCGCCGAATTCCCGGGAAGTCATGAAACCCAGGGTGAGGAGGGCATCGTGCAATTCCTCGGCGTTGCTTGCCGCGGGCCAGGCCTCGGCCTTGACCCGCTCGATGGCTTCCCGATCGAGCAGGCTGAAGTCTTCCACTTCCCCCGGGTCGAGCCAGGAGCGGTTGCGAATGGCGTTGGTGCGGCGTTCCTCAAACGGCGCGTCGTCGAGGAAGGCGTAAGGCCGGGCATTGATGATTTCCTGGGCGAAGGGAGAGGGCTCCCGCAGGTCGCGGCTGACGAGTTCGAGCCGGCCCTGTTCCATGTCCTTGAGCAGGGAGATGAGTTCCGCCACGTCCATGGCTTCGGTGAGGCAGTCATGGACGGTCTGCTTCACCAGCGGGTGATCGGGAATCTCGCGCTGGCCGGTGATGTTTTCCTGACAGGCGATCTGGTCCGGAAAAACGTGGGCCACCAAGTCCTCGGCGTCCATGCGCTGCCATTGCGGCGGCACCCGCCTGCCGTTGCGGTTGCGCTGGATCGCCAGCGAGCGGGTGGCGTTCCAGCGCCAGCGCACCTCGAACATGGGCGCGTCGAGCATGGCCTGGATCACCACATCGCGCACGGTCCTGCTGTTGAGGTAGCGGAAAACTTCTTCCAGGGGAAAGCTGTGCACCGAGCCCAGGGACAGCACGATATTGTCCTCGTTGGCCGCGGCCTGCAGCTCGAAGTTGAATGACTTGCAGAATCGCTTGCGCAGGGCAAGGCCCCAGGCCCGGTTGAGACGGCTGCCGAAAGGCGCATGGATGACCAGGTGCATGTCGCCCACTTCGTCGAAAAAGCGCTCCATGACGATGGTCCGCCGCGTCGGCATCACGCCGAGGCTGGTCATGCCGGCGTTGAGATACTCCACAAGCTGGCTGGCGGCGGCTGCGTCGAGCCCCGCATCGCTTCCCAGCCAGTCCATGGCGGCTTCGGGGCCGCCTTCCCGCAACAGGCCCGCCAGACGCTCCCGCAAGCCGGAAACCGCCTCGGAAAGCTCCCGGCTACGGCCCGGGCCTTCGCCGAACCAGAACGGAATCGTCGGGCTTGCCCCCTGGGCGTCCCGCACCCGCACCTTGAGGCCGTCGATGCGGATCATCTGCCAGCTATGACTGCCCAGGGTGAACACGTCTCCGGGCAGGGATTCGAGGGCGAAATCCTCGTTCAGTGTTCCCACCACCACATCCTGGGGATCGAGCACGACCTGGTAGTCGAACATGTCGGGAATTGCCCCGCCATTGGTGAGGGCGGTGAGATTGGCGCCGCGTCGGGCCCGCACTTGCCCGTTGATGGCGTCGAGATGCAATAGCGCCCCGCGCCTGCCGCGCCGGGTCGTGTAGCCTTCGGCGAGCATTTGGATGATGTCGTCGAACTCGGCCCGCTCGAGACCGCGGTAGGGATGCGCCCGGCGAATCAGCCCGTACAACTCATCGAGTGCGAGACCGTCGCCATGCATCGCGGTTTCCGCCACGATCTGCTGGGCGAGGATGTCGAGTGGCTTTTCCGGCGCGTGGATGCGGTCGAGCTCTCCGGCGCGGATCGCCAGGAGCAGGGCGGCGGCTTCGCACAGGTCATCGCGGCTCAGGGGAAACAGCACCCCCCTGGGAGTGCCGTCGATGGAATGGCCGCTGCGCCCCACGCGCTGCAGGAATGCCGCGATTCGCTTGGGCGAGGAAAACTGCACCACCAGGTCCACATGGCCGATATCGATACCGAGTTCCATGGAAGCCGTGGCCACCAGCACCTTGAGCTTGCCGGTCTTGAGCTGCTGCTCGGCGGCAAAGCGATGGTCGCGGCTCATGCTGCCATGGTGGGCGCTGACCACGCCTTCGCCGAGGCGTTCGCCGAGGCGTTCGCCGAGAGCGAGAGCCAGACGTTCGGACAGGCGGCGGGTGTTGACGAAGACCAGGGTGGTGGTGTGCGCCAGAATCAGTTCCACCAGCCGCTGGTACAACTCATCCCAGACTTCCGCGCTCATCACCGCGGACAGCGGCGAGCCCGGCACTTCGACCGAAATTTCCATGTTGCGCCGGAAACCGGCGTCGATGATCTCGCAGTCGAATTTCCGGACCGTGGAATTGTCGGTCTGCGCGCCATCGCCCGCGCTTGCGTTCGCGCCAGTCAGGAACTGCGCGACTGTT
>JAJDVS010000091.1 GCA_022825945.1 Pseudomonadales bacterium
GGCGGGGCGAACGACGCGACAATTGTCACCCCCGCCGAGGCGAGCTTCCACGCCGCCGCCGGCCGGCCCGGCTGGCTCCCCGTGGCCGACGCGCTCCGATGCATGGAACAGCGGTTCCTGCGGGAGGCGTTGTCGCGATAGACCGTCTTCCGTCATTCCGCGCGCAGTCGCGGAATCTCCCGTCGAATGGCAGTGCCGGGTTCATGGGATTCTGCGACTCCGCTTCGCTTCGCGCAGAATGACGTGGGGTGGCCTCCCGGGGAGATTCCGCGACTGCGCGCGGAATGACAGGGGGGGGCGGCGCCATGACGGGAATCGCTGGCCACGGTGACTTCGGCTTCGGCTGCATTGCCGGGGCGGGAGTTGCTGCGCTCAGCCGCAAACTATTTTCCCCAAAAACTACGCATTTCCCCAACCCTTGTTCTATGCTGTAACAGTGAAGCTCGTGGGCAAAGCCCGGAGCGCTTTATTACCAATTTCAGGACAAAACTGGAGATGCCATGCAAGCACAAGCTATACTCGACAGCACATTGGACATGAAACGAGCCGGCATGACCCAAGCCCAGGCCGAAGCCATCGCCAGAACCATCATCACAGCCGTGGAGCCATTGGCGAGACGGAAAGAAGTTGCGACCAAGGCTGATTTGAGCGCGCTCAAGGCTGACTTGACCGTACTCAAGGCCGATTCAACCACGCTCCGAGCGGAAATGGCGTCCCTGAAGAAGGAAACCAGGGCGGAAATAGCGTCCCTGAAGAAGGAAGCCAGGGCCGATTCGATCACGCTCAGGGCGGAAATGGCGTCCCATAAGGCAGAAACCAGGGCTGATCTGGTGTCCCTGGAAAAGAATCTGGAAATCAAGATCGCGACCTTGCACACCCGAATCGAGTCCATGAAAGTCTGGCTTCTCACGGGCCTGCTCGGAATGTCCAGCGGGCTGATTGCGCTGGCCGCCAGCATCGCCTGGTATGCGTATCGCATTGCTGTCTGATCACTGCTTCAGGCGCCAGCTCCCGGCCTGTTGTGTTATAGTTTGCGGCAAATTCAAATCGCCTTGACCGGAGCTGGCTTGCCGGCTTTGGTGGCCTCGCCGAATGGAACCGCACCCGCTTAGCCGCCGCGCCCTGCTGAAAAATACCCTTTCGGCCCTGCCTCGTTCCGCTATTGCGCTCAGCCTGCCGGCAATCCTCACCGCCTGTTCCCGCGCGGCGCGGAACGAACTCGACGGCACCGCCCTGCAATTGCTGGGCGGTGAAGAAGCCGAAGAGTTCGCGGCCATTGCCGACCGCATCATCCCCCCCGACGATACCCCGGGCGCCCGGGAAGCCGGCGTGGCGCATTTCATGGATACGGTGCTCGCCGACCAGCGCGAGCGCGAGCTTGAGTTGCTGCGCGAAGGGTTGGGGCAATTGCAGCAACTTGTGGCGGTGCGCTTTCCGGTGGACCGCTTCTCGCTGTTGGAAAGCGGACAACAAGACGAGTTGCTGCGCGAAATCGAGGACAGCGAATTCTTCGCCACGATCCGCTTCCTCACCGTGGCCGGCATGTTCGCCCTGCCGGAGTACGGCGGCAATCGCGACCTGGCGGGCTGGGATCTGCTTGGCTTTGAGAACCGCTCCGTCTGGCAACCGCCATTCGGCTATTACGACGAGGATTACATGAATCAGGGAGGGCGATAATCATGGCCGGGGCCACATTCCAGACCCGGGAAGAAGTCGATTTTGTCGTCGTCGGCTCAGGCGCCGCCGGCGGAATCATCGCCAGGGAGCTTGCCGAGGCCGGGCATTCGGTGGTGCAACTGGAACAGGGGCCGCATCTCCAGGCGGCGGATTTCCGCCACGATGAATGGGGCACTTTTTTCAACAACGACCTGACCTGGAATCACCGCAGGGGCCGACCCCAGACTTTCCGCAAGACTGCGGGCGAGACCGCAACCCTGCGTGATCGGGTATGCAACTACGCCCATAATGTCGGCGGCAGCAGCCTGCATTTTTCCGGCAACTTCTGGCGACTGCGTCCTATCGACTTCATGGAGGCCAGCGTTCGCGGGACGATTCCGGGCACCAATTTCGCCGATTGGCCCATTCGCTACGAAAACCTGGAGCCATACTACACCCGGGTCGATTGGGAAGTGGGGGTGTCGGGCCTCCAGGGCCCCTGGGACCCGCCGCGCTCGCGGGACTATCCCTGCCCGCCCATGGCCGTGAAAGGCTCCGATGTCTTGCTTGAACGCGGCGCGCGGGCCTTGGGCTACACCGCCTATCCCGCGCCGGTGGCCATTCTTTCCCGGCCCCATAATGGCCGGCCTCCCTGCGTGCATTGTGGATTCTGTCTCGGCTTCGGCTGTGAAGTGAACGCCAAGTCCTCCACCATGATCACCATGATTCCCGCCGCCCTGGCCACGGGCAACTACGAATTGCGCACCCATTGCACCGTCTCCCGGGTGGAAACCGACGAGAGCGGACGCGCCAGCGAAGTGAGCTATTTTGACGCCGGGGACAATGAACAATCCCAGCGCGCCCGGGCCGTGGTGATCTGCGCCAATGGCGCGGAAACGCCGCGTCTGCTGTTGTTGTCCGACTCCGCCCGCTTTCCCGATGGCCTGGCCAACAGCAGCGGCTTTGTCGGTCGCAATCTCATGTTCAACGGCTATAGCGAAGTGTCCGGGTTGTTCCCCGAACCCGTCAATGCCCACAAGGGAATTCCGGCGACCCGGGTGGTGCACGACTGGTACGAACTCGACCCGAACCTGGGTTTTTACGGCGGCGGCGGTATCGACGGGCGGCATCCGGCGCGCAGTGGCACGCCCATGGAGTCCGCCATCGCCACGAGCATGTTCGATGGCCCCACCTGGGGCAGCGAATTCAAGGCCAGATTACGGCAGGAGTTTACCCATTCCGCAGCTTTTGACGGCCATACCACCTCCCTGCCGCTGGACTCGAACAATATCACCCTCGATCCCGAGTTCCGCGACCGCTGGGGCCGCCCGGCGCTGCGCTGCACCTATATGGATCATCCCGACGACCTCGCTACCATGCGCTATTTCATGGATCGTTCGGTGGAACTGATGGAAGCCGCGGGGGCGGTCGAGATTCACGCAAGCTATCCCGAGACCGGCCAGGAAGTCAGTTCCCACATGCTGGGAACCTGCCGCATGGGCGACGATCCCGCCACTTCGGTCATCGACCGTTACCATCGCACCCACGATGTGCCCAACCTGTTCCTCTGCGACGGCAGTTCCATGGTGACTTCAAGCCGCGGCCAACCCACCATGACCATCATGGCGCTCGCTTTCCGCGCCGCCGAGCACATCAATGAGTTTGCCCGAAGAAACGAAATATGAGCCGGTGCCGGATGACACCCACTGTATTCAGATGCGGTACAGCGGGGTGAGGGCGTAGCGGGCGGCCTTGCGCTGCCTGCGGATTCGTTGCTGTTTCCGCTTGCGCATCCTGGCCGCGATGCGGGCGAATTCCCGGGGGTTGATGGCAGGCTCGGCGGTTTCCGCTGCGGAAATGTCGGATGGGGCGGCCTGATTGAACAGGGCGGCCTGGACCTGGTTGACGAAATCGTGCAGTTCCGGCGCCTCGCGCTGGTTGAGGATGTCCTCCATATTGGCGATACGGCGGGAATCGATATGGTGGTCGGCCCAGCGCACCAGACAGTGGCGGATTTGTGGCAATTCACCGCGGTTCAGGGCCCTGCGCAGGCTGCGGTAGGCCACGCCTTCGTGGTTCTCCGGGGCGTAATGGGCCCGGACTTGTTGCCGTCGCTGGCGCAGATGTTCGGCAATGGCCCCGTGGCGCGGTCGCAGCAGCGCCAGATACAGCGCCGCGGCAATGCCGGCGATGACGACGCCGAGCAGCCATTCGAGCCAATTTTCGCTGATTTCGATGGTTTCCGCGGCGGCCTGGGCATCGATCATTTCCTGGTCCACCGCGGGGGCCGCGGCGAGCAGTTCAGCCAGGTCATCGCCGCTGCCGGCAACGGTCTGTTCGGCGGGCGTGGCGCCGGCTACGGTATTGATGGCCAGCACCGTGGCGGGGATGGTGGCGAATTCCTGCTGGTCGGTTTCCACATTCCACCAGGGAATGACGACTTCCGGGATTTCCAGGGCGCCGGCTTCGGTGGCGATGATGGAACTGCGCTCGATGCGGGTGCCCACGATACTGCCATCGACGAACATGCGCTCGATCTCCGAAGGTTCCGGATACACATTGGCGCCGTCCAGGGTGATTTCCGCCAGCGGCGGCAGCACCGCGCCGTCAAGGCCCTGGGCTTCCAGAATGATGGTGCGGGTCATGGTATCGCCGACGCGCAGGTCACCCACGGGGCCTTCCCAGCTTTCCTCGATATTCAGTTCGCGCAGGGGCAGCCAGTAATCGCTGTCCCGGGCAGTTTCCGGGCGTTCGAGGACGGCGATGCTCATGCCCTCGGTGAATGCGGTCACGCGCCGGGTGTTGAGATTGCGAAAGACGAAATTGCTCGACCCATCGGTGACTTCGCCGCGAAACAGGATATCCGGAATCTCCAGGGAGCCGCTGCGCTGTGGGAAAATCACATAGCGCTTTTCATAGACGCCGTAGCGGACGCCGTCGATGAGTTTTTCGTACTGGTTGGGCGAGCCGATCAACTGGATCACGGTATCCGGAATTTCCAGCTCGGTGAACTGGGGATTGCGGATACCGTTGATGGTGTAATACAGGCGCACGGCGAACAGCAGTTGCTCCTGCACATAGATGGATTCCTTGCTGGCCTCAAGTTCCAGAAAAAGCTCCTCACTGCCCTGGTTGGAGCGGGTGCCTTCATTGCGCACGAGTACTTCAACGGGTTCGGTCAGGGCTTCGTTGACCTGGATGGCGGGAATCGTGAGATTGCCTTCGGTGAGCGGAAACAGGGTGACGATGTAGTCGGTCCAGGATTCAACGTTGCCATTGACGCTGCGAATCTGGCTCGAAGTGCGGGTGCCGAGCACGTCGAAATCCTCGGTGAGCGGCGTCAGGTCGAGTTGCATGCCCTGGCGCCGGTCGAAGACGCGAATGGTGTAGGTCAGGGTTTCGCCCCGGGCGAGTTCAGTGCGGTCAACGCTGGTCTCGATCTCCTGGGCGAGTAGCGGCAGGACGAAGGCCGCGAGCAGTATCGCGCAGATTGTCTGCCTTACCATATCTGACCTCCGTCCTGCAGACTGTTGGCCGTGCCGTTCAATTGCCGCTGCCGGTACTGGTAGCGGAACTTGCGCTGGAGCAACTCGCCGGGATCGTCTTCGATCCGGCGCAACCATTGTTCGAGTGACTGCTGTTCCTCGAATTCCTCGTTGCTGTTCTGGCTTGGCGTATTCTGCTCGCTGTTCGATTCGGAACTCTCCTGATCTTCCGGCGCCTGGTTCTGTTGCTGATCCTGCTGCTGGTTCTGGTCGCCTTCCTGGCTTTGCTGATCCTGTTGCTCGCTTTGTTCCTGCTGCTCCGACTGCTGATCGGAATTCTGTTCCGACTGCTCGCTCTCGTTGTCGCCGTCGGTGCTTTCGCCGTCTTCCGACTGCTGTTCCTCAAGCAGTTGTTCGACGATTCCCCTGTTGAAAATGGCGTCCTCGTGTCCCGGGACCATGCCGAGGGTGATGTCATAGGCGGCAATGGCCTCCGCGTAATTGCCGGTCAGGGCCAGGGCATTGCCCCGATTATAATGACCATCGGGGGTGTTGAGGGCGCTGTAAGCGGCGATGGCGGCATCGTAATTTTCCGCGCGATAGTTGGCGGCGCCCTGCCAGCCGGGAGATTCAAACAGGCTGGCGGCCAGGGAGTGGTCTTCCTCGGCGTAGGCCCTGGCGCCGCGCTGGTCGGGAGTTTGCCACAGTCCGGCCCATTCCGCCGCACTGGCTTCCGGGGCCAGCGGGAAAGTCAGGACGCCGGTCGCAAGCAGCCAACCGAACAGCCAGCCCCGGCGGAAACCGAGCGCGGTGATGGGCGCAATCAGCAGGAGCAGCCAGGGGCCGGTTTCGTACCAGACGTCGAACTCTTCCTCCACATCGCTCAACCGCGGATCGTCGAGCAGATTGAGGTCGGTGAGCAAATAGGCCAGGTCCGAGTCGGAAAGCTGGATATCGTGATAGCGCCCGCCGACCCGGTTGGCCAGGGATTGCAGTACGCTGCGGTTCAGGGTGGGCACCACCATGGCGCCCTGCCGGTCGGTGAGAAAATTGCCGTCGCTGGTGCGGATGGGCGCCCCCTGTTCGGTGCCGATTCCCATGATCAGCAATTCGTGGGGCGTCTCCTCGAGTTGCCGGGTAATCAGCAGTTCCTGGTCAAAGCCGCTGATGCCGTCGGTCATGAGCAGAATCCTGCCTTCGGATGCCTCCACATTGTTGAGCAGTTCCATGGCCATCTCGATGGCCGCCATGGGGTTGCTGCCGAACAAGGGCATGATGTTGGGGTTCAGGGAAGGCACCAGGGCCTCGATGGTGACCACATCGTCGGTGAGCGGCATGACCGCGTGGGCGTCGCCGGCATAGACCACCAGGCCGGTCTGGCCTTCGTCGCGCAGGGCCAGGATATCGCGCAGCTTGCGCTTGGCCAGATCGAGGCGCGACGGCGCGTGATCCTGGGCGAACATCGACAGCGACAGGTCCATGACGATGACCATGGCGTCCTCTCGCTGCTGCACCGGTTGGGGCAGTTTTTCCCAAACCGGGCCGGCCAGGGCAATGGCCGACAGCAACCAGGCGCAGAGCAGCAACAACAGGGGAGTGCGCTGGGAGGCATTGCGCGAGCGGTCCAGCAGAAAGGGCAGCAGATTCTTGTCTATGGCCTTGTCCCAGGCGCTCAGGGAGCTGTTCATGCGCCACAGGGCGAATACGAAAACCACCGCGGGCAGCAGCGCCAGCAGCCACCAGGGG
Source organism: Pseudomonadales bacterium (assembly GCA_022825945.1). GTDB lineage: Bacteria > Pseudomonadota > Gammaproteobacteria > Pseudomonadales > Pseudohongiellaceae > UBA9145. The sequence continues at coordinate 6,888 of JAJDVS010000091.1, forward strand.
CGCAGGAAATGAAACTCGTTGAAGATGGCGGTGGAAAATTCCATGGGGCTCCTACGCTTCCCGGGCTCCCGCGGGCAGTTCTTCCGGGTCGCTCAATACCGCCCGGCCCGACAGCGACAGCCAGGGAATCGATACCAGCGCCAGCAGGAAGCTGATCAGCACGGCTCCGCCCAGGGGCCAGTGAAACAGCACCCGGGTGGGGCGGTAGGTTTGCTCGTCCTGCTCAATGGCTTCGAGCCGGTCGAGTTCCTCGTAGATGCCCACCAGATCGGACACGTCCCGGGCGCGGAAATAGCGCCCGCCGGTGGCTTCGGCGATACGGGTCAGCACGGCCTCGTCGAGTTCGGCGGAAGGATTGATGGTGCGGGCGCCGAAAAAGGTGCGCTGGGTGATCTGGTCTGCGCCGATGCCGATGGTGTAGATCCTGATGTTTTCGGTGCGGGCGAGTTGGCCCGCCTGTTCCGGCGAAACTTCGCCGGCATTGTTGACGCCGTCGGTGAGCAGAACGAGCACCCGGCTGTTTTCCGGCCGGCTGCGCAAATGGATGACCGAAAGGCCGATGGCGTCGCCGATGGCGGTGGCCGATTCCTCGATGATGCCGATATCGGCCTCTTCCAGCAGTTCTCCCACCACCTTGCGGTCGAAGGTCAGCGGCGCCTGGATATAGGCGTGGGCGGCGAACAGGATCAGGCCGAGCCGGTCGCCTTCCCGGCGTTCGACAAAATCGCCCACCACCGCCTTCACCACGTCGATGCGCGAAGCCTGGCGGTTGCCGACGATCATGTCCTGGGCTTCCATGCTGCCGGAGATATCCACCGCAAGCATCAGGTCGCGGCCGGTGGATGGCAATTGCACGGGTTCTCCCAGCCATTGCGGCCGGCTCGCCGCAAGCACCACGAGCAGCCAGATGAGCACACAGCAGATCAGGTTGAGAATGCGCCCGGAAGTCAGGTTTTCATGGTCGGACTGGAGCCGGGTGAGGGCGCTGAAAAAAGGCACGTAGAGAGCGGCGTCCTGACGCGGGGCGCGGGTCGCCAGCCGATACACCAGCGGGGGCAGGGGCAGGAGCAGAAACGCCCAGGGCCAGGTGAATTCAAGCATCGGAACCTGATACCTTCAGACCGTTTGCAGTCTGATGCGGTCGCTGCGGGCGGCGGCGGGGGCGCAGATAGGTGGAGCGAATCCACTCCCGGCCGAATTCGTGGAGCTTGTCCGCCTCCACGGAGATGGTAGGCCGGAATCGGCCGTGACTCAATGCCGCGGCGAGGTCCCGGTCGAGATTTTCACAGTTGCCGTGCTCCCGGAGAAAGCGCACCCAGTCATCGCCGCCGAGGCCAGCCACGGGGGTTTGGGGGAAATGCGTCAGCGCCACGCGCCGCAGGACCGAATTGAAGGCATTGACGTAACGCAACCGGGCCGCGTCCCGGGTTTCGCTTTCCGCCGCGGCGAAGGCGTCCAGAATGCGTTCGAGTTCCAGCAGGGCCTGACCGCAGAACCGGCGCCGGCGCCAGACCGTCCAGGCCCACCGTCCGCCAAACCAGAGGCCGAGCGCAAGCACCAGGGCGAGCAGCCACCAGCCCGCCGCCGGCGGCCAGAATCCCACGGGTCCGGGCAAATGAATATCCGCGAGCTGGGCTAGGAGTTCTGCGCTATCCACTGGCGTATCTGCTCCACCACGAGATCACTGGTGCGAATTTTCAACAGCGCCACCTGGAGGCGGTCGAGTTCGGACTCGATCAGCCGCATTCGTTCGGCGAACTGTTCCCGGTAGCGAATTCTTGCGCGCCGGTTGAAAGTGTTCAGCGCGCCCTTGCGCCGACCGTCGGTAATACTGTATAGCCCCGGCGTGGGCAGGGATTCTTCCAGTGCATCGTACACCAGGCAACATACCACGTTGTTGTGCTGGCTGAGCTGATTGAGGAAGTTTACCGCCCGCCCATCGAGGGTGACAAAATCCGAAATCACATACAAGGTGCTGCCGGGGCGGAGAATCTTGCGAATCTGGCCGAGGGCGCTGGACAGGCCGGTGCTCTCGCCTGCTTCGGAATCGCCACGGGTGACGCCGCCAAGCGCCTGGTTGAATTCATACACCTGGTTGAGCAGATGCAGCGCCGAGCGCCGGCTGCGCTTGGGCCGCACAAGGCGCGCTTCGCGATCGGAGAAAACCAGTCCGCCCACCCGGTCGCCGTTGTCTATGGCGAGCCAGCAGAATACCGCGGCGGCCTGGGCGGCGATGACCGACTTGAACGCCACCCGGCTGCCAAAATACATGTTGCGGGTCTGGTCCACCGCGATGATGACCGGCCGCTCGCGCTCTTCGCGGAAAACCTTGGTAAAGGGTCGGCTGGTGCGGGCGGTCACCCGCCAGTCGATCAGGCGGATGTCGTCGCCTGGCTGATAGGGGCGGAATTCCTCGAAATCGATGCCGCGGCCGCGCATTTTGGAAAGATGCAGGCCGCTGATGCCGGCAATGGAGCGGCTGTGGGCAAGATATTCGAGAGTCTTCGCGGCATAGCGCTGCATCAGCAACTGCCGCAGGGTGACCGCCGCGCCGGTGGTCCGGTAGCGCGCGTGTTGCGGGTCGATGCGGTGCCTGGAACTCATGCCGGCAAGGCCAGTCAGGCGGAGGGCACGCGTTCGCGAATCGTTTCCAGCACCTTGTCCGGCGTGACGCCGCTGGCTTCGGCCTCGAAACTGAGCAGGATGCGGTGGCGGAGCACGTCGAACAGGATTTCCTGCACATCGTCGGGGCTGACGAAATCCTTGCCCTGAATCCAGGCGTGGGCCCGGGCGCAGCGGTCCAGTGAGATCGTGCCCCGGGGGCTGGCGCCGTATTCGAGCCAGCCCTCCAGATCCTGGCCGTACACAAGGGGATTCCGGGTCGCCATGATGAGCTGGATGATGTATTCCTCGACTTCCGGCGCCATGTGCATTTCGAGCACTTCCTGGCGGGCGGCGAAAACCCTGTCCTGGGGCACCTGGCTGGGTGGCTGGGGCAGCTTGTTGGCGGCTTCGTCCCGCACCAGATGGAGAATGTCGCGCTCGGCCTCGATGGCGGGGTAGGTGATGGTGACATGCATGAGAAAGCGGTCAAGCTGCGCTTCCGGCAAGGGATAGGTGCCTTCCTGCTCGATGGGGTTCTGGGTCGCCATGACCAGAAACAGCGGCGGCAGGGTAAAGGATTCGCGGCCCACGCTGACCTGGTGCTCGCCCATGGCTTCGAGCAGCGCCGACTGCACCTTGGCGGGGGCGCGGTTGATTTCGTCGGCAAGCACCAGATTGTGGAAAATCGGACCCTGCTGGAAACGGAAGGAGCCGTCTTCGGGCCGGAAAACCTCGGTGCCGGTAATATCGCTGGGCAACAGATCCGGGGTAAACTGGATGCGGTGGAAGTCGCCTTCGATGCCCCGGGAAAGATCCTTGATCGCCTTGGTCTTGGCGAGCCCCGGCGCGCCTTCCACGAGCAGGTGGCCATCGGCGAGCAGGGCAATCAGCAACCGGTCGATCAGCCGTTCCTGTCCGATGATCTGCATCGACAGCCAGTTTTTCAATTCCGTGATCGTACTATGTTGACTCATTGACCAGGGTCTCGGTTGCGGGCGCGAAGTGGGCGATTGTAATGGTTTTGTTATGGAAGTCTAGGAGCCTGCGCCGCAGGAATTCGCGAAAGCGAAAATTCGCTATCGCCGCGCCCCTGGCCGGTCGATTGAGGCGAATATTGGTGAATATGCAACGAAATCGAGCGGCCAGGGGCGTGGATGAGAGCGGATTTGCAGCCGTGAATTCCTACGGCGCA
>JAJDVS010000051.1 GCA_022825945.1 Pseudomonadales bacterium
AGTCCGGAAAGCGATTTTTTTTGTCACCGGCAATTCTCATTTTGGCAATGGGCGCGCTCACATCAGTCATCCCGCGCGCAGTCGCGGGATCTCATTGGGTGGCCACTGCGAGAGATTCTGCGACTCCGCTTCGCTGCGCGCGGAATGACAGGGGGGGGGGGGGGTGGGCCTTCGTTGCGCGCGGAATGACAGGGGGGGGGTGGGCCTGCGCTTTACTTCCCGCAACCGGACTCGGCTGGCCGGTAATGGGGGGATTCGGGGGGAAACACCCGGATCGGGGCATGGCGCAGTCCTTGTTCCAGATCATCGAGGCTGTCGTACACGCTGATGTCGGACAGGGTGACCCGGGTGGGGCGGGGCAGCACGAATTTCTCTTCCCTGGCGTCGAGCAGGGCCTGGCGGGGCGTGATCCAGCGGTAATCCCTGATTTCGTCGTGGTCTATGGCCACTGTGACCGGTTCGCGCAGCGCGCAAACGAAAAACCAGGTTGCGAATCTGCGCGGCAGGCCGGGTGGCGTGGTCCAGTGCCCCACGTGGATCAACCAGTCCTCCCGGATGGGAATGCCGGTTTCCTCCCGGGTCTCGCGGATGGCCGCCGTGCAGGCCGCCGGATACTCCAGGCCGCCGCCGGCCGCGGTGAAATCGGATGCGTCGACCCTGCCGCCGGGAAAGACCCAGTGGCCGCCGTGAAACGCCAGCCGCGCGCTTCTCTGCAGCAGCAGCGCTTCGATGGCGCCGGCTGCGGCGGACTCCCGGGCGAGCACCACGGTTGCGGCGGGGGCCGGACTGAGCGCCCGGGCATCCTCCTTGCCTGACTGTGACATGACGGTTTCCCTATGGCGCCTGATGGCGCGGTCGCCGGCGCGGCGATAGCGAATTCCTGCGGCGCAGGCTCCCAGGGAAGCTCTGATTAAGTCAGAGCTTCCCTGCGGCACATGGAAGTGCCGCCGTATTCGATGGCGTAAGCCATTGAATACGCGAGCAAAACAAAACCACGCTTTTGTTTTGCGATAATGAAAAACTCCACGGATGGAGTTTTTCAGAGAATACCTAGTGTGCAGGCTGCTGGTCTTTCATGACGCGGCGGATGGAGTCCCGCCCGTTGAGCCGCTCCAGCAGTTCCCGGATATTCGGAACCTCATTGTAGGCGTCCCAGTCCAGGGCTTTCCTGCACACCACCGTGGCGAGGCTGACGGTAAAACGAAAGAAGAAATCGGCGTAGGTGATCTGGTTTCCCGCCAGCCAGGGATCGTAACTCGCCAGTGTGCCGAGGCTGGCGAAGCCCCGCTCAAGCAGCTTGCGCACGGCCTCCTTTTCTTCGTCACTGGCGGGACGATTGAAAAACACCTCGCCGTACAGCCGTCGCGCGGGCAGTTCGATGTACAACTCGATATGGCGCATGAGTTCCCGCACCTTGGCCCTGGCGAAGGCGTCCGCGGGATAGAAATCCGGCCCTTCGCCGAGCGCGTCGAGATAGTCGATGATGACGCCGGTTTCGGTGAGAAATCCCTGTTCGGTCTCGACAAAGGGCACCTTGCCCATGGGGCTGCGGACGAGCAGGTCCGGCTCCTGGCTGGGGCTGGCGTGTTCTTCGGTGAAGTCCATTCCCTTCTCGATCAGGATGGTTTTCAGGATGTTGTAGTAATTGCTCAGGGTGATGCCGTGGAGTTTCAGGCTCCGGTTGGCTGTCTCGGTCGCTTTTTCGTTCACTGTGGCTGTCCTCGATGGGTGGATGGGTGTCCCAGGGTTTTCCCAGGGTTTCTCCAGGGTTTCTGGGCAACAGGCCATGCGGGCCCCTGTCATTCCGCGCGTCGCCGCGGAATCTCCAGAATCCGGCTCAGCGGCACGGCGGGGAGATTCCGCGACTTCGCGCGGAATGACAGTGGTGTGGATTATTGCACGGGCCGCAGGCGGGGAAAGATGATCTCCTGGCCGATTTGCAGGCGGTTCAGTTCCAGGCCCGGATTGTACTGGCGCAACAACCAGAATGGGGTCGAGTAGCGGCTGCTGGCCAGTGAACTGATATTTTCGTCTTGCCGCACCGTATGGCTGATGACGCCCTGGATGCGGTAATCGCCGAAAAACTCCCGCTGCAGGCCGGAGTGAAATTCACGCCGCGCGCGCTCGAATTCGGCGATATTCACCCGGGAAAAATCCAGCCGCAGGCGCTCGCCCACGATGACCGGATCGCGAAAAGCCATGTTGTTGAGACGGCGGATATCGCGGGCTCGAAGGTCAAGCCATTCGGCATAGTGGCCCAGGGTCTCGGAAGCCTGGATTTCGATGCTGCTGTTGCCGGCGACGCTGTAATCCGACGGATCCGCCGCCAATTCTTCCGCAAGCAGGCGATTGCTTTCGGCCACATCCAGCGCGGGATCGATGGCTTCGGCCTGTTCTTCCCCGCTGCTTGCGGGGGTATGGAGAACCTGGTCATCTGGCAATACCGCCGCCGGCGGCAGGATGGGATCGGCAATCTCGCCGGCGTCATTGCCGGCAAGCTGCGCGGGTTGGGGTTGGGATTCGGGTTCGCTTTCGGGGGCCGGCGTTGGCGCAGCGCCGGCCACCGCCCCGGTGGCTTCTTCAGGCGCAAGCCCCGGAATGCGCAAATCCTGGCCGGGGTAGATGCGATCCGGATTGCCGATGCCGTTGGCGCTGAGCAGGGCTTGCTCGCTAACGCCGAAACGGCCTGCAATCCGCGAAACCGTGTCACCGCGACTGACGTTGTAGACGCCGTCCACAGGCGGCGCCCCGGCGGCTGCTCCCTGATAGTCCCGGGGCAAAAGCAAACGCTGGCCAATGGCAATCCGGTGCCGATTCGGCAACTGGTTCAGGGCCACGAGCCGGGAGACGCTGGTATCGAAGCGCTCGGCGATGCGGGACAGGCTGTCCCCCCGCTCCACAACGTAGGCCACATCCGGCGTCTGGATGGCGAACTGCAATTCGCCGGGCACCAGGGCCAGCAGATCCCCCGGGGGCGCGTCGCCGGCCCGCACTTTCACCGGGAAACCGGCGGGAATCCGTTTGTTGCCTTCCCATACCGCCGGGCGCAGGGCCTGATTGTCGGCGCGCAACTGATCGAGGCTGAGCCCGAGGGCGTCGGCGAGCACCTGGGCGTCGACGAATCCATCAAAACGCACTTCGCGGAACCGCGGCGCCGGGTCCATGTCCAAATCCCCGAAATACCGCTCCAGATTATTCTCGATCTGCAGGACCGCGAGGAACTGGGCGTAGAAATTGCGCGAGGCGAAACCGAACAGGCGGCCCCGGTACTCGGCGATGATGGTTTCGATGTCGGTCGTGCCGGTTTCCCGCACCGCCCGCCGCATGCCGCCGGCGCCGTGATTGTACGCCGTCAAGGCCAGGGGCCAGGTGCCCAGGATGCTGTAGTTGTATTCGAGCAGGCTCATGGCCGCATGGGTTGCGATGTACGGGTCCATGCGCTCGTCGACGATATGGTCCACCCGCATGAAGCGCTGGGCGGTGGCCCGGCCGAACTGCCACATGCCCGAGGCCGAAGCGCTGGATACCGCGAAGGGATTGAAGGATGACTCCACGTGGGGCAGGATGCCGAGGGCCTGGGGCAGGCCCTTCTCATCGATGACCCGGCGAATGTGATCGCGATAGGCGCCGGAGCGTTCGAGCCCGCCGAGAAAACGGTCGGACTGGCCCAACTGGAAGCGGATATTGCCGGCGGCGGCGTGAAAGGTCTCGTTGCCGGCGCCCGGTGGAAACAGCGCCAGGATTTCCTGTTGCCGCTCGCTCAGCCCGCTGCGCCGGCCGCTGCCGAGCACCCGCAGGTCCTCCTGGATGCCGCTTCTGGCCCGGTCGATGGCGCGCTGGCTGCGAGAAACGGTCTGATAGATGACGGCTAGGTTCCTGGCGTCGTGGAGATAACCGTTGCCGGTATCGACTTCGGTATAGACCTTGAGCCAGAAGTTCACCGCCGGCTCGATCTCCGGCGGCCTGGGGAACAGGTCGCCGGGGCTGGGGAACAACGGGTCGCTCTGGGCGGAGGCGAGACCTGGAACGCCCAACAGGGCGAAAAGCAAAAACGCGGCGGCCGGAAAGCTGCGACTGGCGCCGGTCGCTTTCCGGTTGGTGTCTTGTGTTTTCAATGTTTGCCTCTCCCGCCGCATAAACTCCCATACCCCCCCGTCATTCCGCGCGAAGCGAAGCGGAGTCGCGGAATCCCGGGCAGTGGCCTCCCAATGAGATCCTGCGACTACGCGCGGGATGACAGGCAAGGAGGCGCGGGATGACCGGAAAGGGGACGCCGAACGCCAAAAGTCGGAACCGCCGTTCCCGCCATCAGGGCATGGCGCCGTCGGCCTCGGCGCCTTCCTTGACCGGTATCAGCAGGTCTTCGCGAGTCACCTTCATGAAAATAATAACGTTCGATGCGACATAAATTGAAGAGTAGGTTCCCACAATCACGCCGATGATCAGGGCGATGGCGAATCCCTCGGTTGACTCGCCCCCCATGAGCAGGATGGAAAACAGCACCAGCAAGGTGGTGAACGAGGTGATCATGGTGCGGCCCAGGGTCTGGTTCAGTGAGATATTCACGGTTTCCACCGGTTCGGTCTTGCGCAGGGTGCGGAAGTTTTCCCGAATCCGGTCCGAAACCACGATGGTGTCGTTGAGCGAATAGCCGATAATGGCGAGCAGGGCCGCCAGGGTATTCAGATTGAACTCCATTCCCGTAAGGGAAAAGATCCCCAGGGTGAATAGCAGATCGTGAGCAAGGGCCACCACGGCGCCAACGGAAAACTTGAACTGAAAGCGCACCGCGATATAGAGCATGATGATGCCCAGGGCCACGAGCATGCCGAGTCCGCCCTGTTCGGCCAGCTCTTCGCCCACCTTGGCGCTGACATAGTCCGAACCCAGCAGAATCACCCCGGAATCCACCCGTTCCCCGAGCAGCGCCGCAATGGCCTCGCCGGTAAGGGCGGCCTGCTCCGCCTCGTTGGCGGCTTCGGCATTGGGGTCAAGGGGCAGGAGTACGCGGATGTCCCGGTCCGAGCCGAAATTGACCACCACGGCGTCTTCGTAGCCCGCCTGTTCCAGCTCGGAATTGACCGCGTCAATGGGCGCGGTCTGGGAAAAATTCAACCGCACCGAGGTGCCGCTGGTGAAGTCCAGGCCAAACTCGAGCCCGCGCAGGGCCAGCGAGCCGATGGCAATCAATATCGCAATCATCGACAGCAAGGCGGCAACCCGGCGGCCGCGCATGAAGTCGATTCGGATCCGGGTGTTGCTCATGGATGCTCCTGTACCCTGCTGCCCTGCGCCGTTCAATTCTTGCCGGCGGCCGGCTTGACCGGGGCGATGCCGATGGAAAGGCTGCGCAAGTCCCGGCGCCGCCCGTAAATCAGGTTGACCAGGGCTCGGGTGCCGACAATGGCGGTGAACATGGAAGTGATGATGCCGATCATCAGGGTGACCGAGAATCCCTTCACCGGCCCGGTGCCGATGGTGAACAGCACCACCGCCACGAGGAAGGTGGTCAGATTGGCGTCGAGAATCGTGGTGAAGGCGCGATCATAACCGGCGCTGATGGCCTGTTGCGGCGGCAGGCCATTGCGCAACTCTTCCTTGATCCGCGTGAATATGAGCACATTGGCGTCCACCGCCATGCCCACGGTCAGCACGATGCCGACGATGCCCGGCAGGGTCAGGGTGGCGGGCAGCACCGAGGAAAGCACGGCGAAGATCAGCACGATGTTCATGATCAGGGCGGCATTGGCGGCGAGCCCGAACATCCGGTAGTACAGCAGCATGAAAAGCACCACGAGAACCGCCGCGATCTGCACCCCGCGGATGCCCTGTTCCAGGTTTTCCCGGCCCATGGTGGGGCCGATCACCGACTGCTCGACAATGGTCATGGGGGCGGCGAGGGAGCCTGAACTGATCAACAGCGACAGATCCATGGCCTCGCGCTGGGTCAGGCCGGTGATGACGAACTGCCGGCCGAGGGCGGAATTGATGCGGGCGTGGCTGATCAGGCGGCGGTCCTCGTAGAATTCGACTTCCTCGACCTCCTCGCCGTTCTCGTCGATGCCCGGATTGGTGCGCGAGCGGGTCTCGATGAGGAGAATGTCCATCATGCGGCCCACATTGTCCCGGGTCACACGGTTGATCTGGTTGCCGCCCTGGGCGTCGAGGCTGATCTGCACCTGGGGCAGGCCGTTCTGGTCAAGCGAGGGGCGCACATTGCTGATGCGGTCGCCCTGGAGGATCACATCGTTGTCCACGTTGACCGTAAACACGCCTTCCGGCGCCACGTAGTCGTAGGTTTCAAAGCTTGAGCGCGGCGCGCCGGGCCCCGCTTCGAGATGGAATTCGAGGGTGGCGATGCGTTGCAGGATGCGGATCGCCTGGGCCGGGTCCTGCACTCCGGGCAGTTCCACCACGATGCGGTTGGAACCCTGTTGCTGCACCGTGGGTTCGGCCACGCCGAGGGCGTCAACCCGGTTCAGCAGGGTGGTGCGGTTGGCCTGCAGGGTGTCGCGCTGGATCTGCAGCATGCTGTCTTCGGTCATGCGCAGGTCGAGGAGGAACAGGCCGTTGGCTTCCCGGTTCTGGAATTGCAGTTCGGGAAAGTTGTCGATGAGTTCCGAGCGCGCCCGGGAGCGGTCGCCGGCGCTGGCGAAGCGGACTTCGATATGGGAGGAGTCCACCATGGTGAGGCCACGGGTGCGGATCCGCAATTCCCGCAGAATGCTGCGCACATTGCTCAGATTGTCTTCCATGCGGCCGAGCACCGCGGCTTCCATGTCGATTTCCATCAGGAAGTGTACGCCGCCCTGGAGGTCGAGGCCGAGATTCATCTTGCCGGCGCCGATGGCCTGCATCCAGCCGGGGGTGGTGGGGGCCAGATTGAGGGCGACAATGTAATCGTCGGTCAATGCGTCTTCGATGGCGGTCTTGGCGCGCAACTGCTCATCGACGCCGTCAAAGCGCAGCAGGATGCCGGAATCGTTGAGTTCCTGGCCGATGGTTGCAAGCTGGGCGGCTTCCAGAGCCGTGGTGATATTGTCGAGATCGGCCTGGATGAGTTGCTGACTCTCGTGGGTCACTTGCAGGGCTTCGTCGTCGGGATACAGGTTGGGCACCGAATACAGCACCCCGAGCGCCATGGCGAGGAGGATGAGGAGATTTTTCCAGGCGGGATAGTGGTTCAGCATGGGGTGGACTCTCCGGCGGCACGACGACCCGGGACTGGATCCGCCACGGAAGAATAAAAATCCGCGCCAGCCTTGCAACGGCCCGGATCAGGGTGCGTTCCGGCAAGGATCATATCTGCTCCAGGGTGCCTTTGGGCAGGGTGGCGGCGATCGAGGTCTTCTGCAGCTTGATTTCGACGCCATCGGCCACCTGCAGCGCCATGTAGTCGCCGCTCACCCTGGTGACCTTGCCGAGCAGCCCGCCGGAAGTCATGACTTCGTCGCCCTTGTCGATGCTCGCCACGAGTTCGCGATGCTCCTTCGCGCGCCTGGACTGGGGCCGGATCAGCAACAGCCAGAACAGCAGAATCATGCCGCCGAAGAGAATCAGGTTGAAAGTGAGCGATGGCTCGCCGGCGACGGTCTGGGCGTGGGCGGTGCTGAATAGCGGATTCATGCGGCAATCTCGTGGTGAAATGTTCTGGTAAGGGCGGAATGTTAATTTTCAATGGGTAATTTCTCAAGTGCGGAATTCTGGATATGTGGCTTCGAACCATCGCCGTCGCGGGAGGCGCCATGCAGCGGAAGCCGCATCACATCAGCAGCAGCATCAGGACACCCATCGGACCCACTGTCATTCCGCGCGCAGTCGCAGAATCTCAGTGGGAGGCCACTGCGGGAGATTCTGCGACTCCGCTTCGCTTCGCGCAGAATGACGGAGAGGCCAATCTCGGGTGGCCCAGCATGGGACACCCATCAAGACTTCCCAACGATCTTGCGACTACTTGCTGGATAACTGAAGAAACTTTTGGCTGAAAGATTCCAGCCGGCCTTGCTTGATTGCCTGACGCAGTTGCGTCATCAGTCGCTGGTAGTAGGGACGGCATGGGACACCCATCTGCACGGGACCGGGGCCAGCATGGGCGGCATGGGACACCCATCGAAACTCCTGTCATTCTGCGCGCAGTCGCAGAATCTCATTGAGAGGCCACTGCGGGAGATTCTGCGACTCCGCTTCGCTTCGCGCAGAATGACGGAGAGGCCAATCTCGGGGGAACTCAGGGGGATACCCATCATGGCCGGCATGGGAAAACCGGCAAGGGACGGCATGGGACACCCATCTGCACGGGACCGGGGCCAGCATGGGCGGCATGGGCGGCATGGGACACCCATCGAAACTCCTGTCATTCTGCGCGCAGTCGCAGAATCTCATTGAGAGGCCACTGCGGGAGATTCTGCGACCCCGCTTCGCTTCGCATGGGCGGCATGGGACACCCATCGAAACTCCTGTCATTCTGCGCGCAGTCGCAGAATCTCATTGAGAGGCCACTGCGGGAGATTCTGCGACTCCGCTTCGCTTCGCGCAGAATGACAGTGGCCCAGCATGGGAGGCCCAGCGTGGGACACCCATCAAGGCTTTCCAACGATCTTGCGGCTACTTGCTGGATAACTGAAGAAACTTTTGCCTGAAAGATTCCAGCCGGCCTTGCTTGATTGCCTGACGCAGTTGCGTCATCAGTTGCTGGTAGTAGCGGAGATTGTGGAGGGTGTTGAGTTGGCTGCCGAGGATTTCTCCGCATTTGTCGAGATGGTGGAGGTAGGCGCGGCTGAAGTTGCGGCAGGTGTAGCAGTCGCAGGCGGAGTCGAGTGGCGCTGGGTCGTCGCGGTAGCGGGCGTTGCGGATGCGCAGGACGCCGCTGGAGGTGAACAAGTGGCCGTTGCGGGCATTGCGGGTCGGCATTACGCAGTCGAACATGTCGATGCCCTGGCAGACCGCTTCGACGATGTCCGCCGGCGTGCCCACTCCCATGAGGTAACGGGGGCGGTCCGCGGGCATTTGTGCCGCGCAGTGCTGCACGACTGCGAACATCTCCTCCTTTGGCTCCCCCACGGAAAGCCCGCCGATGGCGTAGCCGGGGAAGCCGAGCGCAAGCAGACCCTCCAGCGACCGGCTGCGCAGTTCGGGAAACATGCCGCCCTGAATGATGCCGAACAGCGCTGCGGCATGATCGCCATGGGCGCGATGGCAGCGGGCGGCCCAGCGCAGGGAAAGCGCCATGGACACCCGCGCCTCTTCCCGGGTTGCCGGATACGCGGTGCAGTCGTCGAACACCATGATCACATCGGCGCCGAGTTGTTGCTGCAGGGCAATCGCCGATTCCGGGCCGAGGAAGATTTCGTCACCATTCACCGGTGAGCGAAAGACCACCCCTTCTTCGCTGATCTTGCGCATGGCGCCAAGGCTGAAAACCTGAAAGCCGCCGGAGTCGGTGAGAATCGGGCGCCGCCAGGCCATGAAACCGTGCAGGCCGCCGTGATCCTCCACGATTTTCGCGCCTGGCCGCAGCATCAGATGGAAACTGTTGCCGAGTATCATTTCAGCGCCGGTTTCCTCAAGCTGGGCCGGATTGAGCGCCTTGACCGCGCCATAGGTGCCCACGGGCATGAAGGCGGGGGTTCGCACTTCGCCGCGCGCGAAGCGAAGCGCGCCGCTCCGGGCCTTGCCATCCTCGTGTTCGATCTGGAACCGCATGGGGGTCGATATTCCTGTTCGGGCTTTGCCCACCAACAGTTCAATTCCGGATTGTATGGGAATCAATGCTCACGGGTAGCGTGAAATGCGACATCGGGGGATTTTTCCATGGCCAGGTTCAGGTTGACCCGGCTCGGGGCAAGATAGGTCAGGTGGCCGCCCGCGTCGAGGGCGAGATTGTCGTGATACTTGCGGCGAAACTGCTCCAGGGTTTTGGCGTCTTCGCCATCGACCCAGCGCGCGAGTTTCGCTGAAACCGGCTCGTAGCCGCAATCGACGCCATATTCTTCCCGCAGACGATGAGTGACAAGTTCGAACTGCAGCGCGCCAATGGCGCCAATGAGCAGGTCATTGTTGCGCAGCGGCATGAAGACCTGCATGGAGCCTTCCTCGGCAAGCTGGGCGACGCCTTTCTGCAGTTGCTTCCATTTCAGCGGATCGCGCAACCGGATGCGCCGGAACAGCTCCGGCGCAAAATGCGGGATGCCGCGGAACTTGAGGTTTTCGCCGCTGCTGAAGGCGTCGCCGACCTGGATGCCGCCATGGTTGTGCAGGCCGATGATATCGCCGGCAACGGCGTTCCCGGCAAGCGACCGGTCGCCGGCCATGAAGCTGAGCGCGTCGCTTACCCGGGTGGTCTTGCCGGTGCGGCAGTGGCGCAATTTCATTCCCTGGCGGAATTCTCCGGCGCAGATGCGCAAAAAGGCGATGCGGTCGCGGTGCTTTGGATCCATATTGGCCTGGATCTTGAATACAAAGCCGCAGAAATTTTCCTCCTCGGCGGAGACTTCCCGGCTCGGAGGGGTGGCGGCGGTTTCGGCCTTTCTTGCCGAAACATCCCTGGTTTCGGCTATACGCCGCCCAGGGGGCGGGGCATGTTCGACGAAATCGTCGAGCAACTCGCGCACGCCGAAATTCGCCAGGGCGGTGCCGAAATAGACTGGTGTCTGCTTACCGGCAAGATAGGCTTCCCGGTCAAAGCGCTCGCTGGCGCCCAGGACGAGTTCAATCTCCTCGCAAAGCTGCTCGTACCAGTTGCCCAGCAAATCCCGCGCCCTGTCGCTGTGCAGGCCGGCAATCCGTTCCGCGGCTCCCGCCTTTTGCCACTGCATGCCGGGAAAAAGCAGCAGCGAATCCTTGGCGAGATCGTAAAGGCCGCGAAACTCCCGGCCCATGCCAAGCGGCCAGTTCACCGGCGCGCAGGCAATGCCGAGCACGCTTTCAATCTCGTCGAGCAGTTCCACCGGGTCGCGGATGTCCCGGTCGAGCTTGTTGACGAAGGTGAACAGCGGCGTGTCCCGCAGACGGCAGACGTTCATCAGCTTGACCGTGCGCTCTTCCACCCCCTTGGCGCCGTCCACCACCATCAGCGCCGAATCCACCGCGGTAAGCACGCGATAGGTGTCTTCGGAAAAATCCTCGTGACCCGGCGTGTCGAGCAGATTGACCACGCGTTCGCGCCAGGGAAACTGCATCACCGAGGAACTCACCGAAATGCCCCGCTGCCGCTCCATGCTCATCCAGTCGGAAGCGGCCATGCGGCCGGTTTTGCGGCCCTTGACGGTGCCCGCGATCTGGATATGGTCGCCCAGCAGGAGCAGTTTTTCGGTGATGGTGGTCTTGCCCGCGTCCGGGTGCGAAATGATGGCGAGCACCCGGCGGCGGGCGATTCTGTCCTGGAGGGAATTCATGGAGGAAGGGCAAAAGCCGGCGATTATACAGCAGACCCACCCACTCGCAGGACACTCGCAGGACACCCACCCGGCAAAGGAGGACACCCACAGCCGGTGGCGGCCCGGGAGCCTGCGCCGCGGGAATTCGCCAAAGCGATTTTCCCGACCCCAAAGAGGTTAGAATCACCGTTTTTCCGAAGATTCGAAAAGGAGAAAGAAGGATGGACTTTTCCTTGACTGACGAACAGCGGGCTTTGCAACAGTCGGTGCAACGGTTTGCGCGGCGGGAATTGCCGGAGATTGCGGCGGATATTGAGCGTGGCGACAAACCGCCGGGGCAGGAATTGCGGCGGCGGTTTGCCGAATTGGGTTATCTGGGGGTAAACCTGCCTGAGGAGTATGGCGGCAGCGGGCTCAGTCATCTGGATGCCGTGCTGGTGCTGGAAGAAATCGCCAGTATCTCCATTGCAGTGGCATTTCCGGTATTCGAGTCGTGTTTTGGTCCGACTCTCGCCATTGCCCATTTCGGCAGCGAGGAACTGCGGCGGCGGTTGCTGCCCGCGGTTTGTTCCGGAGAGATTGTCGTTGCCGTTTCCATGTCCGAGCCCGATGCCGGCTCGGCGCTTACCGATCTCGGCACTAGCCTGCGGGAAAAGAACGGCAAGTTGGTGCTTGACGGTGCGAAACGCTGGTGTTCCGGAGCCGGCCATGCCGATTTCTATCTGGTGTACTGCCGGATGTCCGACGAGCCCGGCGCCCGGGGCATCGGCGCGGCGATTGTGCGCAAGGGCGCGCCGGGCTTCAGTTTCGGCAAGCCTGACCGTCATCTCGGCTTTCGCGGCGTGGGCAGCGCCGACATGCATTTTGACGAAGTGGAAATTGACCCCGCAGACGTGCTTGTCGGTGCCGGCGGCTTCAGGAAACTCATGGAAGCCTTCGACCTTGAGCGCTGCGGCAATACCACCATGTCACTCGCCGTGGCCCAGTCGGCGTTTGATTTTGTGCTTGACTATTGCCAGCAGCGCGAGCAGTTCGGCAAGCCGCTGGTGGATTTCCAGGCGGTGCAGATTCATCTGGCCGAAATGAAAATGAAGCTCGACGCCGCGCGTCTATTGCTGTACCGGGCCGTCACCGGCGCCGAAAGCGGCCTGCCGTCGCTGGCGGACAGTTCCATCGCCAAGTGCTTTGCCAACGAAGCCGTGCGTGAAGTGACCGGCAAGGCGATGCAGTTGATGGGCGGCTATGGCTATTCGCGGGAGTTTCCCATTGAACAGAAACTGCGCGATGGTTTGGGTTGGGGAATTGCCGGCGGCGCCATCGATATCCAGAAGATCAACATTGCTTCCGCGCTTGTGGGACGCCGGTTCAATCAGCGCCGCGAGGTCATGCCCGGGGCTTGACATGAATGCCGGCTGCAGATCTGCAGCCGTGAAATCCGCTGGCGCAGGCTCCCAGGGAAGTGCCGCCGAATTCGATGGCGTAAGCCATTGAATTCGGGAGCAAAACAAAACCACGCTTTTGTTTTGCGATAATGAAAAACTCCACGGATGGAGTTTTTCAGAGAATACCTAGTGCAGCGCTGCGGATTCCGGGCGCACGCTGGACTGGGCGAAGGCCGGATGCAATACATCGGTGTGCTCCACCACCACCAGGTCGTTTCGATACAGGCTTTCGTCGTTGCCCCGGCCTTCAGCCGATTCCAGGTCATCAAGCAATACGCAAGCGACTTCCTCTTCGGCCACATCGACAACCACGCAGGGTTTGAAGCCGCGAATCGTGTTCAATGAGGCCAGCCCGCCCACTTCTGCCTTGTGGCGCGGGAATTCGCCAGCGGACTGCTTGAGCATGGCGCCGGGAAGATAGGGAAAGCCGAACCCGGCTGCGGCGACAATGTGGATGATATCGATGACTTCCGGGTCTGTCAGATCCAACCGCAAGGTGTCCATCTTGCCAGTTCCATGGCCGAGCTTGCGGCGACTGACCAAGCGCAGGAACAGGTCGAGATCGTCCTGGTTCCATTCCAGAACCTCTTCGTTTTTGGAACGTTCCGGATCTCCGGTGAGCCTGAGGATACCGGTTTCTATGGTGAGGTCGAATGCCCGGGAATCTTCCGGGCCCGGCACAACCATTGCCACCGAGTAGGATCCGTCTTCACTACGCGCGGAAAGCCGCCACAGGAAGGGCACGTCCCCCGCCAGTTCGAACATTATATTGGATACCCGCACAACCGATGGATTGATAGTAGCACAATCCGGCCCGCAACCGGGTCTGCCCGGCTGGCGCAGCCTGCGAGGAGGGGCTATATTTCGCGGGGAACCATTCACAGAAACTGTGGATAACTTGGTGAACAGTTTTCGGGCTGCGGTCGCAATCGCAGCAATGATGGGAGTTTGGACCAGATTGTTCAAATTTTGACCAATATGCTAATTTGTTATAAATCAATAAGTTAGAAACCATGAACTACAACAGGCAAAAAATTACCCTGCAATTGTTAGAGTTTTGTTACGGGAAGGTCATTTTTGTGCATAAATATCAGACTATAAGCCAACTTGCTGAGTGCGTGAGATTGTTGCTTACTGTTTTTACTGGATTTTTCTGGCGACAAAAAACTGATCGTTCCAGATCGTTTTGCGGGAAATAACGACAGCGCGTGGCTTCCGGGGAAAAGCACATGTCATTCGAAAGGCCCCATATCGCCCGGATGCAGGGCTACACGCCCGGCGAGCAGCCTGACTCGCCGGAGATGATCAAACTGAACACCAATGAGAATCCCTATCCTCCCTCGGCAGCGGTGGATGCCGCCCTTGGCGCCCTGGATAGCGCCGAATTGCGCCGCTACCCTCCTCCCCTCGCCGATGAATTTCGCACCGTGGCGGGCCTGTTGCACGGTGTCGCTCCGGAAAACATCCTGCCCGTCAACGGCGGTGACGAACTGCTGCGACTGCTGTTGACGACCTTTGTCGATCCTCGCGACACCCTGGCGATCATGCAACCGAGCTATTCGCTGTATCCCGTGCTGGCAAGCATCGCAGACTGCCGCCTGTGCGAGATTCCGCTCAACGAAGACTGGAGCATGCCGGAAAACATGCCGGAAAAGCTGCTTGCAGTGTCGGCCAAGACGCTGATTCTGGTCAATCCCCACGCGCCAACCGGCGGACTATTGACCGTGCCATACCTGAGGGAACTGGCTGAGAATTTTGACGGAATCCTGATGCTCGACGAGGCATATGTGGATTTTGTTGATCCGGAACGCGGCCATGATTCGCTGCCGCTGGCGAGGGAGTTTGAAAATGTGATTCTGCTGCGAACCCTCAGCAAGGGATACTCCCTGGCCGGGCTGCGTTTTGGCTACGGGATCGGCTCCCCCGCCCTGATTCAGCCCATGGCGGTCAAGACCCGGGACAGCTACAACACCGGACTGATTCCCCAAAGGCTGGCCCGGGCGGCGCTGGAAGCCCGGGAGGAGGCCGCCCTGGGTTGGCAGCGGGTGCGCCAGTCCCGCAACTGGCTGCGCACCGAACTTGCCGGGCTCGGCATCGAAACCCTGCCCAGCCAGACCAATTTTCTGCTGGCAACGATTCCCGCAGGCATTGGCGCGGCCAACTTGCGGCGGGCGCTGCGCGATTGCGGCATACTGGTGCGTCATTTCGCTGAGCCCCGTCTCGAAAACCGCCTGCGGATCAGCGTCGGCAGCGAAACCGACAACGCTATCCTGATCGACAGGCTGCGTGACATCCTCGCATGATCTTTTCCCTGCTCAAGCTCAACAAGAAGACCTCGGCGGCTCTGGCGGGCATTGCCATAGGCGCTGGCAGCCTTTGGGGACTTTCCCTGTGGCGGGGCATCGAGGCCGGGGAACTGCTGCGAATGCTGGCGGCGATACTCGCCATGCTCGGCGGGCTTGCCCTGGCCGCATTTTGCGCGGTAGCGCTGGTGAAACTGCTAATTGCGGCCCTGCGACGCCTGATATAGCAGCCTGCGCCGCAGTGGCTGCAGGTCTTTCCAGCAGTACTTCTTTAGATCGGGAAAGGCCAGCATCTCCCGTAATCCACGGGTCAGCGTTACCTGAATGTTCACACCGCCGATACGCCGGACAAATTCCGCCCCGGCGGGGGAGACCCCAGGGAACAACTCCGCGCCATTATGGGCGAACACCAGCAGATTGGGACACCCATCACGGCGGCAAAGCTGATCCAGAGAGACTACCGAAGCTTGCCCGCTGTCCGCGGGAGGGTCGCAGGTTGCGGTCTCCGCAACAGCGGCAGAGTCAAAATCCTTGCCCAGGGCCTTGCAGATGTTCTGCAGCAATGCGGCACAGTCGGCGCCTCCCTCCCCTTGCCAGTGATCCCGGGTCAAGACTGCCAGTGAAGGGTCGATGCATCGATAGTGAAGCTTCGTGCCGCCCACCGCCGGCTCGGGATTCGGCCCGGCCAAGGCGGCCGGCGCGGCAACCGGGTCCTGCCTGGAAGAAACCTCAACCGCGGCCCCAGAGCTCGCCGATGCTGATCCGAGATCCTCTTCCGCCCGCGCAATTACCGGCGAAGGCCCGGCATTTTCCAGCACTTTCCGAGCGTAATACGGCTTCAGCCCCATTCGGGCAAGATACCACCGACGCCGATTTTCGACGAAACTTTCAATCACTGCCGCCTGCTCCCTGCGCGATGGAAAGCCATCCAGGCTCACAAAGGCCCGCAAAGTCGCAAAGGACATCCATCCTACCAGATTCGGAAACCCCAACGCCTTTGGCTCAAGGATTCCATTTTGGAGCTTGGCCGCCCCCGGTATGGGTGTCCTGTCTTGAAGATTGCAGTGCTGTGACATTCATGCTTGAATCCGCACGAATTTTTGCCGGAATGCCTCCATGCTTGCTGTTCGCTGCCACTCCCATGGGCCGCCGGAAAACCTCAGCCTCGACGAAGTCGAAACCCCCACCCCGGGACAGAATGAAGCCCTGATCGAGATTCACGCCGCTTCGCTGAATTTCCCCGATGGCCTGCAGATTCGCGGCAAGTACCAGTTCCAGCCGGACATGCCTTTCATACCCGGTTCCGAAGCCGCCGGCATAGTCCGCGCCACCGGACCCGGCGTTGAAGACATCAAGGAAGGCGACCGGGTCATGGCGGCTCCGGGGCTCGGGGCATTTGCCGAACTCGTCACGGCGCCGGCCGCCAGCATTCGCAGGATCCCCGACAACATGGACTTCCCCACCGCCGCCGCCTTCCCCATGGTCTACACCACGTCCTACTACGCCCTCAAGCAGCGAGGCCAGTTGCGGGCCGGCGAAACCCTGCTCGTGCTTGGCGCCGGCGGCGGCGTGGGCATGGCAGCGGTGGAGCTCGGCAAGATCATGGGCGCCCGGGTGATCGCCGCCGCCGGTTCGGCGGAAAAACTCGCCTTCGCCAAAAAACTCGGCGCCGATGAACTCGTGGATTACAGCGACGGTGAACTCAAGGAAAAAGTAAAAGAACTCACCGGCGGCGCCGGCGCCGACGTGATTTACGATCCGGTGGGAGGCGACCTGTTCGACCAGTGCTGCCGCTGCATCAACTGGAATGGCCGCCTGCTCGTGATCGGCTTCACCAGCGGCCGGATTCCCGCCTGCAAGGCCAACCTCGCCCTGCTCAAGGGTTCCTCCATGGTAGGCGTGTTTCTTGGCCGCTTCCGCCGGCAGGAGCCCGCCGCCTACGAGCGGAATTTCAGGGAATTGCTCGAACTGTATCAGGCGGAAAAGATCAAGCCGCTCGTCACCCGGACATTCCCGCTCAAGGAATATGCGGCGGCGTTCAATGTCTTTACCGAACGCCGCGCCCTGGGCAAGATCGTCCTGGAAATGAAAACCGGGTAGTTCTCCATGCTGACGGATCGGGAAATCGCGGCCGACCTGGAAAAACTGAAAGCCGCGGCAGGGGAGTTACTCGCAACCGACTCCCCATTCGCCATCACCACAACGATGATCGGTGGCCAGGAGTACCGGGTTTTCAGCAAGGCGCCGGTCAATCTCGGCGAGTGGTACGACCTCGGCACGGCGGCTGCCGACGACACTTTCCTCGTCTATCTCGACGAGCGCTTCAGCTTTGCCGAAACCATCGCGATGGCGCGCCGGCTCGCCCGGGCGCTGCGGGAAAAATACCAGGTGCGCAAAGGCGATCGGGTGGCCATTTGCGCGCGCAATTCTCCGGAGTGGTGTTTGGCCTACATGGCCGCCACCATGCTTGGCGCGATTGCGGCGCCGCTCAATTCCTGGTCCACGGCGAGGGAACTCGAATACATGGTGGCCGACAGCGGCAGCAGGCTGATCTTCGTCGATTCGCCCCGGCTCCGGCTGCTCGGCGACAAGGCCGGCGAACTTGCGGTGGTGGCCATCAAACCGGAAACCGCCGGTGACCTGCCCGAGGTTTACAGCCTGCTTGCCGCCTGCGAACCCCTGAGCGATGCCGATTTGCGCGGTTGCGGCGTGGAAGCCGACGACGACGCCACGCTGATGTACACCTCGGGCTCCACCGGCAATCCCAAGGGCGTGCTTTCCAGCCACCGGGCCGTCATCAACGCCCTGTTCACCTGGGCCTTCGTGCGCAAGGTCAATGAGCGGGTCTACCCGGAACTCGTGGAGATGGACCCAACCCGGCAGCCCGCCATCCTCGCCAATGTGCCCCTGTTCCATGTGACGGGCAGCCATGCCCAGTTCCTGACCAGTTTTCTCGCCCCGCAACGCAAGTTCGTGATGATGCGCAAGTGGGACCCGGAAGTCGCCCTGGAACTGATCGAGCGGGAGCGCATCTCGTTTTTCCACGGTGTCCCCACCATGACCTGGGAAATCATGCAGTCGCCCCATTTTGCCGCCGCCGATCTCGGCAGCCTGCGCGCCGTGCAAAGCGGCGGCGCCCCGCGACCACCCGAGCATCTGGCGCTGATGCTGGAAAAATTCCCGCCTGAGGCGATTCCCGGCCTGGGCTACGGGCTTACGGAAACCAATGCCATCGGCGCGGTCATCAGCTACAGGTTGTATGCTTCAAGGCCCCACAGCACCGGGCGCCCGACCCCGCCGGTCACCGATATCCGTATCGTGGACGAAGACGGCGGGGAACTCGGCGCGGGAGAAATCGGCGAAATCTGCATCAGGGGCCCCACGGTGATGAAAGGCTACTGGCGACAGCCTGAAGCGACCGCGGAAGTGCTGCGGGATGGCTGGTTCCGCACCGGCGACATCGGCAAGCTCGACCCATTGGGCTTTCTGGTCATCCTCGACCGCGCCAAGGATATCGTCATCCGCGGTGGCGAAAACATCGCCTGCATGGAAGTCGAATACGCCATCAGCGAACATCCCGCGGTAAATGAAGTTTCGGTATACGGCATTCCCGATGATCGTCTCGGCGAAGTACCCGCCGCCAGCATCATGCTCAAGCCGGGCAGGCAACTCGATACGGAAGAACTCGCCGCCTTTCTGTCCGAACGGCTCGCGGCATTCAAGATCCCCCGCACTATCTCCTGCCAGTACGAACAACTACCCCGCACCGGCACCGGCAAAATCGCCAAACGCCAACTCCGCCGGCGCGCCTGTCGGGAAAGGGATGATTTTGCGATGGAAAACCATTGAACTTTTTCGTGGAAGGCACGATATAGGGGGATAAGGGAGAAGTTTTGACGAATGTTGGGGGACTGGTCATGCAAACTCCGGAATGGGAAGAAAACGACAGCCTGGATCTCGCCGATGCCGCCGCCAGGGCGCCAGCCGCGACGAATACCGAAAAGGCGGCCCGGGAAAAGGTGCATATCCTGGAACTGCGCCGCCGCCACGAGGAAAGGCTGGACAGCAAACGCATCGAAATGGAATACGGCTACGACTACCTGGATGACGACGAGTCAATCCAGTAAACCGCAAGCCAGGAGTCTGCGCCGCAGGCTTCCAGGGGCAGTTTCCGTTATCGATGACTGAGGACAAGCGTTTACGAAGCGCAGCTTCGTGCGCAGGCTGAACGCCACCGAACCTGACCAGTGGCGGAAAAGTGAGCGGAGCCCGTTCGGAATCCGACACAGTGAGGATTTCTGCGCCAAATGCCCGATCACGCTCCGCCAGCCCAGTTCAGCCTGGGGCTTGACAGCAGCGAAGAGTGTATCGCTGCGGCGCATACTCCCATGATGCGGCAGTATCTGTGCATCAAGGCCCGGCACCCCGGCAGCCTGCTGTTCTACCGCATGGGGGATTTCTACGAGCTGTTTTACGGCGACGCCAGCGAGGCGGCCCAACTGCTCGATATTACCCTGACCACCAGGGGCGAGTCCGCCGGAGCGCCGATTCCCATGTGCGGCATTCCCTATCACTCGGTGGACCGCCATCTCGCCCGGCTTGTTGAGGCGGGAAAATCCGTGGCAATCTGCGAACAGGTCGGCGACCCGGCGGCAAGCAAGGGCCCGGTGCAGCGCGAGGTGGTGCGAATCATCACTCCGGGAACCATCAGCGATGAGGCCCTGCTCGATGCGCGGCGAGACAATACCCTGCTCGCCCTCAGCGGTAGCGGCGATACCTATGGCCTCGCCGGTATCGACATCAGCAGCGGCCGCTTCGTGCTGTCGGAAGCCCGTGGCCGGGAAGCCCTGGTCAATGAGCTGGAGCGTCTCCGCCCGGCTGAAATCCTGCTGCCGGAAACCCTGGCAGGCCTGAATGATTCCCTGGGGCATCCCGCCACACGTCCCCGGGCGGACTGGGAATTCGAATACGAAGGCGCGTTGCGCGAACTCAGCCGCCAGTTCGGCGTCCGGGATCTGTCGGCATTTGATTGCCAGGGCATGGAAGCCGCACTGTGCGCGGCGGGCTGCCTGCTGCAATATCTGCGGGAAACCCAGCGGGGGGAATTGCCGCATATTCGCGGCCTGCGGGTGGAACGGCAGGGAGACAGCGTCATGCTGGACGCCGTCAGCCGCCGCAATCTGGAAATCGACGTCAATCTCGCCGGCGGCCGAACCCACACGCTGCTGTCGGTCATGGACCGCTGCGCCACGCCCATGGGCTCCCGGCTGCTCGCCCGTTGGGTCAGCCGCCCCCTGCGCGACCGGGATGAACTGCGCAAGCGGCAGGACACGGTAAGCACATTGCGGGAGAACTACCAGTTCGAAGCCCTGGGCAAGCTGCTGAGGGAAGTCGGGGACATAGAGCGGATTCTCGCGCGAATCGGACTGCGCTCGGCCCGGCCCCGGGATCTGACGCGGCTGCAAACCGCCCTGGAAAGCCTGCCCGCGCTCCAGGAGCAGCTTGCCCCCCTCGATGCCGCATACTTGCGGGAACTGGCCCGGAGTATCGGGGAATTTCCCGCCCAGGCCGAATTGCTGGGCCGCGCCGTGCGGGAAGAGCCGGCCCAGGTCATCCGGGAAGGCGGCGTGATCGCCGCGGGTTACGATGCCGAACTCGACCGCCTGCGCAAGCTGGGCAGCAACGCCGGCGAGTTTCTGGTGGAACTGGAGCAGCGCGAAAGGCGGCGCACCGGCCTCAATACCCTGAAAGTCGGCTATAACCGGGTCCATGGCTATTACATCGAAATCAGCAAGGTCCAGTCCGCCGCGGAACTGCCGGTGGAGTACATGCGCCGGCAGACCCTGAAAAATGCCGAGCGCTTCATCACGCCGGAATTGAAGGAATTCGAGGACCAGGCGCTCAGCGCCCGCAGCAAGGCGCTCGCCCGGGAACGGGAACTCTACGACGCCCTGCTCGACAAACTCGCGGAAGACCTGCCCGCCATGATTGCCTGCGCCGGCGCCCTGGCGGAACTCGATGTGCTCGACAATTTCGCCGAGCGCGCCACGAGCCTGGAATACAGCCGCCCCCTGTTGCGCGATAGGCCGGGAATCGAAATCCGCGGCGGCCGCCACCCCGTGGTGGAACAGGCGGCGGAGACGGAATTCGTCGCCAATGACCTGTTCATGGACGACGACAGCAGGATGCTCATCATTACCGGACCCAATATGGGGGGCAAGTCCACCTATATGCGGCAAACCGCCCTGATCGTGTTGCTTGCGCTTTGCGGCAGTTGCGTGCCCGCCCGGGAAGCCGCAATCGGCCCCGTCGATCGCATCTTCACCCGCATCGGTTCCGCCGACGATCTCGCCGGGGGCCGCTCCACCTTCATGGTGGAAATGATTGAAACCGCCAACATCCTCCATAATGCCACCGGGGAAAGCCTGGTGCTGATGGATGAAATCGGCCGCGGCACGAGCACTTTCGACGGTCTGTCCCTGGCCTGGGCGGCGGCGGTATACATCGCCGAGCACATTGGCGCATTCACCCTGTTCGCTACCCACTATTTCGAGTTGACCGTGCTGGAGGGCCGGTACTCCGGCATTATCAATGTGCATCTCGACGCCGCCGAACACGAGACGGGCATCGTACTGCTGCATTCGGTCAAGCCGGGCCCCGCCAGCCGCAGCTATGGCCTGCAAGTGGCCCAGCTTGCCGGAATTCCCGCCCCGGTTATTCACCAGGCCCGGGGCAAATTGCGGGAACTCGAATCGCAAGGCGGCGATGCTCTTCCAGTTGACGGGCATTCTGCATTAGAATCACCCGTCGAAGGGGACAGGCTGGCCGCGCCCGCCGCCAATCCGGTATTCGAGCTGCTGACGGAACTGGACCCGGATACGGTCAGTGCCCGGGACGCCCTGGGCATCCTCTACGAGTTGAAAGCGAAACTGACAAAAATACGGCAAGGAAATTGAATCCATGACATTTGTTGTAGGCGACAATTGCATCCGCTGCAAACACACCGACTGTGTGGAAGTCTGTCCCGTGGACTGCTTCTACGAAGGCCCCAATTTCCTGGTGATTCACCCGGACGAGTGCATCGACTGCGCCCTGTGCGAGCCGGAATGTCCGGTGGATGCGATTTACGCCGAAGATGAATTACCCGAAGACCAGCTCCAGTTCCTTGAGTTGAACGCGGAACTCGCGGAACAGTGGCCCAATATCACCGAAAAGAAAGACCCCCTGCCCGATGCGGAAGAATGGACTGACGTAAAGGACAAGCTGCGGCATCTGGAACGCTGAAGCAGCAATTTTCATATTGCGTGGACCCAATCCGGTTCCGGCCGCTTTCTGTCGGTAACTGAACCCTTTCCCGGCTTGCGCCGGGCCCCTTTCAGCCACCGCCAGGCTCCCAGGTGCCACGTTGGTGCCATGATGCCACATCTTGTCCCGGGGTTTTGGGGGATCACGGCAGCAGCGAGGTGGGGTCGACGAAAGCTCCGTCGCGTTGCACATTGAAGTACAGCATGGGCGGGCCGGGCTCGGCGGCGGCAAGCTCCACGATGGGCTGCCCCGCGGCAACCCGCTCACCGGTATCCACGAGCACCCGCCCACTCTGGGTATAGGCGCTGAGATAGCGGTCATCATGGCGGATGATGAGCAGGGTGCCCTGGTCATCGCCGAAAGGCCTGGCGTAGACGACCTCGCCATCTCTCGCGGCAAGCACTTCATCCCCCGCCCTGCCTTCGATATCGAGACGGTTGTTGATGTCCCGGCGATGTTCGGCGCCACCCCGCTCGGCGAGCGGCCACTGCCAGCCGCCGTCGCTCGCGGAGTCAGCCGGGATATCCGTCCGCGCGATGGGCTGGCGCTCGACACCGCGGCCGGGTGAGACGGAAATCGGTGCGGCGACGGACCGCGCGCCTCCGTTCCCGGCTGGGTTGCCCTCGCCCAATATGAGTTCCTGATCGACATAAATCATGTACGGCGGCGTCAGTCCATTGGCCGCTGCAAGCTCCCGATAATCGATGCTGTACATGAAGGCGATGGCGTACAGGGTGTCGCCTTCCCGCACCCGGTAGGTCCCCGGCGGCGAGGGGGATTCCGGGTCGACCATGGGCTGGTATTCGATGGGCCCGCTGTTGCCGACGATTTCCGGGTCCGAATTCGGAAATTCCCGACCCTGATCGCGAATCGGCGCCCGGGAAGACGAGCTGCAGGCCACAAGCTGGGCAAGGCCGAGACTTGTCAAAACCAGGCTTCGCCAAACGCCAGGGGGAAAGACTGTTCGCATTGCAGCGACCATCCGCAATATTCATGGAATCAATGACAATTATCGTCAACCCCGCCCTCTACTTGAAGGGCAATCACCGGCAGCACTTGGAATCGGACTGCCGTAAGCCGCTGTTCCCTGAGGGTTTGCCCACCGGGCTTGCTTGGGCGTACACTGCGTTTTTTGCCGGACGGGGGAACCGCCATGACTGTATCACTCCCGACTAACGGGGAATGGGCCGCGCGCTGCGCCGCCGACGGGGAATTCCGCATGGCCGCGCGTTACTGGCGCGGCGGCCTTGTGCTCGAGATCGGCAGCGAATCGCTGGCCCTGCGCATGAATGACGGCGCGGTGGAGGCGGGAGTATCCGCGGAGGCGGAAGCCCTGATTCGCTATTCCGCCCCGGAAGCGCTCTGGGACAATCTGCTGGCGGCGACGCCGCCGCCGTTTTTCAACGATATCGCCCCGGCCATCGCCCTGGGGCTGCGAGTCGATGCGGACCCGGTGCTGCACGCGCAATACTACGGCGCCGCCAAACGCGCCATCGAACTGCTGCGCC
>JAJDVS010000089.1 GCA_022825945.1 Pseudomonadales bacterium
GATGGTTCGGCTCTCGACCCGTTTTTCCGTATTTGTTCGAGGATTTCGCAGCTCCGGCCGCCAATAGGCAAATCGCCGGTCTCGTAGACGCATCGCGCCCCGGACAGGTCCGGAAGTTCGGCCCCGGGGTCGCTGCGAAACCCGGCCAATTCGTCAAGCGGCGTTGTGAGGATTTGCGAGTTTTCCCCCGCATCCTGGGGTGAGTGCGAAAACAGCAGGCTGTTCCGGCTCAGACTGCCGAGGGTTTCACGGCAGCGCCGGCACAGATGTTCGCTGCTTGCCGGAGACAGGCCGTCATGCACGAGCAGCAGCTTGAGCCGCGTTTCGGGAAACGCCTCCCGGCTGGCGAGATCACCGAGAAAGATCGCCGCCAAGCCGCTTTCGCCCAGTGGCCCGCGGCGGTCGACAAAATCCGCCACCACGGCGGACAGCACGGTGACGATCGAAGCCTCGGCGAGATTCGCCAACGCGATTTTCGCCTCTTCCGGCGACAGGTTGCCCCGCACCACGTGCATGCCGACCTGGAAGGCCTTGTCGTTCGACCAGTTGCGCAGGATTTCCGCGGCATCCCCGGCGTCCGCCATGGGGATTTCCGCAATCTGGCCGCGCATTTCCGCAACGTCCATTTCCCGGGTCCAGTACAACCGCGTCAGGCCGCGGCGGGCAATGGACTCGGATTCCGGGTCCGGGCCGAAACCTCTGGGCAGGTCGAGATCGGTGAACTCGCGGTCCTGGAGGTTGTCGAGCAATTCCGGGTTGCTTTCTATCCACCGGGCGAGCCTCGGTTCGGCGGCGAAAATCTCGACGATGGCGTCGAAAGCCTCCGGGCGGGAGACGGCAACCGAACTGTCATAGGCGCTCCAGTCCTCGATCTCCGGGTAAAAGCGCCTGCGCCATTGATCCACCAGCGGGTCCATCAGCCTGAACCAGCGCTTCGGCCATAGCACCACCGACATCAGATCGCCGTAGCATCCCGGCAACTGGGGCGATTCGTCGGCATTGCGGAACTGCAGCAGGGGATAGTGCCGGCTCGCCATGGCATGATGGTCCGCGTGACGCTGCATGTTGAAGAACATCCAGTTGCTGTACTTCCAGTCGGCGCTCCAGGAATGGCGGGGCATGACCTTCTCCCAGCGTCCGTTCTCCAGACGGACCCGGCGCAGCCCGTAGTGCTGCAGATAGTTACTGATCTTCATCGAAACAACGCAGCCATAGCCGAACAGGATGAAGACGAGCAAGGCCCAGATGCCCCCCATCCAGTAAGTCAGGCCGAACCAGAACGCCAGGCCCAGGCCGTAGCGCCAGAAGGGATTGCTGGCGTGCCAGACCGGCAGTTGCCTGCGCGCCAGCCGCTCCCGGGCGACTCTCCAGGATTGGGTCAGATTGCTGGCGATTTCCCTGGGCAGGTACGCCCAGAAGCTCTCCCCCTTGCGGGCCGATCCCGCATCGTATGGCGTACCCACCTGGGCGTGATGGACATAGACATGTTCGGTGGCGTATTGCGGATACGAAGCCGAGGCGAGCAGGAATTCCGCAAGGCGTCTTTCCCAGGTCGTGCGGCGATGCACGAGTTCGTGGCCGACGATGAAAACCGCCTGGGCCTCGGTTACCAGAATGAGCGCCAGCAATACGTCTTCCCAGACGGCGAATGGATTGGCCACCAGAATCTGCCACATGCCGAAGATCAGCGTGGGGGGCCACAACACCGCCCACAACCACACCGGAACGTTATGCCAGCGCAACTGCCGCTCCGGGGTCCTGGTCGGGTCCATGTTGCGCCCGTCCAGTCCGATCAGCTTGTCTACCCTGCCGCCGACGGTGGCGAAGAACAGAAACGGCGGCAACAGCCACCAGCCGCCGTACAGGATTGCGGCGAAGATCAGCGGAAATATCCCCAGGGGCAGGTAATGGGGCAGGGCGTTGAGCAGCGAGGGCTCGATGAGTCTGGGTGTTATGGCCTCTGGCAGGCTTGGCGCTCCAGTCGCCGCGCTATCTTGTGGCATTGCATCGTCCCGGCGGTTTGCCATTTACCAGGCTATGGTAACACTGGCGCGAATAGGCGAAAATCCCCGGTCGGGGAAACCGGAAGAAAACTGGGACGGTAGAATGGGCCAACGCAATAAAGACAAGGAATCCCATGCCATGCATGGCAGCAAGGTTGTGGGTTACTACGACACGGAAACCACCGGGTTGTATCTCACTGGGTGGAACCGCGACCATATCCATTTCGGACTGTTCGAACCCGGCGAATGCCCAAAGCCAAACGAATGGTTCAGGGATTCGGAAATCCATGCGCGCGCCATGGTGCGGATGGTGGAAACCACCGTGGCTCCCGCTGAAATCGAGCGGCAGCATCATGTTGTGGATGCCGGCTGCGGTGTGGGCGGAGCGGTTATCCATCTCGCCCGGTCACGAGGCTGTCGGGTCACCGGGGTGAATATCGTCCCCCAGCATCTGCCTTTCCCCGATCACTCCGTCGATGTGGTCCTCAATATCGAAAGCGCCTGCCACTATGCCGACCGGCGCAATTTCCTGCGTGAAGTCCACCGCATTCTGAAGCCAAAGGGAAAAATCGTGGCGACGGACTGGATGGCGCGCGACGGCTTGACCGACGTGCAATACGAAAGGTACATCGAGCCAATCTGTGAGCCTTACGCCCTGCCCAGCCTGGAATGTCCGGCCTCCTACCGGGAAATACTCGCCGAAGCGGGTCTTGAAGTTCGGGAATTCGAGGATTTTCATGGAAAAGATGCGGCCAATGTGCAAATCGTGGAAAACGCCTGCAAACTGATGGCCGGCTTGATGATCGGGGGAATACGCACACCCGAGTTGCGTCGCCTGTACGGCCAGATTCAACCGCTTCATGAAGCCTGGAGCGGCGGCTATTTTGAACTCAGGCGTTATTGCGCCCAGAAGGCGGCATAGAAGCCCGCGCCACAGGAATTCACGGCTGCAAATCCGCTCTCATCCCCGGCCCCGCTCAGCGCGGGTCCAGCCGCAGGAAGCGGCGGGGCGGAAAGCCGGTGAGAAAGCGGACGAGCAAGCCGACATCGTAGGCTTCCGCCACCCGCGCAAGCTCGGCGCCGCTCAGCGGCACGGCGAGATAGGGCGCGGGTTCGCCATCGGTTGCCACTTCCACTTGCGGATATTCCATCGCCTGGCGGTACCACTGCCGCGGCCAGTGGTTCGCGGCGACGTAGAGATTGCCGTCGATATCGCGCCGGGAAAGCACCCGTTCGCTGCGGGCGCCATCGTCGCCGGTGGTGACGATGACAATGCTGTCGCCGCCGAATGGCTGAAAGTAGCCGATCAGGGACTCGAATGCGACCACGAGCAAAACGTATGCCGCCGCCGCAATGACGCCAATGCGGATCCAGCCTGGAATTCCCTCGAGCATGATATCCCCCTCCCGGATGCGTTCCTGTCAGGGCCAAACTTATGCCATAACCGCGCCAGCATGCAACAGGGGCCATTCCCGCCATTCCGCAGAGCCCCATACTCTCATCCTGCGTGGAGCCCCACCTGTCATCCTGCGCGGAGCCCCCGCCCCCACCTGTCATCCTGCGCGGAGCGAAGCGCAGTCGCAGGATCTCCCCGACGGGGCCACTGCACAAGATTCTGCGACTACGCTTCGCTTCGCGCGGAATGAAGGACGCTGAGACGCAGTCTGGGGCCATCGCGCAGGGCTGCCGGGGCGCAGGCTCCTGGGCTGGCGGCATTACCTTTTCAGCCTGGACAGCATTTTGGCGCAAGAGCACAGGCAAAAACCCGATCCCGATGATGCAATGCAGGCGCAGCCGGCCAATCCCGGCCGGCGCGAACTGCTCAAGGGCGCCGGGCTTGTTGGCGCCGCGGCGGTCGGCGCCTGGGAGCATGGGATGGCGCGCCATGTTCATCTGCATGACAAGGAAAGTGCAGTAGCCAATGATGCCGGCCAGGGAGTTGACTGCGCGCAAGCCAAAAGGTTAAATACCGCCCCTCCACAAGCGCCTTGCCCAGGTAATTCAAGAAGTCGGGACCGGGGGTTGGCGGAGGCCATAACTTTCGCGCCAGGGAGATGGCATGCAAGAAGTCTAAGGAAGCTCTAATCAAGTCAGAGCTTCCCTGCGGCACAAGGATGTGTCGCCGAATTCGATGGGTGAAGGCAAGCGTTTTCGAAGCGCGGCCGCAACGGTACGGAGCTACGCTCCGTAACTGGAGCAAGCCATTGAATTCGTGAGCAAAACAAAACCACGCTTTTGTTTTGCGATAATGAAAAATTCCAGGGAGGGAGTTTTTCAGAGAATACCTAATGCCCAGGTAGCTCAGTCGGTAGAGCAGAGGACTGAAAATCCTCGTGTCGGTGGTTCGATTCCGCCCCTGGGCACCAGACCCGCCTGCTCATACCCTGTCACAATACGCCATAAATACCATACAGAACAATCTCTTATAGGGATTTTCCCTGTTGACTCCTGCGCGAGAATACGCTAGATTTCGTTCTCATACGTTGCACAAAAAAGGACACAAAAAACGTGTTACAAGGCAAATTGACCCAAAACTGGTCCGTGCGATCACCGAACCCGGGTTTTACGGCGACGGCAACACCCTGTTCCTGCGGGTAGCGCCGGGCGGCTCGAAGCAGTGGGTTCAGCGGCTCACCGTACATGGCAGACGCCGCAGCATCGGTCTGGGCGGCGTGAGTTATGTGACGCTCGCCGAGGCCCGCGAGGCGACGCTGGAAAACCGGCGCGTGGCCCGCCGTGGCGGGGACCCGCTGGCCGAGAAGCGGCGGGCGAATGCGCCCCGGTTCCGCGAAGCGGCCCAAAACACCTGGGAATCCCTGCGCCCCCGCTGGCGCAACGCGAAGGTAGCCGCCAACTGGCTGCAGCAATTGGAGCGCCACGCGATGAAACGGCTCGGGGACCTGCCCGTGAACCAGATTGACCGCGAGGACGTTCTGGCTGTCCTGACGCCGATCTGGGGCAGGAAGCAGGAAACCGCCCGGCGGGTGCGCCGCTATATCCGCACCACGCTGGACTGGTGCCTGGCCCATGGTTTTGTGGATACCAATGTGGCGGGCGACTCCATCAACGGCGCCCTGCCCCGCATGGCCTCCGTCAAGGCGCATTACAAGGCGCTTCCGTATGGGGAGGTTTCGGAAGTGCTGCAGGCGGTGGAAGCTTCGGGAGCATCCTCGACTGTCCGGCTTGCGCTGCGATTCCTGATCTTTACCGCCGCCAGGTCGGGAGAGGTTCGCGGCGCGGTCTGGTCCGAAATCGACACCGGCAAGCGCGTCTGGAAAATCCCGGGCGAGCGGATGAAGGCTGGCGCCGAACATCGCGTGCCGCTAACCGGGCCGACGGTGGAAATTATCAAGCGCGCAAAAAAGCTCCACAAAGGCGGCGATCTTGTTTTCCCTTCGCCCGTCCGCCGCGACTGTCCAATCTCGGACGCCACATTGAGCAAGCTGTTGCGCTCCACCGGCGTTGCCGGCCAGGCCACTGTGCATGGCTTCCGCTCGACGTTCCGGGACTGGTGCGCGGATACCGGCAAGCCGCGGGAGCTTGCCGAGGCCGCGCTCGCGCACACGGTGGGCGGTGTCGAAGGAGCGTATTTCAGATCCGACCTTTTCGAGCGGCGGCGGGGATTGATGGATGACTGGGCGGAGTATTTGACGTGAACTATCGACACGAGTTGAAGTGAGAGGAGATTATGATCCACATGTGGTTTCGCTGCCGGAAGTTCCCCCTGATTTACAGTGGATTGGCGAATCAAGTGATTGACTTTCATGGGAATATTGTGTTTTTTGCTATTCAGATTTGTTCCCATGCATATGATGTCTTAATAATTGATTCCATTACTGTCCAGTTAAATTCTAGCAGGCTGCGGAAAGACCATGTTTCGTAGCTTAACTTCCCGCTTTTTCGAGAAAATTCAAACTCTGGACAGTATCCGCTCAGGATTGATAACCTCAAATTCACTCCCGGCAGTAGCCATCGCGTAATTTGCCGGCACCAAAATGCCATAAACTGCCCCCATCTCTCATCCCCATCACGTCGAATCCGCCAGCAGTTTCGGCATCCGGGCCAGATTGTAGGCCGCCAGCACCAGCGTGAATTGCCAGTCAACCTTCGCCAACCCCCGGTGCCGCGTCTCCGCCATGACCCCAATCGTCTTCATCCAGCCGAAGATTTCCTCCACGCGCTTGCGCACCACCTGGCTTGCCTGGTAATCCGCGTTCTCCGCCAACTTCTCCGGCGCGATGCCGGGGAGGCCTTCCCGGGAATACAGCCTGTCGAAATCTTCCGAAAGCGCCTTCAGCGTGTCGTCAGACAACGTCCGGATGGCGCGTAACGGATGCTGTGCTGGTATCCGGTCTTCCAGATTCACATAGCTGAACAATTGCTTGGTTTGCGTGTCCGCGCCTCGCATGCCAGTCTCCAGAAAACAACAGAAAATTGGACTCAATCTTAACAGAATGGGCGCTAAAGACGGGTTTTTCAGCAGCCTGCTAGGCCCATATTGAAATGAAATACAGCGATACTCCCATGCCAATAGCGACTAAAATTATCCAGCCAACCAATTTCGGATATCTGCTGCCGCTAGCTTTCTTCATATCTGTTATGTTCTTCACGACATCCAGCAACCACTTTTGTTTGATCGGTTTTCGCAAAGCGGAGTAGTAGTTTACAACTTCTTCCGAAGAATGTTTAGATGAAGTTGTGAGTGGCCAATTCAATTGCCAATCTTTACGAGATAAGAGTTGATGTTTTTTCTTAATATGCTCAGGAACCTGTCGAGTAGAATCGATATCTCGGTCATCAATGGGGTTTATCGTGTCAGAAAATTTACTGATGTCGTCGTCTGGTGCTACCGACCAAGCTTCCAGAACCTGAGAACCCAATACTGCTTGGAACAATTGCTCATCACATCCCATATAAGTGGTATTCAAATCGATATCCGTCGTTATCCACCAACCAAAATACTCGCACCAAACAAGATTTGCTGTCTGATCCCAACCTTCAAAAAATGCTAAATCGATGTCCGACAATGATGCGCGAAAAATTTTCCACTCTCGATATTTGGTGTCAATGATAGCCGTGTCAGGAACGTATTTCCGGTAATTGCCCCCAAACCCTGGCCAGACACCTAGCCAGCAATTGTTGCTCTGGGAATGGCGAAATAGAAGGTCGCGCAAAGGTTGGCTAACAGCCGGAGGTATCGTGCCCTCATTAGGAGGCGAAATTGAACTTCCATTCATTCTAGGGGCAGAGATGTTGTTCCATTGCATCAACGCATGGGGCTTCGCCCCAGTATAGTGTGCCATGTCGGCCCAACGAAGTGTTGTACAATGGTTTGAATCATTGCGCGACGCGGGATGAAAGATTCTCACGTATCTCTGGAATCCTTTGGGAACAAGAGAGATAACGCTATGTGATCGAAATGGTGCCATGCGCTCAAAATGGCGCATGACGGCTTGAACATTGTGGACTGGAGTCAGCAAGAAAGATCCGTGAATGTGGAAGCGTAAAGGCCTGGATGGGGCAAAAACTTTCCAACCATAGAACCTTCAATATACAGTGCCAGTCGGGTGCGGTAGATGCCATCCACACAAGGAGTGGCCGCTACAAGATCATTTTGATCAATAGACATGGAGTATCCGGGAGATACCGAAACGCCAGTTTCTGTTCCATCCCCGTAGGTGCCAACCTGTCTCCAGTAAGCATACCACCATCGATCAGTCCACTTTTGCAGATAGGAAATTCCTTGGAAGGTAAGGGTTTGCGTCGGTCCAAAGACGTAGTTGCAATATACTTGCCCCTTGCCAACGACTTCTGTTGAATCTGTTCTCGACACATGGGCATTATTGGCTTTCGTATTTGGACAATCTACTTCAGCAGTCACTGTAGACTCTATATTCTGCCTCAAGCTAGCAGATCCTCCTCCTTGGTTCATTCCAAAGCTTTTCCCCGGCACCGTATCCGAACTGGCTCCGCTCGGCCCTGCCCCAAAAGTAAAATTCGAATCGGTCCCGGCATCCGGAAGGTTGAGTCTTGGACCTTCATAAAGTTCAAAAACCCGCTCTAAATCACCGGTCGAATGTATCCGATCTCCTGATTCACGCAAACTATTATTAATTGTATTTATCACTTCCTCAAGTTGCTCTGTTGATACATCTTGCGGGAGATTCGCTGCCTCAATATGTAAGTAACCATCATCTACAAACATAGCAGACATAACTTCGAGAATGAAATTGGCACCTTCGATGTCTTCAATAACAATCGTCGTTTCATTCAGCAAATCTAGCCCAGTTACTTGTTCAGCTGTAGGCAGGTTTCTTTCATCTATCGAAAGCCTATCCAAACTGGAGAAACTATGGAATCCTGGATGGTTGTGATCGATCTGAAAATGAATGTTCGAAGTTATCTGTCCAAATCCGGCAGGAATTGTACCTGTCAAGCTATTGTGATTTAAAATGACTCGTCGTAATGTGCCAATTTGACTCAACGCCTGTGGGACTGCTCCCGTTAGTTGGTTGTGTTGCAGACCCAGCGCTTCAAGCGATTGCAACTCCCCCAAAGTAACCGGAATTGTTCCCATCAACTGATTGTTTGAAAGATCCAGACGTTTCAGCGTCTGTATTGACCCAACCGACCAAGGTATTTCGCCCGAAAGTTCGTTTCCGGACAACAAGAGGCTCTCCAGCCTCGCCATTCCTCCGAACGACTCGGGAATACTGCCCCATATATTGTTCCATCGAAGGTCCAGCACTTCAAGTTTGTCCAAGTCCACAATTTCCAATGGTAGTTGCCCGGTTAGATTGTTGTCGGGCAACCCGATCTTAATGACACGTCCGTCACGAGTGACGATGCCATTCGCCCAGCGGGGCTTCGCTAAGCCACCCGCTGGAATTGTTCCAATGATCGCCCGAAAGGGCTTCGTAAAGCAACCCCAGAGCATCACGGTCGGAGGAGTACGTAAAACATGAGAACACTGCGGTGGTGGTGGCGACTGCCCCAAGAATTACTTTCTTCACGGCTACTCCTCTTTTTCAAAAAATTTCACTGCTACTCGCGATAGCTGGAATTATCACGAGCGACAGTCCATACGAATAGAAAATTTCATGTCAACACGCTCACCATGTGCGGGTTGTGCGGGTTCAGCCAGATCCGTCCGAGGTGGAAGTGCGCAGGGATATGGTCTTATCCAGGCTTGAGGCGGACGGCGGCGCTGTGGAACAGCGACTGATGTGGATGCGAAATGGACAGCAACAGCCGGACTCTCCGGGTGTTGCGCAGCACCACGGCGACGATCTTCAGCAACTTCAGGCGGATCGTGCCGACATGGGCATTGGCGAGTTCGCTCCCGGATGAGGCGATCCGGCGGACCGCTTCAAGCAGTGTGCAGGCCAGAGCGGAGAGCAGCAGCCGGTATTGGTTCGGCCACCAGTCGTGACAACTCGTGCGCTTGGCGAACAGGTCGAGTTGCTGTTCCTTGATCCGGTTTCCCATGTCGCCCCGGACGCAGTACATCCGGTCGTACAGCCATTGCGGCGCGCCCTTGAGGACGATGAAACGCGGGTTGGCCTCCCGCGCCGAATGCTCGGCCTTGACAACCACCCGCCGGGGTGCTCGCCAGGATCCGGCAGCGTATTGGAAACCTCGAACAGGCGCAGCTTGCCGCCGCCCGCCTCGTGGCCCAACTCCGCCAACTCCATGATCGGCCGCGCCTTTCCGGCCAGCGCCGCATTGCGGGCGATGCCAACGACATAGTCCACCCCGTTGCGCTCACACTAGGACAACAGGCGCGGACGACAGAATCCGGAGGCGCGACCGGTGCAAAAACCAACGCCGTCGCCTATGCCGACACCGACACTGATGCCGTTTCGACCGATGGGCGAAGTTCGAAGCGGGCTGGAGGTGGCGTCTGCTGGGAACGTGGGCGACATGAAGGGAAAGACCTCGGACGAAGCGCCGGAGTTGAACGACATGCAGTGGTGTGCGCTTTCGCTGGAGATTCAAGGGACGGCCCGTCCAAACGGACGATTCCGGCGGTGTCTGCGCATTCTTCCCGAAGTTCGTTTACCGACTTGGAAAAATCGGGATGTCCCGCACGGAAAAAGATGTATCCTCCTTCTATAATTGTCGGAATGATTCTTGCTTGCCGTAAGCAAAATGGCGACGCTGAGCACAAGTAGCACGATTAACTTTCTCATGATTTCTCCTTTTATGGGCATCGCACCCGACAAATAGGGTTAGATGATCGGAGCAAATATCCCATTGTTTCATAATATTGCGCTACGTAGTCGCTTGAGACCGAACCGCCCGCCGCAGTTCCCTCTCAACTTTTTTAGCGTATTCAAGATATGCCTCGCAATGCTCCTTCCCAATCCGGACTCTATATCCTCGAACTTCCCAGCCTTGGCGCTATTGACCGCAGATTGCACCATTTCCAGGACATCATCCGGGAGCGACAGCAAGCTGCGCCTGTTCGAGGGTTTCCGGTACGCCGCCGGATACTGGCGAGCGCCCCGGCGGGTGGTTGTAAGGCCGAGCATTCGGCGCGGGAGGCCAACCCGCGTTTCATCGTCACCATCCTCAAGGGCGCGCCGCAATGGCTGTACGACCGGATGTACTGCGTCCGGGGCGACATGGAAAACCGGATCAAGGAACAGCAACTCGACCTGTTCGCCGACCGCACAAGTTGTCACGACTGGCGGCCGAACCAGTACCGGCTGCTGCTCTCCGCCCTGGCCTGCACACTGCTTGAAGCGGTCCGCCGGATCGCCTTGTCCGGGAGCGAACTCGCCAATGCCTATGTCGGCACGATCCGCCTGAAGTTGCTGAAGATCGTCGCCGTGGTGCTGCGCAACACCCGGAGAGTTCGGCTGCTGCTGTCCAGTTCGTATCCACATCAGGCGCTGTTCCACAGCGCCGCCGTCCGGCTCAAGCCTGGATAAGACCACATCTCTGCGCACTTCCACCCCGGACGGGCTTTGCCCGGGGGCGCGCTTGTCCCGAATTCGGCGGCGGCCCCTTCCCGCTTCATAAATGGCCCAGAAATTGCGGTTCAGGTTACGATATGCACCACGGTCGAACCAGTTTCACCGCCGCCGGAACCGTCACGCCACACCAGGGGCCAATAGTGAACGAAATCGGTGTGTTCGTGCAATATTCGGGCTAACGGGCTGCGGAAAATCTTCTTCCGGACCGCCCGATTCGCGCTCGCGCTCATTCCCATCGCAGAGCTCTCTTAAGCACGGGGCATCTTTCACAAAGCACTGCACCTCAACATTTCCTGACGCGGCAAGCATTTCTTTGAGTGTTGTTGGCCATGTCCGGCGCGGCGGCGGCAACGAGAGGCGGAGGGAGCCGGGAAGGGGCGGGTCCCGGCGGGCCAGCGCGGGTTTCGACCCCGGTTCGGCGCCGGGGCCGCTCCGGCGTTTCCGCCGCCAACCGCTATCGTCCAGGAGCCCCTCCCATGTTGAAAGCCGTTTCCGTTTCCAAGGCCGCTTCCCCGCCAGACGGGGAGGACCGCTTTGCCTCGCTTCACCCCGACGCCCTGTCTCCGGGCGAGCAATCCTCGGTGGTCGATCTCGCCCTGGCCGTCGTGTCCCGGCGCTTCCGGCCCGGACAGCCGCTCGGATCCAGCGAAAAGGCCCGCCGCTTCCTGCGGCTGCGCTGCGCCGGTCGCCGCAACGAGGTGTTCGGCATGATCTACCTCGACAGCCAGAACCGCCTGATCGAGATCGCCGAGCATTTCGAGGGCACGGTCAACGCGGCCGCGGTGCATGTGCGCGTGGTGGTCGAACGCGCGCTCGCGACAAACGCCGCCGCCGCACTCGCCTTCCACAACCACCCCTCCGGCTG
Source organism: Pseudomonadales bacterium (assembly GCA_022825945.1). GTDB lineage: Bacteria > Pseudomonadota > Gammaproteobacteria > Pseudomonadales > Pseudohongiellaceae > UBA9145. The sequence continues at coordinate 11,850 of JAJDVS010000089.1, forward strand.
CGCCGAGCCGAGCCGGGCGGACATCGACACCACCAAAAAGCTCCGCGAGGCCCTGGCGCTGGTCGATGTCCGCCTGCTCGACCATTTCGTGGTCGCGGGGCAAAGCGTCACCTCCCTGGCCGAGCGCGAACTGATCTGACACCGCGGCCCCGCGCCCGCGCCTCATACCGAAACCCATCTCCTTCCACAACGCCGCGCGACCGATTCCGGTCCGGCATTCCGCCCGGCGCCGGAGAGAGGCGGGGCGGGGCTCCCGGAAGGTGAAGCGCGCAGGCGCGGGGGAGTTTTTCCGCGCCTGCGCCGTTTGCCTGTTTTTCTTTCCCTTTCCGTGCCGGAGCCCGAACATGACCGCATCCGAATCCGTATCCGCAGACTACACCCTGCGCCCGAGTGAACTCGCCGCCACCCTGGCCCTGCTGGTCGAGGCGCGCCAGTCCTGCATCGTCTGGGGACCGCCCGGCGCCGCCAAATCCCAGATCGCCCAACAGGTGGCCGCGGACACTGGACGCCAGTACGTCGACGTCCGCGCCCTGCTGCTCGACCCGGTGGACCTGCGCGGCATCCCCTGGCGCGACGAACACGGCCGCACCCGCTGGGCGCCCCCGGGCTTTCTGCCGCCTGATGATGATACCGGCCAGTGGCTCATCAACCTCGAGGAGCTGCCCTCGGCCACGCCCATGGTGCAGGCGGCGCTGTACCAGTTGGTGCTCGACCGCAAGGTGGGGGAGTACGAGTTGCCCGAAGGCGCCTCGCTGATCGCCTGCGGCAACCGCGAAGGGGACCGTGGCGTGGTTCACCGCATGCCCACCCCGTTGGCCTCGCGCTTTGTGCATCTGGAAATCAAGGTGGACGCCGAGGACTGGTGCGCCTGGGGCGCCGGCGCCGGCATCGCCCCGGAGGTGTTGTTTTTTATCCAGCTCCGGCCGGAGCTTTTGCACAATTTCGATCCCGCATCGAAAGAGCGCGCCTTCGCCTGTCCCCGCACTTGGGAGTTTGCCAGCCACATCGTCCACCGCCGCCGGGGCCTCGATCCCGCCGTCGAACGGGCGCTGCTGCGTGGCGCGGTGGGCGAGGCCGCGGCGGTGGAACTTTGCGGGTTTTTGCAAGTCTGGCGCGAGTTGCCCCATCCCCGGGCGGTGCTCGACGACCCCGATGCGGCGCTGGTGCCCGAAAACGCCAGCGCCCTGATCGCCCTGTGCGGATCGCTCTACCGCCTCGCCACCGACGTCAATTTCGACGCCGTCACCGCCTATGCCGGACGGCTGCGGCAGGAAGTGGGCGAGTTCCTGGTCGGATCCTGCATCCGCCGCGAGCCGGAATTGCAGCACACCCCGGCGTTCATCCGCTGGGCGGCGGCGCGGACGCAGTAGCGCGCGACGGCAACAAGGAATGAAGAGCGGGAGGCGCCACCGCCAACTTTGCCCGTTCAACCCATTCTTTCACCCGGCAATCGAATCACCCCGCTGGCGGCGCGAATCGGCCCAATGCCCTCGCGCGCGGGACCCGCGGCGGCGGAGCGCCGGCCCGCCGCCGCTTCTTTTCGTTTCATTCAACCACGCTTCCGCCCACTGGGGCGGCAACCACTCATGGGAGGCAACATGAATCTCGAAACCGACGCCATGCTGGTCAGCCTGCACATCCACGCCTGGTCCGGCCGGATGCACGACCGCGATGTCAGCGACCGCGTCGCCGCCGAGCACGATGCCGGCGCCAGCGCCGGGCGCTACCACAAGCGCCTGCTGCCAAAAGACGCTTTTTCGGCGCTCACCGCCACGATCAGCGAGGCCCGCAAAACGCATTTTAAGCAGACCCTGCCCTGGGACGATCAGGGCAACCGCCTGCTCACCGTTGCGAACCACGCGCACTACACCGAACTGATGGACGCCCTGCGCGAGCGGATGGTGCGCGACCGCACCCGCTTTCTGGAAGATTACGAGGCCAACATCGCCCGGGCGCGGCTCGAACTCGGGGGGCTGTTCCGCGAGGCGGACTATCCCCCGCCGGACACCCTGCGGGACCGGTTTTCGCTACGTTACCGCATCCAGTCCGCCCCCGACGCGGACCACTTCATCGCCAAACTCGCCACCCAGGACACCGAGCGCGTCAAGCGCGATATCAAGCAACAGATCGGGGCCAGGCTGGGCGACGCGCTCGCCGACCTGTACCGGCGCCTCGGCGAGGCGGTGGGCCATGTGTCCGAACGCTTGCGCGAGGACGAGGACGGCAAACCGCTGGTGTTTCGCAACTCGTTGATCGAAAACGTCCGGGCCGTCGTCGATGTGGCACCAAGGCTGAATCTTTTCGGGGACGAGAATCTGGCGCGGCTGTGCGAGGAGGTGAAGGAGAAGATCGCTGCCGTCGAGCCGGACGCCCTGCGGCCCTCCCGCGCGTTCGATCCCAAAATCCGGGAGCGGGTGAAGCGGGACGCGGACGATTTGCTTGAGCGGTTTGCCGGGTATTTTGGGACGGGGGACACGGCGGACGCAGACACGCACCGGGAGGCCGCGTGATGGACGGGCGGACCCAAACCGAATCCGCCGGGCGCGTGAGCCGGTGTGTGACCGGGCTGCTGCGCAAGCAGCCCTTTTTCGGCAGTCTTGCGCTGCGGATGCCGCTCAAGCCGGACGCCACGCGCAAAACCCTGGCGGGGGACGGCCAAGACATCCGTTTCAACCCGCGCTGGGTGGCCGACACCGTGGCTGCCGGCATCGAAACCGCCATCGCGCGGGTTGTGCTGGCCTGCGCGCTGAAACACCACACCCGGCGGGGGGGAGCGGGACCCCGAACGCTGGCAGCGGGCTTCGCAGCTCGTGACCCACGCCCTGCTGCGGGAGTCCGGTTTTGCGCTTCCGCCAGATGTGGAAGCCTGGGAGGAAATGAGCGTGGAGGCCGCCTACGACCGGCTGCCGGGGCCGGAGGAAGCTGGAAAAAACGCGACGGAAAACGCTTCCTCCCCCAACGCCGGGGATTCCGCCCAATCCGCGACCGACGGCCAGGAAGATGACGCGGACAACGGCAATCCAGCGGAAGAAGACGCTCCCGGAAACAGCCAGGATGCGAAGGACGATGTCAATCCCGCAAACGGGGAGGCGCCCGGAAACGACCAGAGTGAGGATTCCTGTGACCAATCCAATGGCGCCGACTCTTCCAGTGGCGATCAGTCGAATCGTGGCGATGATTCCGCGACGAATGAATCCGGCACAGAAAACGCGGGGTCGGACGCTAGCGCGGACCAACCGCCGAAGGATGACCCCGACCCGCAGGGCGGCGGTAATGCGACGGGAAGCCCCGCGCCTTCCAGTGCGCTGAAAAGCCGCGACCCGGCGGGCACCGGCGAAATCATGGATGCGCCGGGTAAAGCGGAAGACGCAAGTACCGATCCCTCCCCCGCCGACCTGACGGCGGAGGAACAGGCCTGGGACGAGGCCATGCACCAGGCGGCCAATCTCGCCAAAGCCGAAGGCAAGCTGCCCGGCGCCATCGCCGAAACCGTTCGCGGCGCCCACACCGCCCGGCTCGACTGGCGCGCCCTGCTGCGCCGTTTTTTGGCCGATTCCGCCAAAAACGACTATTCGTGGAGCGCCCCCAACCACCGTTTCATCGACAGCGGCCTCTACCTGCCCTCGCTGCGGACCGAAGGCATGGACACCCTCGCCGTCATCATCGACACCTCCGGCTCGCTGCCCACCGAAACCCTCGCCGATTTCTGGACCGAACTGCGCGGCATCGCCAGCGAAATCCAGCCCGAACGGGTGGTTGTGGTTCAGGTCGACACCCGGGTGCGCCACACCGCCGAGCACACCGCCTTCGACCTGCCCGGGGAAATCGAAATCCACGGCCGCGGCGGCACGAACTTCCGGCCGGGATTCGCCTGGCTCGAAAAGCAGGGCATCACGCCCGCCGTTTGCCTGTACTTCACCGACATGGAATGTACGCGCTATCCCCGAACCGAGCCGGATTTCGAAGTGCTCTGGGTGAACTGGTCGGACCCTCCGGAGGACGATTACAAGCAACCCTGGGGCGAACGCATCGATATCGGGGCATAGGCATCCTTTGGCGAAAACCTGCCGCCATCCGCGATTTTGCAACCCCCCGCACACACTTGATAGCATTTTGGATTAATGCCATCATTCAATCCTGCGGTTCCAAAATTCCACCACGGAGGCCACCCATGGCGCAAATCACCATCCGCCAGATCCCCGACGAGGTCCACCGGGCGCTGAAGTCGCAGGCCCAGGTCCAGGGCAAGAGCGCCGAGGCGCTGGCGCGGAACCTCCTGCAACGGGGGCTGTTCCCCGCCGACCGGGCGCGGCCCGGCGACCTGCTGCGGTCCATCTGGAAAGACGCCGACCTCGGGGACGTTTCCTTTGAGCGCGACCGCTCACCCATCGACCCGGCCGAGTTCGAATGATCCTCCTTGACACGAACCTGGTCTCCGAAACCATGAAACCGGCGCCGAATCCGGGTGTCATGGAATGGTTGAACCAACAGGATCTGGCGTCCCTCTGGCTGCCGGTGATCGTCGTCATGGAACTGCGGTTCGGCGCCGCGCTGATGCCGCCTGGCTCGCGGCGCCGCAGGCTCGAAAATGGCATTGAAGAGACCGTGGGACGCATGTTCAAGGGGCGGATCAAGCAACTCGACGACTCGGCGGCGCGGGTATTCGCGGACCGGGCGGCAGCGGCCCGGCGCAACGGCCGCGAAATCGGGTTCGCCGACGCGGCGATCGCCGCTATCGCGATCCATTCCGGATTCAGCATCGCCACCCGCGACACGGCCCCTTTCCAGGGCATGGGCGCGGAAGTGATCAACCCCTGGCGTTGATTCCAACGGGCCGGAAACTGGACCAGCGGCCCAGTTGAGGCCGAAGACCCCGGGGGGGCGAGCCATGGCCATGTCCACGACCAGGCTGCCTTGCGCCAACCGGCGGCTGCGGATGTTGCCGGAACCTACCAGTCGATCCGGTACACGCTCCAGTCGGGGCCGCGCTTGAATCCGCCGCCGGCGGCGCCCTGGCACTCGTGGCCGCAATCGGTTCGCAGGGATTTTCCCCGGGCGTTGGCCTGCTCGTAGGTCAGGCCGGATTCCAGAACCAGGTGGGCCGCCCACTCGGGCACCCTCCCTTCGGCCTTCAGTTGCCGCACGCGCGCCGGAACATCCGTCGCCATGCCGATCCTGCAACCCATTCCGCACTCCTCCCGATCCGGATTCCCGCCGGGCTCCCCGCCTTTTATATCACACGGGATTCCGGTCCGGGGCGGACAACCCCGGCGTTTCACCGGCGCCGCCCTACCGTGAATGGGACAGCTGGATTTCGCCGGTCCGGCAAAACCCCGTTTTTGGTTAATCCACTCCGAAGCGCGCCGCCGGGCCGCTGTCGGCCTCCAACCTGATCCCGGCGCGCCGCCCGGAGTCGGGGGCGGCTTCGGGGCGGGCCGGAGACGGTCTGTCCGGCGGGAGCCGGGCGGTTCGTTCTTTCCTTTCTTTTCGATTTTGGGAGAATCTTATGCAAGCAGACGCAACACCCGCGGAATCCACCTTCCGGGAGATTCCGCTGTCAACCCTCGCCCTCGCGCCGGAAAACGTGCGCAAGACCCCGGCCGATTCCCTGGCCCACGACCAGCTCAAGGCGTCCATCGCCGCCCACGGCCTTTTGGAGAACCTTGTCGTCCGGCCTGTGGAATCGGATGGCGGCGCCGGGGACCGATTCGCCGTGGTGGCCGGAGGCCGCAGGCTCTCGGCGCTTAATGACCTGGCCGAAGACGGTCTGATTGCGACCGGCCATCCGGTCCCCTGCCTCGTCGTCTCCAGTCATGACGGCAGCGAGGTTTCCCTGGCCGAGAACACGGTCCGCATCGCCATGCACCCGGCCGACCAGGTGACGGCCTTCGCCGCGCTGGCCGATGCGGGCTTGCCGGTCTCCGCCATCGCCATGCGGTTTGGCGTTTCCGAGCGCACCGTCGAGCAGCGCCTGCGGCTCGGCAACGCCGCGCCAAAACTGCTGGCGGCCTTCCGCGCCGGGGAGATTGGCCTTGAAGCCCTTATGGCTTTCGCGGTCACCACCGACCATGAACGCCAGCTCGCGGTGTGGGAGCAGCTTTCCCAACAGCCGTACGGCCCCAGTGCCTGGCAGGTAAAACGCCTGCTGACCGAAGAGCGCGTGGCCGCCGCATCAAAGCTGGCGCGCTATGTCGGGGTCGAAGCTTACGAGGCGGCGGGCGGTGCCGTGCTGCGCGACCTGTTCGCCGACGAGGACGAGAACGGCGTCTGGCTTGAGGATGCGGCGCTTCTGGAGGCACTGGCGCAGCGCAAGCTTCAGGCGATTGCCGACGAGTTGTCCACGCGCTGGAAGTGGGCCGAGGCGTGGCTGGAAGTGGAATGGGGCGACACGGCGCGGTTTGGGCGCGTGCGGCCCACGCCCGGCCAACCCACCGACGGGGAAACCGCCGAACGCGAACGGCTTTTGGCCCGGCATGACGAACTCGTCAATCTGGACGAGGAAGAGTGGACCGAGGCACTCGAATTCGAAGCCGAGGCCATCGAGCCGCGTTTGACGGAGATCAACGAAACCATCGCCGCGCGGGCCACTTATGCGCGCGAGGACTTTTCGGTGGCGGGCTGTATCGCCACCGTGGGCGGCGACGGCAAGCTGGAGTTGATCCAGGGACTGGTCAGGCCGGAAGATATGCCGAAACCGGATGCCGCGAAGGGCGGGGCGGGCCAATCGGCCAACGGTTCGGGCGCGCCGGTTCAAGGGTCCAACTCCGCATCCGATGCGGACCCGGGTACCGGTTCGAGCGCGGGTGCGGAAGATGCCAGCGGCCCGGACCGGATCGAGGCGCCAATGGTTTCCCCGCCCCAGGCAACACCCGCCGATCCGGCGGCGAAGGCGCGGGAGGAGGCCGGTGTGGGTCTTGGCCTGGCCGACGACCTGCGCGCCATCCGCACGGCGCTGGTCAAAACACAACTGGCCGGGGATTTCGATGCCGCCTTCGACCTTGCGGTGTTTCAGTTCGCGCAGTCCGTTTTTGGGGAATACGGCGCCGGGTCGGATGACGCTTTTGACATCGCCTGCCGGGAAACCCCCGACCGGCCGCGCCTGCGCACAAAAGACGATACGTTCGCGCAATGGAGCCCGGGCGAGGCGGTCCTTGCCGACTGGTCGGACCTGCCATTGGCGTGGATGGATGAAAAAGACAGCCTGGCCCGTTTTGACGCGCTCAAAAACCTGCCCCGGGCGGACAAGGAAAAGCTGTTCGCCGCCGCGGTGGCGCGCACTCTGAAAGGTCAGCTCGCCTTTGAGCACGGCGCGCGGCCGGAATTCGAGGCGACAGTGGCGCGGCTCGGAATCGATTTTGCCCAACAAGTGCGGCCGGGTGCGGATGTGTACTGGTCGCGGCTGCGCAAGGACCGCATGCTCGCCGTCGCCCGGGAAGTCTTTGGGCCGGCCTGGGCGCAGGCGCGCGCCAAATACAACAAGCCCGATCTGGCCGCGGCCATGGAGGAGGGTTTTGCCGCGGGTCCACGGCCGGTGGGCGTGGACGCCAAAACCCACGCCGCAGCGCTGGTCTGGGCGCTGCCGGGATTCCGGCCCTTTGATGGCGTTGATGGGGAAGTCGGCGAATCGGATGGGACACCCATCGACGAATCGGAAAGCGGATCGGAAGGGACACCCATGGCGAGCGACCCGGCCGAACCGGATGGGACACCCATGCCCGAACCGGATGTGGCACCCATCGCGGGAAACCTGGCGGTTGGCGACAACACGGATGCCGCCTTCCGCGGGGAGGCGGGGGAAGACGCGGGGTCGGTGAACGGAAGCGGGGAAAGTGAAGCGCAATCCGGCGCCCAACCGAACCACGATGCGCAAAGCAAAGGAAGTGGTTCGGCAAGCGCCAACGGCGAAGTTTCGTCGTCGAACGGATCGCGGGTCGGCAGGGAAACCGATGCTGAAACCGGATCGTCACCGACGAACGGCAACGGCGTCGAACCGGGTGCCCCCGCTGGCGCCAATGGCGGACCGCCCGCCAGCGCCGGCGTGGCTATTGCGGAAAGCGCCGAAATTCCGGCGTTCCTCCAGGACCTTTCCTAGACTTTTGCGCGCGCCCCGTCTGGCAACGGACGGGGCGCATGTCCTTCACCCAATGAATCAACGACGGAGCAAGACCATGGTCAGCACCTCCAAAATCCGCGCCCGCATCGACGGCTCGGCCCTCAAACGCGTCACCCGGACCTTTTCCGCCACCCTGGCGGACATTTTTGGCGAAACCCTCCAAAACGCCCGCCGCGCCAGCGCCAGGGAGGTACGCGTCACCCTCGACGGCCCCGGAACTTTTGATCGGTATGGCATCGCCATCACCGACGACGGAGAGGGCGTGTCCGACCCTTCGGTGCTGCTGTCTTTTGGCCAGAACGGCTGGGACGAAGCACTGGTCAAGCGCGAGGACGCCGCCGGCATGGGCATGCTGAGTCTGGCCCGCCGGGGCTGCGTGGTGCTTTCCCGGCCCCGCCAAACCGAGGATGAAAGCGGCGCCGATTCCGGTTTTCGGGTCGAACTAAAACCCGCGCATTTTTTGGGCGAGGCGGAGGTCGAAGTCCATCCCGCGGAAGATGCGCCGTTTCTCCATGGCACGGTGGTTTCGTTTTTGGCGGAACAGCACGAAAACGCCCACAACATCCGCACGGCGCTGGAGGGCGCCGCCCGACATTATCCGCTACCGGTGTCGTTCGAGCACCAACCCCACACCCCCGCCGGGGGCGAATTGCTGCCCCGTCGCGCGTTTCTGGACGGCGCCGTCCACACCGAACGCTGGCGGGGACTGGTGTTCGGCGTTTTCAAAAACAACCCCCGTATCGGTTTTGGCGATCCCGACCTCAATTTTTACGGTCTTACCCTCAACGTGCGACTGCCGGCGGCGGACACCGCGCACGGGGCGAGCTGGTATGTGGCGGCCGATGTGGAGAACTGCCCAAAACTTGAACTCGTTTTGCCGGCGCGCAAGGAGGCGGTGGAGACGCCCTTTTTGGCCGAAATGCGCGAAGCGGCGCGGGTGGCGGCCTTTCGCGCCATGGCGGCCGATCCGGACCCGCGGCCCTCGTTCGACACCTGGCGCAAGGCCGGGGAGGCGGGAATCGATATCGCGCCACCGCCCGCCGAACTCGTTCCCTGGCTGCCGGGCATCGCCAACGTGGACGATTACCGGGAGGCGCTCAAGCCGGAGGCGCTGAGTCTGAAAGAAGCGCTGGTTGTCGAATGCGATCCCGAGCCGCCCGAAGCCCAGGCGTTCTGGCGCGCGGCGCGGCGCAATAACTTCCACGAGCGGCTTTTCGAGGCGGACCGGCGGCTTGCGGGTTTTGCCTGGTATGACGCGCTGCCGCGTGTAACCCATGTCGAGGCGGAGATCACGGCGGAGGGGCGGACCGACACGCTCAAGGATTTTTCAGAACGTCACCGGGGTGGTGGTCCCATGCCACAACGGCCTGATTCGATTCGTTTTCGGATCACCGTCGAAACACCCGGGGAGAAGAAAAGCGAAATCGCCCTGTCTGCCGACCTGGCCTTTGCCGGCGACGACTGGTGCTGGATCGAGGACGCGCGGCCGCTGGTCACCCCGGAAAGCGACATTGACCCGCAAACCCTCGCGAACCTGTTGCGCAACGCCTATTTTTCGCCGTCGGACGACTGCGAGGCCGATTCCTGGGAGACCCAGGAACGGGATTTTGAACAAAACGCCCTGCATCTGGCCACGCGATTGCTGGTCTCCGACGACGAGGCCCGCAGGCGCACCATCGCCGAAGTCGTGGCGCGGGAGTTGTTTTGGCTGATTCCCCGCGGCGCCGACATCGTCGTGCGCGGGCGCGATGTGAAGGTCACGCTGCTCGGTCCTGAAACCGATGCCGATTCCGCGTCCGAAACCGGTCCCGGGGACAGTCCCTAAACCCAGCGCGGACTACAAGCGCGGATTCCGCGCCAGGGAAGTTCGTCAGCCAGCATCTGCTCGACTTCTGCCGAAGAAACCACCGATTTTCCCGCAGCCGCGGGGCGCGCCCCGGCGACCGCCGCCATGGGGTGCGTTCCGGGCCGTCCCGCAACAAACGGGGCGGCCCATCCACATTCCCAATCAACAAGAGGAGGAACCCTCCATGAAACTGCTCACCCAGGAAATCCACAAAAAACTGCGCCAAACCGCGCAAGACCCCGATGCCGACCACTATCCGGCGGTGAAGTTCTTCGACCCCTGTGGCAGGGCAACCTGGCTGCTGACCGAACTCAACGAAGACGGCGACACGCTTTTTGGATTGTGCGACCTCGGCATGGGTTTTCCCGAACTGGGTTACTCCTCGCTGAAGGAAATCGCCGGGACGCGGGGCGTCCTCGCACTGCCCATGGAACGCGACCGGTATTTTCGGGCCGCGGCGCCGCTGTCGGTCTATGCCGAAGCCGCCCAGGCTGCCGGCGGCATCGTCGAGCGCGGAGAGCATTTTGACGCGGCCCTGGCGCAACGGAGCAAACGCCCCGCGACCCCACCTGGCGCCGCGCCGGCTTCCCGGACCGCGCCCGCCTGATCCATCCCCCAAAACCTGACAGGAGGACATCCCCATGACATCCCGCACCGAAATCAACACCCGCGTCTTGGGCCTGATCGCCAGGTATGCCCGGGAAAACCCCGAAATCGACCTGGACACGCCGATCGATGAACTGGACATCGACTCCCTGGCGATGTTCGAGATCGTGTACGAGATCGAGGAACGCTTCGCCGTCGAACTCGACGAAATCACGCTCGGCAAAATCGCCACGGTCCGCGAACTGGCGGACGCGGTCCGCCGGGAGCTGGATACCCCGGGCTGTGGTGATTCATCGGCGCGGGCGGGAGGCTGACCGCCATGCCCCGCATCGTCGAAACCACCGTTTATGAACTGCGCGAGCTTTCGGAGGCCGCGAAGGAGAAAGCGCGGAGCTGGTACCGCGAACACGGCCTGTTCGATGAATGGTACGACTTCGTCTTCGAGGATTTCCAGGCCATCTGCGGACTGCTCGGCATCGACCTCGAAACCCGTCCCGTGCGACTGTACGGCGGCGGGACGCGCGAAGACCCTTGCATTTTCTTCCGCGGATTTTGGTCGCAAGGGGACGGGGCGTCCTTTTCCGGAACCTACGGATACAAGCCGGACGCCGCCCGCGCCATCCGCGGCCATGCGCCGGAGGACGCCACGCTCCATGCCATCGCCGACCGGTTGCAAGACCTGCAGCGCCGAAATTTCTACCAACTGACCGCAGGCATTTCCCGGCAGGGCCGCTACTGCCACGAGTACACCATGTCGATCACGATGGACCGCGACAGCCCAACCGGCCAAGACATGACAGCGGACGCGGAAGACGCCGTCACCGAAGCCATGCGCGGCCTGGCGCGCTGGCTCTACCGCCAGCTCGAGCTCGAATACGAAAGCCAGACATCGGACGAGGCCGCCGACGAGGCAATCCAGTGTAATGAATGGACATTTACCGATTCCGGCAAACGGTTCGGCTGATGGCACCGCCGCCCGCACGGGCTCCACAATGTCGCACACGATTGGAGATCGCAGGCCGAATTGACTCGGCTGAAATCCCTCTGCTACGCTGCCGTCAGGCCGATCAGGGAATTGGCGGCGGTTGACGGAAGCCGGGCTGCGGTATTCCAAGGGAGTGGATTGCATGGCAGCCAAAGATGACATTCTGGAACAGATCGTTGAAGAGTACCTGATCGATCAGGGATACTTCGTTCAGCACAACGTAAAATTCATTCCCGACAAAGACCATCCGGACTACGTCAAAAGCCAGGACTCGAACCACAGCGATATCGATGTCCTCGGCTACAACCCGAACCTCGAAGGCCCCGAACGCGTGTATGCCGTCAGCTTCAAGAGCTGGGCGGCCGGTTTCAGTCCGGCCACCGTTATCGCCGCGATAGACAACGACAAGAATCTCGGAGGCAAGGAAGCCTGGAAATCCTTCCGGGAACTCTGCAGGCCAAAATTGGTCGGAGGCCTTCGTCAAGGCGGTAAGGGATGCGACTGGAACCGGGGAATTCACCTATGTGCTGGCTGTCGCCAAGGTCCGGAAGAACAGGTCGGTTTGGGAGAACAGGAAGTCGTTCCGGCAGGCCATGGGAGGCAATCCGCTGAAGATATTGACGTTTGGGGACATGTGGGCGGATATCCGGTCAAACGTGGACGGAACACTTGCCCGGTCCGAAGTCGGCAGGCTGATTCAGGTGTTTCTCGCGGCCGGAATCGAAATCGGGCCGACAACCTGAGACTACCCACACCCCTTCCGCAATTCCCCCGCCTTTCGCGCTTGATTCCACAAGGAGTTCGGCTGGCTTTTTTCGGGTGATTTCCGGGACGCTAGGGCGTGTCCCGTCCGTTCAATCTGCCGGAGGGGCCGTCATGACAAGCGCAAACTGGGCATCGCTCGAAAACCCGCGTAACAAGCTGTTCGAGCTGGGCGCCAAAAACCTCAGCGACGCCGAACTGGTGTCCCTGCTGCTCGGCGGGGGTGGGCAATCCGCGCTCGGTCTGGCGCGCGATTTGCTGCGGCGTTTCGACGGGCTGGCCGGGCTTTTTGCCGCCGATGCCAGACACGTCGCCCGGCTGCCCCACATCGGTCCCGCGAAATCGGCGGCCCTGGCTGCCATGCGCGAGCTTGGCCACCGCCAGTTGTACGCCAAAGTGGAAAACCGCGATGTGCTGAGCTGTTCCGAGGCGACGCGGGAATACCTGCTCGCGCGCTTCCGCCACTGCAAGAGCGAGATTTTCAGTTGCATCTTTCTCACCAACCAGCACCACATCCTCAAGCTCGACGAGATGTTCCAGGGCACCATCGACTGCGCTGCGGTGTATCCGCGGGAAGTGGTCGAACGCAGCATCGCCTACAACGCCGCTGCGGTCATCCTCGCCCACAACCATCCGTCGGGCATCGCCGAACCAAGCCAGGCCGACATCGCCATCACGCGCAAATTGCGCGTCGCCCTCGAAACCATCGACGTCCGCGTCCTCGACCACCTTATCGTCGGCAGTTCCCAGGTCGTCTCGCTGGCCGAGCGCGGATTAATGTAATCAACAGCCGGAGGAGGCAATCATGTCCGATAAACTGAAAATCACCACCAAAATTCTGCAACTGCTAGCCCGGTATGCGGAGGCTCCGACCAGTGACGGCGTCGATCTCGACACCGACATCGCCGGTCTCGAACTTGACTCGCTCGCGCTGTTTGAGGTTGTCTTTGAAATTGAGGAGTGCTTTGCAGTAGAACTCGACGAAGCCGAGTTGAACAGGATCGCCACAGTTCGCGATCTGGTTTCATCGGTACTATCCGCGGTGGAGCGATCCCGATCCTGTAGCTGACCAATTCTTTCTGAGATTTCGGATTTGCCATTGGATATACTGTATGCGTGAGTCCAAGGGATGAATTCGATGCTTGCCAACTTTTCCCTGAATATTTGTTGCACAAATTGTTGCCCCTCGGGGTTAGATATCCTAAAAATATCTTAATTAACAATTAGTTAGGGAAATTTATCATTCCGCCCCTGCGGCACCAGACCCGCCCGCGCACATCCCGCCACGAAACGCCAGAAACACGTGGTACAAAATGCGATACGAGGAAGACTGACGATCAAAATGGTTCGTGCGCTCAAAGAGCCGGGCTCCTACGGCGATGGCAACACGCTGTTCCTGCGGTGAAGCAAAAAGCCAAGGCGCCGCGATTTCGCAAGGCGGCTCGAAGTACCTGGGACTCCCTGCGGCCCCGATGGCTTTGCGCGTCTTTCATTTCCAGACAAAATGATTGCTGCCGGAAAAGGATCGAGCTTGCACAGAGCCTGCTACTAGGTTAGTTTCCCCGGTTTTTGGCAGGAGATTGGGGTTGATGAGTTCGCCTTTTGTCGCGATTTTGATGGGGTCCAAATCAGATCTTGAAGCCATGCGGGCCGGGGCCGATGTGCTGAAGAAATTCGGTATCCGCTACGAGATCAAGATCAGTTCGGCGCATCGTACGCCGGAAGCGACCAGGGAATACGTGGAAGCCGCCGTGGAGCGCGGCTGTCAGGTCTTTATCGCCGGCGCCGGCCTTGCCGCGCATCTTGCCGGCGCCATTGCCGCCCATACCACCAGGCCCGTCATCGGCGTACCCATGGACGCCGGACCCCTGCGGGGGATGGACTCCCTGCTTTCCACAGTGCAAATGCCCTCGGGGGTGCCGGTGGCTTCCGTGGCCATCGGCAGGACCGGCGCCAGGAACGCCGCCTATCTGGCGGCGCAGATTCTCGCTCTGGCCGATACTGCGCTTGCGGGCCGGGTTGCCGCCGACCGCAAGGCCGACGCCGAAAGAGTGCAGGCCCAGGACCGGGAGTTGCAGGCACAGCGGTGAAGCCTCCCCGGGAGACCGACTGTGCAGCCGTGAATTCCTGCGGCGCAGGCTCCGAGGAGGCGGCAAGCCGCCTGCAACGGGGTGAATTGATCGCCTGTCCCACCGAAGCCGTCTGGGGAATCAGCTGTGACCCTTTCAACGAGGTGGCGGTATTGCGCGTGCTGCGCCTGAAGCGGCGTCCGGTGGAAAAAGGTCTCCTGCTGCTCGCTGCGGGCATGGACCAGATCGAGGATTTGCTGGCGCCGCTTGCCCCGGAACAGATCGCCGAATTACGCGAATCCTGGCCCGGGCCTGTCACCTGGCTGATACCCGACCCGGACAAGCGCTACCCCGGCTGGGTGAAAGGAAAACACCCATCGGTCGCCATCCGGGTCAGCGATCATCCCGTGGCGGCGGCAATCAGCCGGAGCTTCGGCAAGCCCATGGTTTCCACTTCGGCCAATCTTGCCGGCGAGCCGGAGATCCGGTCGAGGGAAGACCTGCACCGGCAGTTTGGAGATCGCATCCACTGTATCGTCAAAGGCGAACTCGGAGGGCGGGATGCGCCTTCTGAAATCCGCGACCTGTCCAGCGGTCGCAGAATCCGCTAGGGAAGCTCTGATCAAGTCAGAGCTTCGTGAGCAAAACAAAACCACGCTTTTGTTTTGCGATAATGAAAAACTCCATGGATGGAGTTTTTCAGAGAATACTTGGGAGCCTGCGGCGCAGGCTCCCAGGGTCCCGGGAATTGCCATGAGCGAAATCGATACAGCGGCAGTCAAGCATTTTCTGCTCGGATTGCAGGAAACGCTCTGCGCCCGATTCACCCGGGAAGACCGCGAGGCTGAATTTCGCACTGACCAATGGGACCGCGGCGATGGCGGCGGCGGCGTGTCCCGGGTGCTCAGCGAAGGCGCGGTGTTCGAAAAGGCAGGCGTCAACTTCTCCCACGTATTCGGCGAGACCTTGCCGCCTTCGGCCACCGCCGCCCGCCCGGAACTTGCCGGGCGCGCCTACGAGGCCATGGGCATTTCCCTGGTCATTCACCCCCGCAATCCCTTTGTGCCCACCTCCCACGCCAACTTTCGCCTGTTCGCCACCACCGGCGCCGAGCCGGTCTGGTGGTTCGGCGGCGGCTATGACCTGACGCCGTACTATGGCTTCGAGGAGGACTGCGTCCACTGGCACCGCACCGCGCGGGACGCCTGCGACCGATTCGGCCCGCAATACTATCCGCGCTTCAAGCGGCAATGCGATGACTACTTCTATCTGAAACACCGGGACGAGCGCCGGGGAATCGGCGGCCTTTTCTTCGACGATTTCAACGAGGAAGGCTTTGCGCGCTGTTTCGATTTCGTCCGCGCATTGGCGGAAAGCTACGGGGAAGCCTATCTGCCCATCGTCCGGCGCCGCAGGGATATGGAATGGACAGCCGAACAGCGCAAGTTTCAGGAATACCGCCGGGGCCGCTACGCCGAATTCAATCTGGTCTACGACCGGGGCACGCTGTTCGGGCTGCAATCCGGCGTCGGCCGCATCGAGTCGATTCTCATGTCGCTGCCGCCGGCGGTTCGCTGGGTCTACAACTGGCAGGCGGAACCCGGCAGCGAGGAGGAGCGGCTCACGAGCCATTTTCTGCGGCCGAGGGATTGGGCATGAGCAACGCGCCCGCCCGCTACGCCGTGGTCGGCAATCCCATCGGTCACAGCAAGTCGCCGCTGATTCATTCACTGTTTGCCCGGCAGACCGGCGCGGAAATCAGCTACGGCAAGGAACTGGTTTCAGAGCAGGATTTCGCCGCGTTCGCGGAAACCTTTTTCCGCAATGGCGGCGCCGGGCTGAACGTGACCGTACCCTTCAAGCAGCGCGCATTCGCCTTGTGCGACAGATTGCGCGGCAACGCCGCCCGATCAGGCGCCGTGAATACCCTGTACCAGAGCGATGGAAGCCTCGCGGGCGCCAATACCGATGGCATCGGCCTGGTGCGGGATATCCGCGACAACCTGGCTTATGGGATCAGGGACCGGCGCATTTTGCTGCTGGGCGCAGGCGGTGCCGTGCGCGGCATATTGCCTGCGCTGGAGAACGAATCGCCCGCGCGGATGACGGTCTGGAACCGAACCGCGGAACGGGCCGCCGAACTGGCAAGGGCGTTCGATGGAAGCCTTGCGGCGGCGAGTCTGGAAGCATTGCGGGGGGAGCAGTTCGACCTGATCATCAATGGCACTTCCGGCAGCCTGCAAGGCCACCTGCCCCCGGTGGATGCGGCCTGGCTCGCCCCGGGCTGCTGTGCTTACGACATGGTCTACGCCGATGAGGAAACCGTTTTCCTGCGCTGGGCGCGGGAGGCCGGCGCGGGGCTGGCAAGCGATGGGCTGGGGATGCTGGTGGAACAGGCCGCCGAGTCTTTCCACATCTGGCGCGGCGTCAGACCGGACACCGGGCCGGTGATCCAAAGGCTGAGGACTGGCCTGTAGAAAGACTTGGGAGATTCCGCGACTTCGCTTCCAGACCACCTGTCATTCCGCGCGAAGTCGCAGAATCCCATGCAGAATGCTTCGCTTCCGTAGTAACACCCTGTCCGGTTTCAGTGCGCTTCCTCTTCTCCGTGTTCGCCGCCGGCGCCATGCACCTCGGCCGGCGTCAGCGCCACGGCGTCGCGGTCGTGACCCATGTAGTCGAAGCGGGCTTCGGTGGTGTAGTCGCCTTCCACCGCCATGAAGGCGATCAGGATCAGCAGCACCCCCGGCGGGCCGAGAATGGTCAGCACCAGGGCCAGCCGCTCCCAGAAGGCATGCATGAAGATGGCGATGATAAAGCCCGCCTTCACCAGCATGAAAACGATGACCAGGGTCCAGCGCATGGCGCCCTGCACGTCAAAATAGTCCACCGCGTAGGAAGCGGCGCTGACCACGAACAGCAGAATCCAGATCTGGTAGTAGATGCCCAGTGGATGCTGTTGTCCCGCGGTGTCCGATGATGATGCCATTGCCATCTCCTCTTACAGCAGATAGAAGAATGCGAAGATGAATACCCACACGAGATCGACGAAGTGCCAGTAGAGCCCGGCGATTTCGACGATCTCGAAGCCTTTCTTGTCGTAGTGGCCCGCCCAGATTCGCCGCGCCACCCATAACAGGTAGATCACCCCGGCCGATACGTGCAGGCCGTGGAATCCCGTGACCATGAAGAACACCGAGCCGAACTGCGGCGCGCCGAAAGGGTTGCCCCAGGGACGCACGCCTTCTTCCAGAATCAGCTTGGACCATTCGTAGACCTGCATGCCGACGAAGGTGGCGCCGAAAAAGGCGGTCGCACAGATGAACATGATCGTCCTGAACTTGTCCCTGCGATAACCGTAGTTCACCGCCAGCGCCATGGTGCCCGAACTCGTGATCAGCACGAAGGTCATGATCGCGATCAGAATCAGGGGAATGGGCGCACCGCCGAAGCTCAGGGCGAAAATCTCGCTCTGGGGCGGCCAGGGCTGGGTGGTGGTCATGCGGACATTCAGGTAACCCGTCAGGAAACAGGTGAATATGAAGGTGTCGCTGACCAGGAAGATCCACATCATGGCCTTGCCCCAGGGCACATGATAGGTCTGTTTATCCGCCGTCCAGTCGTCCACCAGTCCGGTTACCCCGTCCGAGGGGGCCATGCTTGTCGCAGCAGCTTCACTCATGCTTGGTTATTCCCGTTGCTTGTCAGGTATTGGAAAGAATCGCGAACATCACCAGCCACACCACCAGCAGGAAGTGCCAGTAGAGCGTACACAATTCGATGCTCAGCCGCAGGTCTTTCGGCTCGCTTCCCGAGGCGAGCTTGAGCGAGGTGTTTCCCCAGACCCCCAGGCCGCCGAGCAGATGCACGGCGTGGATGCCGGTGAGCAGGTAATAGAACGAAGCGGCGGGATTCGGTGTCAAATACACTCCCGAATCCTGCAAATCGCCCCACACCAGCAATTGCCCGACGATAAAGCCCAGGGCGAGCAAACCGCCGGCCAGGAACAGGGCGAATACATTGCGGGACTCCCCCCGCCCCACCTTGTTCCGCGCAAGCTGGAAGGCCACGCTGCTGAGCAGCAGCACGCCGGTGTTGAGCCACAATTGCCCGGGCTCGGTCAGCGGCCGCCAGTCGGGCAGTTCCATGCGGATGAAATAGCTGACGGTGAACAGGCTGAAGACGATCGTGGCGATGATCAGGAAAAAGCCCAGCGCCACCTTCTCCGCCGCGGAGTCGAAGGCGCCTTCGGGCTTGAGCCCGCCGATGATGCCTTTTCGTTCCCAGGGCTTGTCGGCCAGATGCTTTAAGGATTTCACAGGTCGGCCTTGGACTGGTCCTGGTCCGGGTCAAAATGTTCTTCATCCACCGTGGGCTCGACGCTTTCCGGGGTGTTCTGGGGAATGAAATCCTCGTGGGCGCCGGGGACACTGTAGTCATAGGCCCAGCGATACACCGTGGGCAGCTTGTCGCCCCAGTTGCCGTGAATCGGCGGCGTGTCCGGAGTCTGCCATTCCAGGGTATTGGCGCCCCAGGGGTTGGGGTCGGCCTTTTCGCCATTGCGCAGGCTCCAGAATACATTGATGAAGAACAGCAACTGGGAGATGCCGACGAACAACGCCGCGATGGTGATGGCGGTATTGGCATCCTGGGTGGCCGGGACCATGAATTCGGTGGTGCCGAGCGCGTAGTAGCGTCGCGGCACGCCGTGAATGCCGAGATAGTGCATGGGCAGGTAGATGGCGTAGGTGCCGAGGAAGGTGCACCAGAAATGCAGCTTCGCCATGCCTTCGTGGTACATGCGCCCGGACATCTTGGGGAACCAGTGGTAGAGCGCCGCGAACAGCACCAGAATCGGCGACACGCCCATCACCATGTGAAAGTGGGCGACCACGAAATAGGTGTCCGACAGGGGCAGGTCGATGACCACGTTGCCCAGGAACAGCCCGGTCAGCCCGCCATGGATGAAGGTGAAGATGAAGCCGATGGCGAAATACATCGGCGCGTTCATGCGGATATCGCCTTCCCACAGCGTCAGCACCCAGTTGTAGACCTTGAGCGCCGTGGGCACCGCGATGATCAGCGTGGTGGTGGCGAAGAAGAAGCCGAAATAGGGGTGCATGCCGCTGACGTACATGTGATGCGCCCAGACGATGAAGCTGAGCAGGCCGATGGCGATGATGGCCCAGACCATCATGCGGTAGCCGAAGATGTTCTTGCGGGCGTGGGTGCTGAGCACGTCGGAAACGAGGCCGAACGCGGGCAGGGCGACGATATACACTTCCGGGTGGCCGAAGAACCAGAACAGGTGCTGGAAGAGGATCGGGCTGCCGCCGTCGTAGTCCAGCGCGGTGCCGGACTCGATCACCGCCGGCATGAAAAAACTGGTGCCGAGCAGGGTGTCGAACAGCATCATGATCGCCGCCACGAGCAGGGCCGGGAAGGCGAACAGGCCAAGCACGGTGGCGACGAAAATGCCCCATACCGCCAGCGGCAGGCGCATCATGGTCAGGCCGCGGCAGCGGTACTGCAGCACGGTGACCACATAGTTCAGGCCACCCATGGTGAAGGCGACGATGAATACCGCCAGCGAAAGGAGCATGAGGACGATGCCCATGTCGTGCCCCGGGGTTCCCGCCATGCTCGTCTGCGGCGGGTACAGGGTCCAGCCGGCCCCCGTGGGGCCGCCCCCGACAAAGAAACTCGCCAGCAGGATGATCACGGAAACCAGATACACCCAGTAACTGAGCATGTTCATGAAGGGGAACACCATGTCCCTGGCGCCGCACATGAGGGGAATGAGGTAGTTGCCGAAGCCGCCGAGGAACAGGGCGGTGAGCAGATAGATCACCATGATCATGCCGTGCATGGTCACGGACTGGTAATACGAATTGGGGTCGATCAGGTCGAAGGTTTCGGGAAAGCCGAGCTGCATTCGCATCAGCAGCGACAGCACCAGGGCCACGAGCCCCACGGCGATTGCGGTGCCGCCGTATTGAATAGCGATCACCTTGTGATCCTGGCTCCAGACGTACTTCGTCACCCAGCTATGGGGGTGATGAAGTTCGAGTTCCTGATCCGCCAATGGTACGTATGCCATGTTCTCTGTCTCCTGATTCGGTATCGCTCGCCGGGCCGGAAGCCCCGCTTATTCTCCAACCTCGATTCTACTTGACGAAAGCGTGTTGATATACGCCGCCACATCCCGGATTTCTTCCTCGTCGGCCATGGCCGTGGCCATCTGCACCATCTGCTCGCCGAAAGTGTCGTCCGGGTGCATGCCGCGGACTCTCGACTGGAAATTGCTGAGTTGGGTGACGAGATACCAGTCGTTCTGGCCCGCCAGCGGCGGCGCGTCGGTATACCAGGTGCCGCTGCCGTCGTCGAGATGACAGGCGGCGCAATTGCGGTCGTAGATGTCCTGGCCGTTGGCGATGTCGCCGGTGACCGTACGTTCGGCCGGTGCGTCGGGCAGGGAAGCG
>JAJDVS010000023.1 GCA_022825945.1 Pseudomonadales bacterium
AAAGCGCCTTCGAGAAAATTGCCCATCTCGGCAATGGGCAGGTCCATGAAACGGCTCCACCCCACGTTCGCCTGAATGTAGACGCCGAGAAAGACGAACCAGAACAGCGTGACCAGCAGTCCGAACAGGATGCGCCAGTCCTGGGGAAGAATATTCCTTTGCATGGGCGTGGGTTTCAGTCCTGTCAGCAGAGCGGCCCGTCACCTGGGGCGAACCGGGCAATGATGGCGTCGCGAATGACGGGCATATCTCCCCAGAGAATGAAGTGATCGCCGCCGGGGCGCGGCAACAGGTGTGAATTTACCAGTTGTTGGTGGAGAAAGTCTGCATTGCCCGGATGCACCAGATTGTCGTCATCGCCTTGAACGATCAGAGCGGGCATGGTCAGGGCCTCCCAGCGCGGCAGCATTTCCGCGAGTTGCTCCCGCACCGCCATGATTTCCTCATTGGCTCCCATGAGGCGGTCGCCTAGTATGAACCCGGGCCACCAGAAGCTGATGTAGTTGTACCAGCGCGGGCCGCTGAGTGCCGGATCGCCGGTGGTGGCGACGAAGACGAGGCCACCGACATGTTCCGTGTAATCCATCGCCGCGCGGGCGATCACCGGGCCGCCGTAGGAATGCCCCATGAGTATCGCGCCGCGGCCGGAGCGATCCATCTCCAGGATCGGCCGCAAGGCGCGGGCCTGGGCTTCGAGCGAGGGCTCGCTCGCCGTGGCGCCGGCTGTCCAGCCAACCCGGCTCACCGATATCATGTGGAATCGCTCCCGCAGCAGCGAATCGGCAAGATACACGCGAAAGGCGCGCAGCGAGCCAGGCGTGCCATGCACGAAAACCAGCAGTTGCCGGTCCTCGCCGGCTGGCGGGGCGACTTCGACATATTCGATATCGCCCAGGCGCTGAACTTCCCCCGGCCCGATGATCGGCCCGGAACCACCAGAGGGCGGACCGTCACCGTCAATCAGCGCGCAGGCGGCAATCAGTAGCAGCGGCGGCAAAACCGCAAGCCAGCGTATCAGCCGACGCCTGCCGATTTTCCCAAGCCCCACGATGGAATCATCCCCAAATTCAAAAATGCCCCACTGTAGCACTTTGCAGCCGACGTTTTCAGAGGCGGGGGATGGAAAATTCTTTGCGTACGAGATTCATGATAGCTTTGCCTTTTCTCTCTTCGCGGACTGATTATGCCCGAGCCACCCGATCGGCCTGTCGGCGGACTGCGCATGGCGCTGAATGTGCTGCTGGAGCCCGCGACGGCTTTTGCCGATCTGCGGGAGCGGCCGAGCTGGCTATTGCCCGCCGTCCTCGCCGCCGGCGGCACCGCCCTGGTCATTTTCTGGTACTTCAGCATTCTCGACATTCCCTGGTTCATGGAAAACCTGCTCTATCAGGGCGGCGCCGACCCCACCGAGGAACAGATCGAGCAATTCAACGAACGAATGGAGTCGGTATCGCCGCAGGTATTCATCATTTCCGGTTTTCTTGGCGCCAGCCTCGGGCTCATCATCATCTGGCTGCTGCAGGCGGGCTATCTCACGCTGGTATCCGCCCTCACCGGAGACGGGTTCCGCTTTGGCAACTGGTTCTGCCTCGCCACCTGGACCGCAATCCCCTTGAGGGCCTAACGGCTCGGCATGGATGCCGGGACTGGGGTGTGGCGAAACCACGAAAGTCGCGCCATGGACGGCTTGAATCAAGCCTGATGGGAAAAATGAACATGGCCGACGACAGCCTGACGATCCAGTCCTACACGCCGATTTCCGAAGCCATGCGCGGCGTCCGCGCGCGACTGACCCCGGAAGATCTCGAACTGATCGAGCGCCGCGCCGGGGGCGTGGCCTCCATCACGCCCATCCTGTACGCCTCCCGCAGCAGCCAGGTGCGCTATGCGGCCCAGATCACCTTCAGCCAGATCATGGGTACCACATACGCCTACCGCGATGTCGCCCAGGCCTGGGTGCAAACCGGCCGCTTCATCGCCGAAAGCGACAACCTCACCCGCCGCCGGGTCACGGTAATCGGCGAGAAAGTCCGCGAAGGCCTCGGCTTGCCGGAAAATCCGGTGAATGAATATGTGGAACTCGGCGGCGAATGGTTCAAGATCATCGGCCTGCTCGAAGCCAAGGGCGATGTCATGGGCTTTGACCAGGACGATGATTTCCGGATCAACACCGCCGAACAGTTGATGGAAACCTTCGACACGATCATCAACATGGTGACCCTGGTGATCGGCGGCATCGGCATCATGAACATCATGCTCGTGTCGGTCACCGAACGCACCCGGGAGATCGGCATCTGCAAGGCCATAGGCGCCAAGCGGCACCACATCCTCGCCCAGTTCCTGATCGAAGCCATGCTGCTGTCCCTGCTCAGCGGTCTGATTGGCCTCGGCCTCGGCCTCGGCTACGGCCTCGGCACGGTGATCTCCAGCAGCATAGACTCCTTCCCGCCCGCCAGCATCCCCCTCTGGGCCGTCGCCCTGGCGCTGGGATTTTCGGGCTTCGTCGGCGTGCTGTTCGGCATCCTGCCGGCAGCCAAGGCGGCGAATCTGGATCCCATCGACGCCCTGCGGTACGAGTAGCAACCCCTCCGTCATTCTGCGCGCAGCCGCAGAATGACGGGCAGCGGCCCCCCGACAAGATTCAGCGACTCACGCTGCGCAGTATCTTCTCGTTGCCACTAGGAGCCTGCGCCACAGGAATTCACGGCTGCAAATCCGCTCTCATCCACGCCCCCGACCGCCCGATTTCGTTGAATATCCACCAATATTCGCCTCAATCGAGCGGCCAGGGGCGCGGCGATAGCGAATTTTCGCTTTCGCGAATTCCTGTGGCGCAGGCGCTTAGGTGCTTTCCGACGGCAGTTTGCGGGTGGCGATTTTGTAGACCGCTTCGACCCAGCCCGGGGAGTCGTTCAGATTTGGCACGAGGATCAGTTCCTCCCCACCCGCTTCAACAAATTGTTCGCGGTATTCGCGCCCGATTTCGTGCAAGGTCTCCAGGCAATCTGTCACGAACGAGGGCGTGGCCACGGCAACGCGTTTCCTGCCCTGGGCAAGCAGTTCCAGCAAATGCTCGTCAAGATAGGGCTTGATCCATTCCGAAGGGCCGAAACGCGATTGAAACGCCGAGGACCAGGGTCCGGCTTCCTCGCCAAGCGCCTGGACTATGGCCCGGGAGGTCGCCAGACACTGGGCCCGGTAACAATAGCGATTGGCCTCGCCAACCCGGTCGCAGCAGGCGCCGAAATCACAGCAGCCATTCCTGTCGGCCTTGCGAACCTGCGCCTCGGGAAGGCCATGGTAGCTGAAAACCAAGTGATCGATGGTGGCATCCGCAAGATTGTCCCGGATGATTCTGGCCCAGGCGTCAATGAACAGCGGCTCGGCGAAAAAGTCATCAATGAAGCGCAGTTTCGGCTGGCTACGCCATCCTGCAGCCGCCGCGCGCACGGCTTGTGCCGCGGATTCCGTGGTCGCGCGGGCGTACTGGGGATACAACGTAAAAACCAAAATCTCGTCGCAGCCACGGGTTTCGAACTCCGCCATGGTCTCTGCGATAAAGGGCCTGCTGTAAGCCATGCCGATGCCCACGACAACATCGGCGCCCGCCCCATCGAATCCAGCCTGCACGCCGTCCCGCACCCGCTCGGAATACACCTGCAGGGGCGAACCTTCGTCCAGCCAGATTCCGGCATAGTCCTTCGCCGTGCGCGGCGCCCGCAGGGGCAGGATGATCAGATTGCGCAGCAACCACAGGCCCAGCGGATTGATGTCGAAAACCAGGCGGTCCGCAAAAAAGTGCCGATAAAAGGCACGCAAGCCGGCGGCGGTGGGCTCCGCGGGCGTCCCCAGATTGATCAACAACACCGCTTTGGACATGGCGCGGCAAGTGTAGTCGATTTCGTTCCGGTTCACAGGGAGACTGGTTCGTTATCCGGCAAGTTCGCCACTTTTCACAGGCAGCATCTGAATAACAGATCCTTTTCGGCACACAATCATCACAGTGGCGCTGATCGATGGGCCTGACCCGAAAGGGGAATCTAGAAAAATTGATACTACAGCTAATGGTAAGGGAGGGCGATTTGTTCAAAGCTTCTATTATGCTGTCAAAATCCACATACTGGAGAAAGCGGGCGAAGGTAGACCTCGAAGAAAAGGCCATTTCAGTCAGCGCGACGCTTGATCGGCAAAACTACTCGACGGCGGTTCACGCCCATGGGGCTCGAAACCCCGTCATTGTCCCCGGGAATCCGGAACGTGTTAACCTGCGTTGGCGTCTAACCCATGCGATGGTTCGCCAAATCATTGGCGACGATGAAACTGAAGGAGAAAACCCATGATGCGCAAAGCAAGACTCTTGAGCCTGTCGTTATTGCTGTTCGTTTTTGAGCAGGCCCTCGCCCAGGGCGGCGGGCTGATCGCCGGCGGCGCTGAAGTTGTCGAAGTCCGCGGCGGTTTCGGCTTTCTCGAAGGTCCGGTGACCGATGCGGCGGGCGATCTCTATTTCACCGACATCCCCAACGACCAGATCTGGCGCTACAGCGCCGACGGCGAGTTCGAGGTCGTCATCGAGCCAAGCAATAACGCCAACGGACTTGCCCTCGACCTCGACGGCTCGCTGCTGATTTGCGAGCAGAACGCCCAGCGCATCACCCGGCGCGAGGCCGACGGCAGTCTCTCGGTGGTGGCGGGTAGCTACAATGGCGCGCCGCTCAACAGCCCCAACGATCTGTGGGTGCATCCGGACGGTTCAATCTATTTCACCGACCCGCGCTATAATTGGCCGGACGGTCCGCCCTCACAGCCCGGTGAGTACGTCTACCGGATTTCACCGGACCGCCAGAGTGTCGAAGCGCTGGTCACCGATATTCCCAAGCCCAACGGCATCGTCGGCACCGAAGACGGCAACACGCTGTATCTGGCGAGCACCGAAACCAACACGATCTACCGCTTCGACATCGCCGCCAACGGTTCGCTGGAAAATCGCAGCAATTTCGCCGATCAGGGCTCCGATGGCATGACTCTCGACGAGCGCGGCAATGTCTACCTGACCTGGCTCGGCGGCGTCAGCATCCGCAACCCTGACGGCGAGGAGATCGAATTCATCGAAACGCCCCAGATGCCCGCCAACGTGGGCTTTGGCGGCAGCGACGGCAGAACCCTGTACATGACAGCCCGCACCAGCCTCTACGCCATCGAGATGAATGTGGAGGCCAGCCGCTGATTCATGGGGTGTTCCGGTAACAAACTGTGCTAGGATTCGTTCTGTTCCCAATGAGGTCAGTACCTGACCTTGGCCTTTTGCATGAGGAGAACGACGTGAAGAGATATTCGCTCGCCGCCATTGCCGTCCTGCTGCTTGCCTCGCCACTGTACGCCGGTGAGCGGGTGGGCGATTTCGCCCTGATAGATCATCAGGGCGCGTTCCATCACATGGCCTGGTACGATGACCAGGAAGCCGTCGTGCTGCTGCCCCAGGCCAATGGCGCCACCGACGCCGAAGCCCTGGCGGCCTTGCGGGAACTGCGCGGTCGATACGAAGTGCAGGGCGTAATGTTCCTGCTCATCAATCCCGGCCTCGACAGCGACCGGGAAGCCGTGGCGGCGGATATCCAATCCCTTGATATCGACCTGCCGGTGCTCATGGACGACACCCAACTCGTCGCCGACCTGCTGGGTCTGCGCCGCATGGACGAAGCCGTGGTCTACGATCCGGCCTCCTTTGAAGTGCTGTATCGGGGCGAAGCCGGCAACGCGCTGGCCGGGGTCCTCGATCAGGTTCTCGCCGGTGGCAGCATTGAACCCGGCAGCGCGGCAAGCGACGGCGCGGCAATCTCTTACGGCAGCCTCGAAGCACATGGCGATTTGTCCTACGAGCACGACATCGCGCCGATCATCGCCGAGAACTGCGCCGAGTGTCACCGCCAGGGCGGCATCGCCCCCTTCGCCATGGACAGCAAGCTTGCGGTCAAGGGCTGGTCGCCTATGATTCGTGAGGTGGTTTTGACCAGGCGCATGCCTCCGGGCCAGATCGACAACAAGGTCGGCCACAAGATGCGCAACGAGATGAACCTCGCCGACGCCGACATGCAAAAGCTCGTAAGCTGGATTGACGCCGGCGCCGATACCGAAAGCGAGAGCGACCCCCTGGCCCGGCTCGAATGGCCCGAAACCAAGTGGACCCTGGCCGAAGTCCTCGGCGAGCCCGACATCATCGTCGAGATTCCTCCCCAGACGATTCCCGCCACCGGCGTGGTGGACTACATGAATATCCCCATTGATCTCGGTCTTGCCGAAGACCGCTGGGTGCGCGGCTCGGAAGTCGCTCCGGGTTCCCCGGAAGTGCTGCACCACATTATCACCACGGTGATTCCCCCCGAAGGCCGGCGGGACCCCATGACAGCGATAGTCGAGGCGATCAATGCGCTGCCGGAAGAGCGCGCCGTGAAAATCCGCACTGATATCTTCAAGGCAGTCGCCGCGGGCGAGCCACCGCCGATTGACCGCATCTTTGCGGAAAACCCCGACCTCGATGTGAGCGGCCTGATTGGCGGTGGCGACGAGAACCAGGGTTCGGTGGCGGGATATGCTCCGGGCAACAGCTTCTCCCTCAACCCCGAAGGCGTCGGCGGCTTGCTCAAGGCCGGCTCCACGCTCAACCTGCAGATGCACTACACCACCTCGGGCAGGGAAACCGTGGATGCCACCGAAATCGCCATCTACTTCTACGACGAAGACGTAATCCCCGCCGAGCGCATGTCCGGCGGCGTGGGCAACGCCTTCACCATAGACATTCCGGCCCAGGCCAAGGACCACGAAATGCAACTCGTAACCCATGTTCCGGAAGAAGCCGAGATTTACTCCCTGATGCCGCACATGCATTTCCGCGGCAAGCGCATGGCCTTCACCGCCCGCTACCCGGACGGCAGCGAGGAAGTGATTCTTTCAGTGCCCGCCTACTCGTTCAACTGGCAATTGAGCCACGAACTCGAAACGCCGCTGCGGGTTCCCGCGGGCACGCAGATCGTCGCCACCGGCGCTTTCGACAACTCCTCCCAAAACGAATACAACCCGGATCCCAACATTGGCGTTCACTGGGGCGAACAAAGCTGGGAAGAAATGTTCATGGGCTTCTATAGCTGGAAGAACATCGATCAGACCAGCTCTGAATAAGCCCTGGCCGACCCCCCCCCTGCCGCCATTCATTTGCCGGCTCGCTGGGTCGGATTCCGGGAAGAGGAAGGTCGCCGCGGAACTGGTCGGATATCTCGATGTGGGGGTTGTGGCCCACATCGGTGCATAGCAGTAGCGCTGGCGATCGAAGTCAAAGCCGGCAATAGCAAAGGGTGCCGCAAAAAAGAGCATGGCCACAGGAAAGCTCTCCATGAAAACTGAACACACCAAGCCGACGGCTGCAACGCCCTTTGCAGCGCGCGAATCGGTTGAGCAAGTCGAAGAAGGCTTCGCTCTGGCGCCCAGGTTCGATGCCGACGGCCTGATCCCCTGCATCACCACCGATGCCGAAGGGGGAGAAGTGTTGATGCTAGGCTACATGAATGGCGAGGCGCTGCGGCAAACCATCGCGACCGGCGAGGCGCACTACTGGAGCCGCAGCCGCCATTTGGCATCGGAGGCCAGGTAAAGCATGGTGCCCACCAGGTCATCGGTGGTGAGATTCTTCCGCAGGCTCTGGCCGGCGGCTACGGACTGCAGCAGTTTGTCCTTCTTGGCCCCGAAGAAGTCATCGGTGCCCTCGGTCAGCACCGCGCTCGGCGCGATGGTGTTTACCCTGATCCAGTCGTGGCCGAGTTCGCGGGCAAGCGAACGGGTCATGCCGATGACCGCGGCCTTCGATGTCGCGTAATGCAGGCCGAAGGGCATGCCGTAGACCGCGGCCAGCGAAGCGATATTGATGATCGAGCCGCCGCCCGCCTCGCGCATGGCCGGCACGCATGCCTTGCAGCACTGCCAGACGCCGCGCACGTTGACGGCCATGGTGCGGTCCCACTCGTCCTGCTCGATCCTGTCGAAGCGCCCGCCCTGGGTGTCACCGTAGAGCGCGGCGTTGTTGATGAGCACGTCGATGCGGCCGAATTCGTCGACTGCGCGCCGGGCCATGGCTTCGCAACTCGCCATGTCGGCGGCATTCAGGGCCGTGCCGATGATACGACCGTTGGCGGCGGTGACCGCAGCCACCGTCCCGCCGGTGTCGCGGATGTCGGCGGCGACCACGGCAGCGCCTGCGCGCGCCAGCGCCTCGCAATAGGCGCGGCCCAGGCCCCGCCCGCCGCCGGTGACGACGACCTTACCCTCAAGCTGTGACATCGGCCCTCCTGTTTCTCTCGCC
This sequence comes from Pseudomonadales bacterium, assembly GCA_022825945.1. GTDB lineage: Bacteria > Pseudomonadota > Gammaproteobacteria > Pseudomonadales > Pseudohongiellaceae > UBA9145. The sequence continues at coordinate 8,348 of JAJDVS010000023.1, forward strand.
TGTACTTTCGACCGGGCGCCGCCCCCTGCGCATTCGCAGGATAACCGATTCGCCGGTCGGAGTGCAGGGTTTCAGGAAATCAGCGCCAGCGCCAGCGTTGTGGCGTTGTGCCGCATCATGTCGAGGAAGGTTGCTGCCGGACCATCCGGCCCCGACAGTGCATCGGGATAGAGTGTGCCGCCGATGATGGTTCCCGTCTCGTCGGCGATTTGCTTCAGGAGGCGGGGATCCGCGACATTCTCGATGAAGACTGCGCGAATTCCCCTCTCGCGAATCTGCCGGACCAGGGCGGCCACATCCTTCGCGGAAGCCTCCGATTCGGTGCTGAGACCCTGCGGCGAAACGAATTCCAGACCATAATCGCGACTGAAATACTGGAACGCGTCGTGTGAAGTCACGACGACGCGGCGGTCCGCCGGCAGGCTTGTCACGTTCCCGCGGATCTCAGCGTCAAGTGTCTCGATATCGGCGATATAGGCCGCGCGGTTCCGGTGGAAATCGGCCGCATTCGCCGGGTCGGCCTGGGCCAGCGCGGCGAGCGACACGGCGAGGACGGCGGCGGATGTCAGCAGCGCTCTGCGGGTGGGCATTGAACCTCCTTTCAGGCTTCGAGATAGCGGCGCGGGAAGGCCCGACCGGAGAGACCGCCCACCGGCCCGAAAACCAGCGACAGCACGTAGGCGAAACCCGCGACAAGAATGATCGCTGGCCCGGACGGCAAGCTGAAATGATAGGAAAGAAGAAGGCCGCTCAGGCTCGAAAGCATCGCAACCAGGACGGCGACGGCGATCAGCGCGCTGACGCCAAGGGCCCAGAATCGCGCGGCGGCGGCGGGCAGGATCATGATGCCCACCGCCATCAGCGTGCCAAGCGCGTGGAACCCTCCCACGAGATTCAGCACGACGAGAACAAGAAATGTGAAATGCGTCATGGCGCTGAGCCCGCTCACCGAACGCAGGAACTGCGGGTCCACGCATTCGAGCACGAGCGGCCGCAGCAGGGCCGCGAGCGCGAAGATTGAAACGCTGGCGATGGAACAGAGCAGGAACAGGGCGCTGTCGTCAAGCGCGAGCACGGTCCCGAACAGCACGTGCATCAGGTCCACGTTGCTGCCCCGAATGGACAGGATCAACAGGCCCAGCGCCAGCGAGATCAGGTAAAAGGCCGCAAGACTCGCATCCTCTCGCAACGCCGTGACCCGGGTCACGAAGCCCGCGATCAGCCCGCCCGCGGTCATCGCTCCCAGCGACAGACCCGCAAAGAGGTAGCCGACCGCCGCTCCCGGCAGGATCGCATGAGCCATCGCATCGCCTGTCAGACTCATGCGGCGCAGCATCAGGAACACCCCGACCGGCGTCGCGCCTATCGAAATCGCCACGCAGCCCACCAGCGCACGCCGCATGAAACCGAATTCGGCGAAGGGCTGGACGAGAATCTCCCACATCACGCCGCGCTTCGCTCGCGATACCGCGGGGGCTCGGCGCTTGCCTCGCACATCTGACGCGCGCGAAACTGGTTCTCGGTCGTCAGCACCTGGGCCGTGGGTCCGTGGGCGACGAGTTCCCGGGCCAGCACCAGCGTGCGGGGAAACTGCGCCCGCACCGTGTCGAAATCGTGCATCACGGCGAGCATCGTGCGGCCTTCGCCGTGCCAGCGCCGAATCACGCCGATCACGCCCTTCAATACCGTGGACTTGCCGGCCCCGTTGGGCCTGACGATAGTCGTGAAGCTGCCATTGGCGATCATGGCACGCAGGCGATGCACAGCCGGATGTCGGTCCTCCACGGGCGGGGTTCCTTCTTCCCGCCTATACAGCGTTGGCATCTGAGCACCGTGCGCATACGCCCTCAACCTCTATCATGCGGCGAGTCGCGGAGAAACCGAGAGCGGCGGCGTCCTCGGCAAGCAATCCTCTGATCCGGGGGTCCTCGACCTCGACGGATGTCCGGCAGCCGTTGCAGATGAAGAAAAGGCAATCGTGGTCGCGCTCTGGATGGATGCAGGGAACATAGGCGTTCAGACTTTCGATCCGGGAAACGAGACCCTGCTCCACCAGGAAGCGAAGCGCCCGGTATACCGTCGGCGGCCCGACGGGACGCGAATCCTCAAGCCGGACCGCTTCGATCAGTTCGTACGCGCCGGTCGGGCGATCACTCGCCCAAAGAAGCTCCAGGACGCGCCTCCGCAGCGCCGTCATCCGTACGCCGCGGTCCTCGCAAATCGAAACCGCGTGCGTGACCCGTTCACACGGCGAGCGCCGCCCGCTGCAATCCGGATCGGTGGAGGGGCGGAACGCGGTTGGTGGTTTTATCATCGCCAGCCTCGACCAGATATTCTCTGAAAAACTCCATCCGTGGAGTTTTTATTATCGCAAAACAAAAGCGTGGTTTTTGCTCGGGAATTCAATGGCTTACGCCATCGAATTCGGCGGCACTTCCATATGCCCCAGGAAACATTATAACATTTCGTACCATATCGCAACCTCCAACTTCTACCGGAAGCCGCCGCGTCACTTGCATGGCCCGCGTGCGCTGGGGTAATGTCAAGGCGTTTCGCGGCTGCGGCCGCGCCTGCGAGTGAAGCCATGGTGCATCTCTTATCCCTTGCGCGAGCTTGCTCGCGATTTTTGTCGATTTTTCTGATTATTCTTGCGGCGTCTTTCTCCGCCCAGGCCCGGGCCCAGGATAGCGAACCCGTGCGGATCGGCTTCATGGATCCATTGTCGGGCCCCTTCGCCTCCATCGGCACCAGCGGTCTCACGGTGCTGCAGTTCGCGGCGGATTACCTTTTCAACTCCAGGGGCGGGATTCTCGGCGGCCGCATGATCGAGATCGTGCCGCTGGACAACATGCAAAGCCCCACGGAAACCCAGATCCAGTTTCGCCGGGCGGTGGGCGAGGGCCTGCGGATCATCTTCCAGGGCAACAGTTCCGCCGTGGCGAATGCCCTCAATACCGCGGTGACGCGGCACAACCGCCGCAACCCGGGCCAGGAAATTCTGCAACTCAACTATTCCGCGGTGGACCCGATCCTCACCGAGGAAAACTGCAGCTTCTGGCACTTCCGCTTCGACGCCCACGCGGTGATGAAGCTCAATGTGCTGACCGACTTCATTGCCCGGAATGAGGACATCCAGCGCATGTACATCATCGGCCAGGACTACTCCTTCGGCCATGTGGTCGCGGAAACTTCCGAGCGCCTGCTGCGCGAGAAGCGGCCCGATATCGAGATCGTGGGCAATGAATTCCACCCCATCGGCCAGGTCAAGGATTTCACGCCCTACGTGACCAAGATCGTCGCCTCCAATGCCGACGCGGTCATCACCGGCAATTTCGGCGCCGATATGGTCTCCCTGGCGCGTTCGATCATCGATTCCGGCCTCGACATTCCCATCTACACCTTCTACGCCGCTTATGACGGCATTACCGCCACCCTCGGCGCCGACGGCAAGAACCGCATCCGCCTGGTCCACAATGACAGCGCCAACCCGATTCCCACCGAGAAGCGCAAGCAATTCTACCGGGACTTCAAGGCCGCCCACCCGGGCCGGGACGTGACCCAGCCGCGGCTTGCCATGGCCCTGTCCATGCTCGTGCAGGCCATGGAAGAGACCGGCGGCACCGACCCTTACGAACTCGCCCTGGCGCTCGAGGACATGCGCTTTACCACCCTGAGCGGCGAGGAAGTCTGGATGCGCGGCAGCGACCACCAGATTTTCCAGGACCTTCACGTATCCGTGATGACCGATGAAGGCATCGAGTTCGACGCGGACAACTCCGGTTTCGGGCTGTACACCGAGCACTTCGTGCCGGCGGAACAGACCGTGATGGAAACGAGTTGCGAGATGAGGCGTCCGCGGCGCTGATCAAGGAAGATCGCGGCTTATGCCGGAAGTTCTGGTTTTCGCCACCCTGAACGGCCTGGTCACCGGCCTGTTGCTGTTCATGCTGGCGAGCGGTCTCACCGTGATCTTCAGCATGATGGGCGTACTCAATTTCGCCCATGCCAGCTTCTACATGCTCGGCGCCTATTTCGCCTATTCCATCAGCCTGTATTTCGGCTACTGGACCGGGCTGATCCTCGCGCCGCTGATCGTCGGCGTACTCGGCGCCCTGGTCGAGCGCTACGGGCTGCGGCGCGTACACCAGCACGGCCATGTGGCCGAACTGGTGTTCACTTTCGGCCTCGCCTTTCTGATCGAGGAGGCGGTGCAGTTCTTCTGGGGCCAGGACACCAAGAACTATCAGACGCCCGACCTGCTCGACTTTCCCTTGTTCACCTTGTTCGGCCAGGAATTTTCGGCCTATCGCGGCTTCATGCTGACGATTTCGATCGGCATTTTCATCGGCCTCTACCAGGTGCTTACCCGTTCGCGCGTCGGCCTGATCATCCAGGCCGCGATTTCCCATCCCCACATGGTGGCAAATCTCGGCCACAACGTGCCCCTGATTTTCACGGCGGTGTTCGGCGTCGGCACGGCGTTGGCCGGGCTTGCCGGGGTGATTGCGGGCCCGGTGCTGACGACTTTCCCCGGCATGGCGCTGGTGCTCGGCAGCATCGTATTCGTGATCGTCGTCATCGGCGGGCTCGGCTCGCTGCCCGGGGCGCTGATCGCTTCCCTGCTCATTGGCCTGCTCCAGTCCTACGCCATCGCCGCCAATGTGGGCATGCCGGAATTGCTCGAACTGCTTGGCCTCGAATTCCCCCGCAGCCATCCACTGGATGATTTGTGGACGCTCAATCTGGCCCAGATCGCGCCGGTCCTGCCCTTCCTGCTGCTTGTGCTCGTGCTGATATTCCGCCCCACCGGGCTCATGGGGAAACGAGAACAATGAAGACGTTGGCGGCCAAATGGGGCCTCTGGGGCGGCTATCTCGCGGTGCTGCTGCTGTTGCCCCAGGTCTTCGATTCGATTCTGGCGATTTCGATATTCAACCAGATGGCCATCGCCATCGTCTTCGCCCTCAGCTACAACATGCTGCTTGGCCAGGGCGGCATGTTGTCCTTTGGCCACGCGGTCTACTTTGGACTCGGAGGATTTCTCGCCGTCCATGTGCTGCGCCTGATGGAATTCGAAGCGATGTATTTCTCCATCGCCCTGATTCCACTGATCGGCGGATTGACGGGCCTGCTTGCCGGCATCTTCGTCGGCAGTTTCTCCACCCGCAAGGCGGGCACGGTATTCGCCATGATTTCCCTGGGCATCGGCGAACTCGTGGCTGCTTCTTCGCTGATTTTCACAGGCTTTTTTGGCGGCGAGGCCGGGGTCAGCGGCGACCGCACCTTCGGCCCGCCGCTGTTCGGCATGGATTTTTTCAGCGACACCGATGTGTACTATCTCGCCGTTTTCTGGGTTTTCGTCTCCACGCTGTTCATGTATCTCTTCACCCGGACCCCCGCCGGGCGCATGGCCAATGCCGTGCGCGACAACCCGGAACGGGCGGAATTCATCGGCTACAGCGCCCGCTGGGTGCGCTTCATCTCATTCTGCGCGGCCGGGACCTTCGCCGGGGTGGCCGGCGGGCTGTTCGCGCTTAATTATGAATTTGTCACCGATGAAAACCTGAATCTGGTGACCTCGGGCCGGGTGCTGCTGATGGCCTATATCGGCGGGCTTGGATTCTTCATCGGGCCCATCATCGGCGCCATCATTCTCACCCTGATGAATTTCCTGCTCAGCAATTACACCGAATTGTTTCTGCTGTATCTCGGCATCCTGTTCGTGCTGACGGTGCTGTTCCTGCCCCGGGGATTCGCCGGTTTCATCATGATGCACCAGGCCGCCTGGCTGCGGGGCCGACTGCACGGTCTCGCCCTGCCCTATCTGCTCACCGGGCTGCCGGCGCTGCTGTTCATTCTCAGCGCCGTCTGCCTGCTGGAGCTTTCCCATGCCAGCGAACCGGTGCTGCATTTTCTCGGGCTCAGCCTGGCGCGGGATTCGGCGCTGAGTTGGGCAGGGCTGGTGCTGGGCGCTGGACTGGGAGCGTTTCTCACCGCAAGATCGACACCGGGCCTGCGCCGGGCCTGGGAGGCCGCCAATGCGCCCGAAACCAGGGGCGGGCGGGAGCGGGCCTCATGAGCATCCTGTCGCTGCGCGGCCTGCGCAAGAATTTCGGCGCCACCGAAATCATTCGTGGCGTCGATCTGGGTATCGAAACCGGCGAAAAACACGCCATCATCGGCCCCAATGGCGCGGGCAAGTCCACGCTGTTCCATCTCATCAGCGGCAAGTACGCCCCCAGCGCCGGCGCCATCGAGTTCAAAGGGAAATCCCTGGCCAACCTTCCGCCACACCACATCAACCGGCTCGGCATCGCCCGCAGCTTCCAGGTCACCAATATCTTCCCCCGGCTGAGCGTATTCGAGAATATCCGCTGCGCCCTGCTGTGGCCGTCGGGTTACCACTATTCCTTTTGGCGTCTGCTTGACCGCGAGGCCGGACTGAACCGGGAAACCGAACAGGTGCTGGAAAAGATCGGCCTTGCCGGGCGGGCGAAAATCCCCGCCGGCGAAATCGCCTACTCCGAACAAAGGGCCCTGGAACTCGGCATGGCGATCGCCGGCGGTGCCGAACTGATACTGCTCGACGAGCCCGTCGCCGGCATGAGCCACAGCGAGGCCGACCACGCAGTGGACCTGATCCGCCGGGTCACGGAAGGCAAGACCCTGATCATGGTGGAACACGACATGAATATCGTTTTCGAGCTTGCCGACCGCATCAGCGTGCTCGTGTACGGCGAAGTGATCGCCTCGGGCGCCCCGGCGGAAATCCGCGCCAATACCCAGGTGCAGGAAGCCTATCTCGGCGAGGCCCTGAGCGATGCGTGAAAGATACCCGGACCCTCGTCTGCCATGCCGCGTGGAGCGAATCCCATCCCCACCGTCATTCTGCGCGGAGCGAAGCGGAGTCGCGGAATGACAGTTGGTTGCGACTTGTCGACTTGGGACACCCACCCGCAGAGCAGCCAGGGGCTCGATGGGGTAACTCGTAATGCTTGAAGTGAGCGACCTGCACGCCTGGTACGGCAAGAGCCATGTGCTTCAGGGCGTGACGTTTCAAGTGGCGGAGAGCGAGATCGTCAGTCTGCTCGGGCGCAATGGCGTCGGTCGCTCCACTACCGTGAAAGCCATCATGGGCGAGGTGGAACGCAAGGGTTCGATCCTGTTCAAGGGTGAACAGATCGCCGGACGCAAGAGCTACGAAATCGCCCGCCGCGGCCTCGGCTATGTGCCGGAGAACCGCGAAGTCTTCCCCACTCTCACCGTGCGCCAAAACCTGCTGCTCGGCATGAAATCGACCACCCCTTCCGGCCGCTGGAACATCGAGGAAGTATTCGCCATGTTTCCCATGCTCGCCGAACGCGCCGATGTTCCCGGCGGCGCCCTCAGCGGCGGCGAGCAGCAATTGCTCAGCATGTGCCGCACATTGATGGGCAACCCCGACATGGTCATGATCGACGAACCCACCGAGGGGCTCGCGCCGAAGATCGTCGAACAGGTCGGCAACCTGCTGACGGAAATCGCCGGCCGCGGCGTTTCCATCCTGCTCATGGAGCAGAAACTGAATATCGCAATGCGTATTTCCAGGCGACTCTATATCATGGGCCACGGCCAGATCGTCTGGGAGGGCACGCCGGAGTCGCTGAAGCGAGCTGACGACGTGCGCGCGGAGTGGCTTGAAGTTTAGGCGTATCGATATATCGTGAACCATGAAGATTATTGACAACACTACCGACTTGCTTGGCGATAACCTGAAGGTATCGATAAAACGCGGCTCACGGCTGAGAATCGCGTTGGTTCCGATTTCTGCCGGACTTGGCGTTGCGTTGGAACAGATTCCATTGTTTGTACTGCTGTTCGATGTCGCGGTGTTCGGCTGGTTGGGGTGGACGGTTGGGGTGGACAGCCATCAGAATTCTTAGAAATCCAGTATCCGGGGAAACGAAATAGCCGGAAAGTATCGGCCAGTCATTGCCGACAACTATGCGCTTGATGCCAAGCACATCGGCGACAGCCCGGAGTCCCGTTCAAGCGCCCGCTGAAGAAGCTGATTCATTCTCGTCATTCCGGGCGGAGTCGCATTCTTCCAATCACCGATTCATACCTCCGTTTCAGCGGCTTCCCGGATCTACCCCATTTTGCCAGATTGCAGGAACCGGTTGATTTCGCTTGCAAACTGGCGAAAATCATCGAGAGAATTTTCGCAGATTGACAGAACGATTTCCCAGCGAATGTTGGTGTATTCGTGAACTGCGACGTTTCTGAATCCGACGGACCTGGTCATTGCTGTACAAGTCTTCGATGAAATCGCCCCCAGTTTTTCAAGCTCTATGAAAACCCGTCCCATGGTCGCGGGAGCTACGGTGTCGGTATCGCTGATGATGTGACTGCCGATATCGACGCCAAGCTGTATCGTCCGGGTCAGATTCAGTACCACAATGTCCTGGATATCCGGGTTTTGGGTCAACTCTTCCAGCGATTCCGGTTTCCTGCCCTCGACCCGGCCTACGCAACGCCGCAGTGATTCGAGCTTCTCCCGAATGATCATCGTGTCCATCTGGCTTGCCTTTCCTCGAGAATCCGCTGGCGCAGGGGAAGAAAATCCGCGCTGTCAAAAAGGTGTCTTTTCAGCAATTCCGCATGGGATCGATTGTCACCGAGCAATCTCCTGCCTCTGAGCACCTGTCCGAGTATGGGCTGCGGGCCTTCAAACAGGTCCACGATGTCCACCGGGCAACCGCTTTCCTGGCCGATCTCCCCTGCAAGCTTTAGCGTGAATTCGCTCGACAGCGGGGTATCCATCAGCAGCCCGAGGTCAATGTCACTGTCCGGCCCGGCTTCGCCGGTTGCCCGAGAGCCAAACAGGAAGGCCAGGCGAATGCCCGGTTGGCGACGAAGAATCCTGACCAGTTGTTCATCCATCGTATCCATACCCGCATTGTCGCCCGCAATCGGTCGAAGCTCAATTGAGTTTGCGGGTTCCCGAATACATTGAGTTGCGACCGGATTCGGTGTATCAAGGACCGCAGTCCGGGTCCGGTCGGCTGGCGACCGGAAATCCCATCACTACAAGGTGACTTCCATGCTGAATCGACGCGAGTTTCTTTTCTCGTCCCTTGCCGCCCCCATGCTGCTGTCCAGCGGACAATCCCTGGCCCAGACGGCGCCTGCGGGAAAAATGCTGCTTGCCATGCACCAGAACACTTCACGCGCCGCCGGTTTTCGCGGGTCTTTGGAAGGCTGGGCCCGGGCAGGCATCGAGTACGTTGAACTCAATGACGGATTGCTCGATGGTTTTCTCGAAAACGACAGCTTGAGCGGCGCCCGGGCCTTGCTCGACGATCTTGGCATGACGCCGGTCTGCGCCGCGACAGCCTTGCCGGATCTGTGGATTCCGGGGCCGGCAAGAGAGGCGTCGCTGGAGTCGTGGAGAATGCGTTGCGACCAGTTCGCAAGCCTTGGCCTGGACAAGATCTATTCGCCATCCGTTACCGATCGCCCGGTCACCGCTGAAGATTTTGCGGCAACGCCGGAAAGCATTCGCGAAGCTGCGGTTATCGCAAGCGAGTACGATCTCACTTGCATGATCGAGTTCCTTCGCACCTCTACGCACCTCGCCACCCTGAGTTCCTCGCTCAGCGTGATTCGCGCCGCGGACCATCCGAATATCCGGCCGATGATCGACTTTTTCCATTTCTGGTCGGGGCTTGGCAAACTGGAAGATCTGGATTTGCTCGAACCGGGCGAGCTTGCCCATTGCCACTTCCAGGACTTGCTCGACGCGCCCAGGGAACTGACCGACAACAGTTATCGCGTCATTCCCGGCGACGGCATAGCTTCGCTGAACGCCATCATTCGCAAACTTGCCGAAAAGGAATTCAACGGAGCGCTTTCGGTGGAACTGTTCCGGCAGGAACTGGTGAATGGCGACCCATTCGAAGTAGCGACGGAAATCAGGCGCAAATCCGAAGCGGTCATGCGCGAAGCCAAGGTCTTGTGAACTGATTTTGCAAATCCCGAATGTGGCATGGCTGGCGCACGGCGGAATTGACCGCGCGCCAGTCCCCGGGACCTGGCCTCAGAACGGCCAAGCAGGCATGGAAACGACTTCCTGCTCTATCGTCCCGATGTTTTCCACCACGACTTCAACAACGTCCCCCACTTCCATGTTGCGCCGCATTCCGGGGACCACCGGCATTGCGCCGGTGTAAATCAGGTCCCCAGGCTCAAGCGTCATGTAGCGGGAGAGATAGCTCACGAGCCGGGCCGGGCGATTGATCATCGTCGATGTGCGGCCCTCGGAGAGAAGTTCGCCGTTGACCCGCACGCTGATCCCGAGGTCGTTGTAATCGAGGCCCCTGATGATCGTATTGCCAAGGCCCGCCCAGGTATCGGTGGCCTTGCCCACGAGCTTGAGCGGCCGCACTCCCCGATCCGATGCGACCCACGAAAGTTCGGTCCAGTCATTGCCCGCGGCAACGCCGAAGATATAGTCCTCCGCCTCGCTCTCGGGAATGTGGCGACCGCTGCGGCCGATGACGAGCACGAGTTCACCTTCGGGAATCATCATCTCGGCCTCGGGTGGCTTCTGGACTTCGCCGCCGTCCGGGCTGAGCCCCGTGGAAGCCTTGAAGAAATAGCGCGGATGCGGCGTCTGGCTGGGCATGCCGTCCACGGGATGGTAGTTGGCCGCGGCCGACAGCACCTTGCGGCCAGGCTGCTCCGGATCCACCGGCAGGCCAAGCTCGACATCCGCAAGATCGAAGCTGCGCCCGGTCGGGGCGGCGCCGCCTTCCACCGGGTCGCCGTCAAGCTCGCTGACCTGATCCCCATCCAGCATGCCGAAAGACCAGCCGTCGTCATGCTGGAAACGGACATAGGCGCTCACGCCATTGGGCTCGGGTAGCGCCGGGCCTGACACCGTCTGCCGCGTTACCCGCGCGAGCTGATTGCTCACCATGCCGATGCCCTCGATTTCGACCTCGACCACATCGTCCTGCCAGAGCTGGCGCCGCGTGCCGGGAAGCTGCGGAGGCGCAACCGTGCCGGTGAAAATGAGGTCGCCGCGCTTGAGGGTGATGTAATGGCTCAACTTGCTGATGAGCGCGGCGGGGCTGTTGCGAAAATCCGCGGTGGTGCCCTGGGCGGCGACCACGCCATCGAGCCTGACGGTGAGCTGCAGATCGCTCAGGTCGAGCCCGGTGACCATGTAATCCCCGAGCGAGGCGAAGGTATCGCCGGCCTTGCAGAAAACATGGCTGGGCTCTTCGATTCCCCGGCCTTCGCCGCACCAGTCGTTCTCGCTCCAGTCATTGCCGACCACCACGCCGAAGAGATGGTCCATGGCTTCGGACTCGGGAATATGCCGACCCCCGGTTCCAATAATCAGCCCGAGTTCACCCTCGAAGTTGAAATTGGTGGCGCCGAAGGGAACTTCCACAGGATCGCCGTTGCGCGCCAGCGAAGTGGTTGCCTTGCCGAACCAGGATGGATGCCCCACCTCCACCGGATTGCCATTGGGATTGTTCGAGTTCCCGGCAACGCCGAAAACCCGGGGCACCCGATCCGGGTCCATGGGAATCTCGAGTTCCACATCGCCCCTGGCGACGGTCCGCCCGGTCTCGCTCACGCCGTCATCGAAGAGCGGGTCACCATCGAGTACGCGGATGGCGTCACCGTCGAGGATGCCGTTGAGGGTGCCGGTATCGTCGCTGAAGCGGACGTAACGGGTTACGTCCCCGTTCTCGGCTGCGAAGGCGGCGCTGAAGAACTGCCCCGCAAACGCCAACAGGGGAACCAGCAGGAGTTTTGCCAAATCGTGCCTGAATCGGACGAATGCTTGCATGAATCAGGTACTCCTTATGCTATTGTGGATTGGAGGGGCAAGACTACAATTATTGTCTGACAATTCCAAACGTTTCCGGGCGCAGTGGTTTTGGGGCAGGCGCGAATGAAAATCCGTATCGTTCTTCGGCATCTGGGCATCTGCGCCCTGGTTTTTGGCGCGCCCGCCATGGCCTGGGATTCGGTGGGGCACCGGGTCAGCGCCCAGGTGGCTGTGGCGTTTCTGGAACCCGGCGTTCGCGAGCGGCTGGTGGCGATTCTGGCGGCCCATCCCCGCTATCAGGAAGATTTTCTCGACGATGTGCCGGGCTTCATCGACGCCTCGAATCAAATCGAGTATGAAAGCTGGTTGCTGGGGCAGGCGGCGTTCTGGCCCGACATCGCCAGGGGCCTGCCCCGCGGCGAGCGCGAACGCTATCACCGCGGCAACTGGCACTACATAGACGGCGCCTGGCTCCGGGGCCATGCCGCCACCCAAGGCAACAGTTATGTGGGAATCGACCCTCTGCCTGATGTCCCCGGCATGGAAGCGGAGGCGATCCTGAACGAGGCCGATGTGGACAATGTGGCGCTCGGGCTCGATTACAACATGGCCTTGCTGGCGGATGCCGCCACGGAACCGGCCCGGCGCGCGGTGGCCCTGTGCTGGGTGCTGCATCTGGCGGGCGATATCCACCAGCCGCTGCACACGGGTTCCCTGTTTTCCGCCCGCCTGTTCGGCAATGGAGACGCCGGCGGTAATGGCATTGACACCAGCGAAGGCAATCTGCACGCGGTGTGGGACGGCGCTCTGCGCGAGCAGGGGGTGGTCGCCGGTATCAGCGCCATTCTTGACTGGCTGAATGGTATCGATCGAACCGAATTCGAATCGGCGCCGCTGGACTGGACCCTGTGGATGGAGGAAAGCCGTGAACTGGTGACCACGACCGTGTACCCGGATACGGTCAGGGAGGAAATCCTTGCAGCGGAGCGCGAGGGCCGGGATTTGGGCGAGATAGCCCTGTCAGCGGGCTATCTCGCGGAAATGCGCGAAATCTCCCGGCAACGCCTCGGTCTGACGGCGCTTCGCATGGCCCTGCTGTTCAATCGAAACCTGTAGTCGCCATGCCACTGCCCTGCCCGGAGTTCGGGTCGCCGGATGGAGATTTTGCGACTGCGCGCAGAATGACAGCACCCACCCGTCACCCTGGCAGTTCCCGTCCGTCATCCTGACAATTCCCATCCGTCATCCTGTGCGTAGTCGCAGGATCTCATTGGCAGACCACTAGCCCGCGATCCCCGCGACCCCTCAGGCGCAGCGGTGCATTTTCCCGGCCTCTCCTTGTCCCTGCCGGCTCGCGGCGAGATTCAGCACATTGCGAATCAGCCGGGGCCCATGGCCATTTTCCAGGCTCATGATGGATTCGGGGTGAAACTGGACCGCCCATACCGGGAGTTCCCGATGCTCCACCGCCATCACCACGCCATCTTCGCTGCGGGCGGTGACTTGCAGGCAGTCCGGCACCGAAGCCGCAAGCAGGGAGTGGTAACGGCCCACCGGAAATTTCTGGGGAAGGCCGGCGAACAACGCACTGTCTTCATGCGAAATCAGCGACGGCTTGCCATGCATGGGAATCTGCAACTGCCCGAGTTCGCCGCCAAAATGTTCGACGATTCCCTGCAGGCCCAGGCAGACGCCGAAGACCGGAAGCCGCCGCTCCAGCGCCCGGGCCATGGTCTCGCCGACGGCAAAGCGGCGCGGCGTCGACGGCCCGGGGGACAAGGCCACCAGATCAACCTGCTCTCCCAGCAGATACTCCCGCGCCGCCTCGGCGCGCAAGGTGATCAGTTCCGCGCCAAGCCGCCGGAAACAATCCCCGAGGCTGTGCACGAAGGAGTCTTCATGGTCCACCATGAGCACCTGCAACCGCCCGAACTCCGGCGCCGCCCGGAATGGCGCCGCATCGGAAATCGGCTTGACGGAAACGCCAATGGCCTGCATCAGCGCCCTGGCCTTGAGCCGGGTTTCCTGCTCTTCGGCTTCCGGGTCGGAATCCGCGAGCAAGGTGGCCCCGGCCCGCACTTCGGCCATGCCATCCTTGATGCGAATCGTGCGCAGGGTCAGGCCGGTATTGAGGTTGCCGTCAAAACCGATATGACCAATGGCGCCGCCGTACCAGCGGCGGGCGGATTTCTCGTGCCGTTCCAGATATTGCATGGCCGCCAGCTTGGGCGCGCCGGTGACGGTGACCGCCCAGGTGTGGGACAGAAAGCCGTCGAGGGCGTCAAAGCCGCTCTTCAGGCTGCCCTTGACGTGGTCCACGGTATGAATCAGGCGGGAATACATTTCGATCTGCCGCCTGCCAACCACTTCCACCGATCCCGGCTCGCAGACCCGGGCCTTGTCGTTGCGATCCACATCGGTGCACATGGAAAGCTCGGATTCATCCTTGCTGGAATTTAGCAGGCGGCGGATTTGTTCGGCGTCGGCAAGGGCGTCAACGCCTCGGGCGATGGTGCCGGATATCGGACAGGTTTCGATACAATCGCCTTCCACCCGCACGAACATTTCGGGAGAGGCGGCGACGAGGTATTCCCGCTCGCCAAGATTCATCAGGGCGCCATAGGGCGCGGGGTTTGACTCGGCAAGACGCTGGAATACCTGTGCCGGGCTGTCCTTGCATGGCGCGAAGAAGGTCTGGCCGGGAACGACTTCGAACAGGTCGCCGCGGCTGAAATACCGCTTTGCGCGCTCGACGCCGGCGGCGTATTCCCCGGGTTCGTGATCACACTCCCGCGGTACCGAGATCGCCGACGAAAACGGGACTTCCCGGGCGGAGCGCTTGAGGCCGCCGGTGGTTTCCCCATGCTGTTCGCGGCCCTGGGCGCGGCAGATGAACTCATAGTTGTACGCCAGTGCCTGCTCCCGCCGGTGGTCCGACACGAGAATACGATCCGGCAGATACAGCACGAGGTCGCGATCATCCGGCCCGCGCTGTTGTTGCAGTTCAATCTCCTCGAACTGGAAAGTCAGGTCGTAACCGAAAGCGCCATACAGCCCGAGAAAGGGATCATCCGGGAAGCGAAACCAGGCTGCCAGCGCCCGCAGCGCGGAGAACACGCTGTGCTGGCGGCTGCGGTCCTCCTCGCTGAATCCGCCTTGCGGCGGGAGGATTTCCAGATGGATCGCCGACTGCCGCCGCTCAAGCCGGTGAAGAAAGTCGCCGCCGGCAAGGGCCCGCTCCACTTCGGCGAGCAGAATCCCGCCCCGGCGGTTGAGCGCCTCCACGGCGAGTTTGCGCCCGCGCCCCACGAGGCGCAAAGGCGGATTGACAAAGCCGATATCCCAGCGGGTGTAGCGCCCGGGATATTCAAAACCCGAGCGCAGCAATACGCCGGGAGACGCATTGAGGGATTCGGTCAGGCCATCCATTGCTGTGGCATAGTCCAGCTTTTCCACCGACAGATGCACGCGCACGCCACCGCCGGTCTCGTGGCGGTATTGTCGGCCGGGCTCCAATCGCACAGTTCCACTCGTTCCCATCACGGGTTCCTCCGCTTGACCCGCCGGAGCCGTGGCTGGAACGATTACTGGAAGGAAACAGAACGACCGCCACAACTCCGGACGGCCGGTGAAGAATTACTGAAGATTCTTCCGGCAGCCCGCGTTGGGAAACCACCAGAAGCTGAAACGCACTCTGTTCATGCCCGCGATACTGAACCCGCGCTCCGGGAAAGTCAAGCGGGATTTGGCTAATGAGCTGGTCCTGACTCCACAAGGGTTTGACCGCAGGGCCTTTGTCCGTCGGGCTGCTTGCTGCTAAGCTTTGGCGACTTCGGATTGCAACGGCGGGAGCTTTGCCATGGTTCTTCTCCAACGATTTTTCATTGCCACATTCGCGCTGGTTTTTTCGGCCGCATCGCTGGCCGCCGAGTTTGTCCGGGGCGACCCGGAGCAGCTCGGGCTTTCCGCCGAGCGGCTGGCGGTGCTCGATACGCGGCTGAAGGCCTTTGTCGAGGAGGACCGCATCGCCGGACAGGTGGTGCTCGTGCTGCGCGATGGAAAAGTGGCGTTCAGCGCCGCCAATGGCTGGCGCGACAGGGAAGCGGGCGCGGCCATGAGCGGCGACACGATTTTCCGCATCGCTTCCCAGACCAAGGCGATTGTCAGCACGGCCATCATGGTCCTGCAGGAGCAGGGCAAGCTCGACATCGGCGACCCTCTCGGGCGCTATATTCCCGAATGGAGCAACATGCAGGTTGCGGTGGTGCCGGACGGCAGCGTGGGCTATGTGCTGGAAGACGCGGCCCGGCCCATCACGATCCGGCATCTGCTGACCCACACCGCCGGCATGAGTTATGGCGGCGGGCCGGCCCAGGACCTCTGGGAGGCGGCGGGCTTCCAGGGCTGGTATTTCGCCAACCGCGACGAGCCCATCGCCGAAACCATCGCCCGCATGGGTTCTCTACCCCTGGACGCCCATCCCGGCGAGCAATGGATCTATGGCTACAGCACCGACATTCTCGGCGTGGTGGTGGAAAAAGCCAGCGGCATGGACCTGCAAAGCTTTCTGCAACAGCACATCTTCGACCCGCTCGACATGCGCGACACGCACTTCTACCTGCCGGAAGACAAACGCGACCGGCTGGCCACGGTGTATCGCCCCGGCGCCGATGGCGTCGAAGCGATTCCGGAAACCGACGGCATGCAAAGCCAGGGCATGTATGTGAACGGCCCCCGCAGGAGTTTCTCCGGCGGCGCGGGCCTGCTTTCCACGGCCCGGGACTACGCCCGCTTCCTGCAAATGACCCTGAATGGCGGCGAGCTTGACGGCGCGCGCGTCCTCTCGCCCAAGACCATGGAACTGATGACCGTGGACCATCTGGCGGGAATCCCCTTCCGCAGCGGCCAGGGTTTCGGCCTCGGCTATTATGTGCTTGAAGACCTCGGCGCCAATGGCCGTCTTGGCTCGGAAGGCGAATACGGCTGGGGCGGCGCCTACCATTCCACCTATTGGGTGGATCCGGCGGAGGCTCTGGTAGTCGTCTATCTCACCCAGATCATCCCCGCCACGGGCCTGAACGACTACAACGTGCTCCGCAACGGGATTTACCAGGCGATCGTGGATTGACAACGTTTTGACTTCGAATTGAGCCATGAGGGAGCGCGGCGGTGACTGAAAGGGGTGAGGCCCGGTCGGCGCAGCCGACAAAAAGCGCAGCTTTTTGAGGGCCGAACGACTCGCCATGGATGGCGAGGCTGGAGGTTTGCGAAGTCTCAAATGTCGCGCCAGGGACGGCACGCATAGCGTGCATCGAGACCCATACCGCAATCAAAGAATCTTCAAGTTATGCAACAAACACCAAAAATGACCTTGCGCGCGCTATTCCCCACCTTTCTGCACGAGGCTTGGTATCCCGATTTTGCGGCGGAAAAGGAACCACTCATCCGCCGCATCTATGCCATCCGCGACGAGGACGGGGCGGGGCGGGAGTATTCCGCCCGCCACTACCCACACGGCTTCACCAGCTTCCGCAGCCGCGACCGCCTCTACACCGACCCGGCCTTCCGCAAACTCGTGGACTTCATGTTCCAGGTCGCCTGCGACTACGGCCACAAGCAATCCTGGGACCTGGAAAACTTCGAACTCGCCATGACCCAGCTCTGGTGCAATATCAACTCGCGCCACAGCTTCCACCGGGACCACGTTCACCCCTACTCCCAGATCAGCGGCGTTTTCTACCTCCAGTGCGGCCCCGGCGCAGCCCCCATCAGCTTCAAGGACCCGCGCCCGGCGCGCTGGATGGTTCCCGCGCCACTGCGGGAAAACCGGGCCGAAAACACCCTCATTACCACCCTCCCCCCGGAAGAGGGCAAGCTGCTGATGTTTCCCGCCTGGCTCGACCACGGCGTCGGCCAGCAACTTGCCGCTGCCGACCGCATCAGCATGTCCTGCAACTTCGAGCTGCGGCAGAAGAGCGCTGATTGACGGTGAGCCATTCCTGACCAGCCGTTCCGCCCAACAAGCTTCATTTCCTGCTGGCTGCGCCGCCGGCGATCAATCAGGAAAATCCGGTGGTTATCGCCGAATTTTCCGGGTAATATCCTTTCCATGATCCAACGGGAACAACATGTTCGGGAAATTTTGCGGCGGCTTCGCAACTTTGAAGTTGTGGCGATTCTCGGTCCGCGGCAAATCGGCAAGACCACCCTGGCGTGGCAGGTGGCTGACGGTTTTCGATCTCGTTCACATCATTTCGACCTGGAAGACCCGGCGATCCTCGCGCAACTTGAGGCCGACCCGAGTCTGGCCCTCAGGGAACTCAGGGGCCTGGTCATCATCGACGAGATTCAGCGTCTGCCAGACCTCTTCCCCCTGTTGCGGGTACTCGCCGACCGCAGACCGAGGCCGGCCCGGTTTCTGGTGCTGGGCAGCGCCTCGCCGAAGCTGTTGCGGCAATCTTCGGAATCCCTTGCCGGCAGAATCAACTATTTTGAACTGAATGGATTCGGCCTCCATGAAACCGGCCCGCAGCGGCTTGCCCGCCGCTGGCTGCGGGGCGGGTTTCCAGCCGCCTATCTGGCCAGATCCCATCGCGACTGCTTCGAATGGCTGGAAAGCTTCTGCCGCACTTTTGTTGAAAGTGATCTGGCCCAACTCGGCGTTCGCACTCCCGGGGTCACCTTGCGCAGATTCTGGGCCATGCTGGCGCATCGCCACGGCCAGACCTGGAATTCCACCGAATTTGCGCGCGCCTTTGGCGTGGCGGATACCACGGTCCGCAGATACCTCGACATTCTCAGCAGCGCACTGGTGGTGCGACAGCTTCCGTCCTGGCGCGAGAATCTGAACAAGCGTCAGGTGCAGGCGCCGAAGGTGTATCTGCGGGATTCGGGGCTGACCCACCACCTGCTGGGCATAGCCGATACCGCGTCGCTTGATGTCCACCCGGCGAGGGGGGCCACCTGGGAGGGCTTGCTCATCGAATTTGTCATGGAACAACTGGCGGAGCCGGGGCGCGAGTTCTACCATTGGCGCGCCCATACCGGGGCCGAACTCGACCTTTTCTGTCGCAGGGGCAACGAACGAATCGGCATTGAAGTCAAGCTCAGCTCCGCCCCACGAATCACGCCATCCATGCGCAGCGCTCTGCGGGACCTGAAGCTGAAGGAGCTGGTGGTGATCCACGCCGGGGAAGAATCCTGGCCCATGGCGGAAAACATCCGCGCCGTGGCGGCCAGAAGGCTGCAAAGCGACCTGTAGCCGATGGTGACCGTCGTGATCGACTAAGTATTCTCTGAAAAACTCCATCCGTGGAGTTTTTCATTATCGCAAAACAAAAGCGTGGTTTTGTTTTGCTGCCGGGCACCCCCCAATGGAAAAAACGGCGACGGGAAAACCCTGCTTGAGGTTTTTTACCCGGAGAATTCAGTGGCAGTCGCCGAGTTTTCCAGGCCAGGCGGGCGCCCATGTCTCCTCACCACAAAACTGGGGCGGGATAGCGCGCGATTTGAGCATCGGGGGTAACGATCGTGAGGCCATTCAGAATGGCCTGGGAAACCAGGCCCCTATCGAACGGGTCATTGTGATGAACCGGCAATAGCGCATCGTGCGCGGCGCTGTTCTCGTCGAAGGGAAGGGATTCCAGTTGCAGCCATTTTCGTCTGCTTGCCACGTACCGGTCCGGTCTTTCCGGAAGTTGCAATCGACCGAGACGATACTTGATGGCGATTTCCCATCCCGAGAGAGCGCTGAGATACACGTCATTACGCGGGTCGCGGCAGCAATCCCTGGCGGTTTCCGTCAATTGCGGGTCATCCGTCGCCAGCCACAGAAAAGTGCAGGTGTCGAGCAACAGCCTCATTCCAGGTCGTTTCCACCCTTGAAGGCGACAAGGACACTGTCGGGAAGAGGTTCAAAAAAACTGGCGGGAATTTTCATGCCGCGGTCGATACCCACGGGACGCATCTTCCTGAGAGGCCGCGGTAGCGATCTGATTTCCGCAACTGGCACATTGCGGCGGCAGACAGTGATCGTCTCCCCACGCTCAACGGATTCGATACAGCGCGAGAAATTCGCCTTTGCTTCAGCTATGTTGATCTTGATCATGGCTAAATACTAGACCAACTATTGGCCCATATCAAAGAAAATGCGCCCGAAAATGTCCAATTTCGAGCGAATCCAAATAGTGGGCCGCTTCCGCGACAAAGCCGGCATCGCCAATGCGCTCGATCCGGACTGGGGCTACCGGCATGGCTGCCGCCGCGGTCGTCAGAGTATGAGGGCATCGGAATCAGAGCGAGTGGGTAAACCTCGCGTAGATGCGGCGACCGCGGGGGTCGAATACCAGGGCATCGTAGTTTCCGGCGCTGGCTTCGCGATAGGGCAGCTGCTGATCCAGCAGATCCAGCACGCCGAAGGTGAAGATGGTGCTGCCGAATGCGGCACTATCCCAGTCATGGGTGTAGCGAAACTGCACGTCCCAAGTCTGGTAACTGTCGACCTTGTGGCGCAACAGCGAACGAACCAGATCGTTTCCGGTTTCGTACTCAAAATCGTAGGACAAATCCTGGTAGGAACCGATATACCTGTTAATCAATGTCAAACCATATTGATCGCGCTGCCATGAGAACGTGATATTTCCCTTGTTGTCCGGCAGCGAGCGCACATGATTGCCGTTTCCGGTGTTTCCGGTCGTGCCTGCCGCATCAAAAATGCCGGTGTCAACCAATCCGAGTTCCAGCCCCGGCACATTAATCAGCTTGTACTGCCGCACATGAGTGTAATCGCTGCTGATGCGAAAGCGGCCCAGATCGTTGTCCCAGTTGTATGCGATCTTGACATCGGCCCCATCAACCTCGATCTGGCCAGCGTTGATGGCCGCCAGGGTCAAGGTGATCAGGTTGGCGTCCTCGCCTCGCGTAACCCGGCTGATGCCCCATCCTTCCGCAGGTGGTTCATACAAGGCAGGATTGACCACACAGTTCAGCCTTTCGTCGGAATCGCGTCCGAACTCGGCCTCAAGCGCATTGGGGTCGCAGGGCACGTCCAGCACGGGCGAATCAGCTGATATGCTGTCGTTCAGGATGTAGTTGGCGGGGTTGTCCCGCACTTCCAGAAACCGCTCAATCTCCGGTTGCACAGCGGAAATGCCAGGCTCCGGAAGCACCCTGTCGCTTACTTCAAAGCGCCAGAAATCGGCCTGCACCTGGAGTCCGTCCAGGTTGCCGGAAGGCGTCCAGATGAAACCGACCGAATAGGTGTCCGCATATTCGTTGCCGACATCCGGCGCCGGGCCGCCCAAGGTGAAGGTTTGCTCTACTTCACCGTTCTCGGGTGTCGGATCGATAAGGCCGGCACGCACTCGCTGGTTCGAAATCGGATCCTTGAATGTGAGGCTGCCGGCTTCCAGTCCTTCCTCGACAATGCCGATATTGGGCGCCCGGAAGGACTGCGACCAGGAGCCGCGCAGCAACAACTCGTCGACCGGACGCCAGCTCAGGGCGATTTTCGGCGACAGTTCGCTGCCGATATTGCCGCCATAGTCTTCCCAGCGAAGCGCAACTTGCGACTCGACGTTTTCCATGAACGGAAGCGACAACTCGCCGAACACTGAATTCGTGGAACGCATGTTGTTGTAATTGAAAATACAGTTGGAGCACTCGTAGTTGTTGGCTACGTAATGGAATTGATTGGGAACGCCGTTTTCGTCGTATCCCAGAATTCGATTTTGCAGGCCGGGAAAGTTCAGATCGGGTGCAATGGAATGCGCGGTGCGTTCACGATACTGGGCACCGATAGCGACCGCCGCCTCACCACCGGCCATATCGAACAGCCCGCCGCTCACTACCCCGTCAAACACACGCAGTTTATTGCGCTTGTCCGCCCGCAATACGGTCTGATTCATCCAGTCCATCAACTCCGGGCTGTTGGCCACATTTGGATCGGTAAACTGGGTCAGAAACGGATTGTAGAACATGCAGCCGTCCTTGCCGTGGTTGTTGCTCGTCAATGCGTAAGACAGACTTTCACGCGTGGTGAACACATAGCCGGGAAAGAAAGTCTGGGTCAACCCCGCATAAAAATCCCATCCCTGAGGCACGGCGCCGCCAAACGGCCCGGGCTCACCGACAAAGTCAAAATCCGGTCTGCCGTTCGGTGTGCAGTTGGGGCCGCCCAACCCATTGGCCGCCAACTCGGTTCGCTCGCGATTGAAAACCTGGTAGGACTGCTCATTGCTCGTGCTCGACCAGGAAAGGCTCACATCGTAGTTCCAATCTCGATCGTTAAACTGAAAATCTCCGCGGATACCCGTCTGTATCAAGTCCGATGATGTGTCGGTGAAATTTTGCCGCTGCCCGTTTCTGGGAAGGTTGTCCCGGGGATTTGCCCAGAACGCCATGTTGGGTCCTCCGTTGGCCATTGAAACGGGAGCGTTTGGTATCTCGGTCGGGCGTTCCAATCCTGCCTTTGGTGCGAAAAACCCCAACTCCATGGTCTGTCCGATCGCATTGAATCCGAAGGCGGGATTGCGGGTATAGGCGCCAGGCTGGGCCAGGAAAACCGTTGGTCCGCGAGTCTGGCTGGAACCGCCGGTATTGTTCAAGCCGCCGCCCTCAAGCGTTACGGTATTCTCGGAATGGACCGCAAACAGGTAAAACTCCGCCGACTCGCTGAAGGTATGGTCGAACGAGAGGGCAACGCTGCTGCGTTCGGTTTTGTTCTCGAGAAAGTTAAAGCGAGCGGTATCTTCGCGACATGCGCCGCTACGTTCTCCGCGCTGCTCACGCAAGGTTCCATACTGGAACGGAATGCCTGTGGCCCCAACCATGGTTTCACATAGTGGGTCGCTGTAAATTGCCTGGTCCAATCCGCCTTGGGAAATGTTGTACGCTCTGATTTCCTCATTGACATAAGCGGGGTTGACGTTCGCGCCGAATACCGGAGAAGAAACTGCGCCGCCAATTGCCGAAACAGTCTCCAGAAACTCCGAGTTTTCGTCGATATGGTTGCCATACAGAACGTTGAGCGGGTCGCGCTCGAACATCTCGCCGGAGATGACGAAATGCGTGTCGCCGTCGTCGCTGGCCCAGCCCCAGATACCACTAATCGTCTGATCGAAGGAATCGCCCGCAGCTTCCACACCCTGGATGTCGCCGTAAAGCTCAATGCCTTCGAAATCGGTGCGCATGACGATATTGACCACGCCAGCCACAGCGTCTGCGCCATAGAGCGCCGAACCACCGTCGGTCAGGACTTCGATTCGGTCGGTCATCATGGTCGGAATCGCGTTGATATTGACGAACTCGCCACCGGAGACTGTCTCACCCGCGTGGGGCGCCATACGTTTTCCGTTGATTAACGTCAGAGTCGAATTCTCGCCAAGGTTCCGCAGATTGACCACAGCGGTTCCCTCGGTCTGGGAGCGCTCGCCCGAACCCTGGTTGGTAAATGACCCGGAATTTACTTCCAGGTTCTTGATGACGTCCCAGACGATTGCGGCCCCCTGGGCTTCAATGCTGTCCCGGTCAATCACCTGCACCGGCGAAGGCGCGTCCAGCGGAGTGCCGCGGATGAAGGAGCCGGTGACCACCACTTCCTCGATGGCGTCCTCATCGTCCTGGGCGGCGACTGGCAGGGAAAGGCCGGCGAGTACGGCCAGGGTGAGCGCTTTTCGCGCACTCGGGAATCTGCGTTGCATTTTGGTTCTCCCCTCGATTTGGAGTATTTCTGAAGTCTTGTTTATTCCGCTTCGGTCGTTTTGCCGAAATTGCGCGAGGGATAAGTTTACTCATATTTTGTTCGGGATAAAGCCTTCCAGGGAAATACTTTCGATATTTTGTCAATATGTTACTTTTTTACCCAGTTCGAGAATCTGTCTCAACCCCTGATGTCGAATGAGGGGGCAATTTGAAACAGTGTGTAATCTTGCTGGCGCCTCCGGGAGAGTGGATTTAGGCTTGCTTGCCTGCGGAGAATTTTTTGGGCGGGGCTGCCGGTTGTCGGTTTTCCCGGTACCGGGGGAGTCGCGGTAAGGAGATTGATGCAATGAAAATAATACTTCTCGGCCTCGCATTGGCCGCGCTTGCGGCGCCGGCGCCGGGGCAGCTCGCCACGCCGAACCCCGCCGGGCTGACCTACGGCCATGTCCATCTCAATGTTTCCGACATCGAGCTCCACAAGCGGATCTGGGTGGAATACTTTGGCGGCGTGGTGGTGGAAAAAGGCCCGCTGACCGCGGTGCGCCTGCCCAATATGCTCGTGGCCCTCACCGAGCGCGCGCCGAGCATGGGCTCACGGGAAACCGTGATGGACCATTTCGGCTTCAAGGTGCGCAATATCGAGCGGTTTCTGGAGAAGTGGAGCGCGGCGGGATATGAAGTCGGCCGGGTGTTCACCGGCGCCGAGGGACAGACCAATGCCTATGTGATGCTGCCGGACGATGTCTATGTGGAATTGCAGGAAGACCAGTCGCTGCACGTGGAGGTCATGGGCTACCATGTGCATTTCATTACTCCGGGGCATGAAGGTCTGCTCGAATGGTACACCGATGTTTTCGGCCTCGAAGTGCGCCCCCGGGGCTCCATCGCCACCACTACCAATGCGCCGGGAATGAACCTGAGTTTCGGCGCTGGCGAACGGGAGCGCCACGCTACCGAAGGGGCGGCCATCGATCACATCGGCTTCGAGTTTGAAGACCTCGAAGCCTTCTGCAAGCAACTCGAAGCCCGGGGTATTGCCTTCGATGTCCCCTATCGGGAAATCCCCTCCATCGAACTCAAGATCGCCTTCATTACCGACCCCGCGGGAGTTCGTATCGAACTCACGGAAGGCTACGACGAGTATTGAGCCTCTCGCATTTTCCCAGGTGGCGTTCTGCGCGAAGTCGCAGAATCTCGTGTGGTGGCCTCCCCCTCTGTCATTCTGCGCGAAGTCGCAGAATCTCATGCAGTGGCCTCTCCAGGGAGATTCTGCGCTCCAGTCGCCGAGCACAACTCGGCGCCGCTCGGGTCTGCGTACGAAGCTACGCTTCGTAAACACTTGCCCTCTCCCGCTTCGCTTCGCGCTGAATGACATGTATGGCCCGGCGCCCGCTCCTGGTCAATCCATTCGTCAGTGAAGTTTTTCGTGGCGTGCTTCCCGGGGCATCAGCGCCGACCTGATCGTGCTTCCCCAGATCAGGTTGCCGAGGTCGTTGAAGTGCAGATTGTCCGCAACGAAGATATCGGTCATCACCGAGCCGTCGGCTTTCAGGAACGGCGTTACCGCATCCACATAATGCACCCGGGGGTCGGCTTCGGCGATGGCCTTCAGTTGCCCGTTCACATTTTGGGCCGCACCAAAAACTTCCTCCCGCGCCACGCTCGGCTTCACCGACATCACATAAATGCGGGTCTCCGGCAACTCCTCGTGGACCCTGGCGACAATCCGCTTGAAGTTATCGACGATGGTGGCTTCGGGAATCCCGGCCCAGGTGTCGTTGTCGCCTTCGTAAATCAGAATCGCGCGGGGCTTGTAGCGCAGGGCGACCCGGTCGAGATGATACAGCGCATCGGCCATGGTGCTGCCGCCGAATCCCCGGGGGATTACCGTCAGCGGCGCCAGGGCTTCCGCGGCCTGGTCGTTCCAGCGGGCGATGCTCGACGAGCCTGTGAGCACGATGGCGCCTTCCGGCGGTGGCGAGGCCCGGTCCTGCTCGTCAAAGGCTTGCATGGCGGACTCCCAGCGGGCCGGATCGTCCTGCTGGGCAAACCCGGCTGGCACTGCGAACAACAGCAGCGCGGCAAAAAGCGGGATTCTCCTGAACATCGGTTTCCTCCTGTGGATTCAGCGGCGGAACGGTCGCAAGTGAGCGGCCAGGAGCCTGCGCCAAAGGAATTCACGGCTGCAAATCCGCTCTCATCCACGCCCCTGGCCGCTCGATTTCGTTGAATATACACCAATATCCGCCTCAACCGATCAACCAGGGGCGCGGCGACAGCGAATTTTCGCTTTCGCGAATTCCTGTGGCGCAGGCTCCTAGCCCGAATATTGCATGATCAGGTGGGCGGAATGCCCATATTTCGATATAATTCAGTTAGTTAGGCCGATATCAAAGGACTGCGCCCATGACAGATTGTAATCCGCATTCCATCGCTTTTCCACACTGCAAAGGCCGCCTCGTGGAGACCTCTTTTTCCGGCGGCGCGATCACCTCCGACGGCGGTGCGGTGCTGCTGCGCGAGGCCGACCGGATGTCGGGATTGACCGACCGAGCCGCGCGGTCGCTGACCGATACGCGCCGCAAGGCCAGTTGCCGGCACTCGCTTTTGACGATGGTCCGGCAGCGGGTGTACGCGCTGGCGCTGGGATACGAAGACCCGGACGACCACGACGAGCTGCGCTCGGATCGGCGCTGCAAACGGCGGTGGACGCCGACGGGCCGCTGGCCGGCGCTTCAACCCTGTGCCGACTCGAGCAGGGCATGGGCCGGGACGAGGCGGTGCGCCTGCTGCTGTCCGGCCCCTGTGCCCACC
>JAJDVS010000071.1 GCA_022825945.1 Pseudomonadales bacterium
GGGCGGCGTCGGCGTGGATCGTGAACGACGCGCTCGCGCCCTCGTCCACGGCGGAGCCGGCCGACAGGCTCAGTTCGGGATCGGGCGGCGGTGGCTCGGGCTCGGGTTCGGCCTGGGCTTCCGCGGCCGCCCTGGATTCCACTTCGGTCAAGGCTGCAACAACTTCGTCCCAGCGCGTCCAGCCCTTGTCCGCGTGGGTCTGGGCCTCCGCGGCGGTCATGGGACTGTAGCCGTCCTCGATGGCGTCCTGATCGCCCAGGGCGGCCAACACGCGGTTCCAGCGCTGGGCATGGTCGCTGCTCGCGTCCTGTTCCCCGGCCCAGGTTCGCACCTTGGCCTTCAGTTCGCTGTAGTCCGCCAGTTTCGGTGCATTGTCGGTGTCCGTGTCCCCATCGTCCTCTACGTTGCCGTCATCGGACTGGTTGCCGTCCTGGCCGTCCCCGGACGACTTCACTTCGGTGGTCCCCTGTGCCGCGTGGACCAGCACCGTGTGCCCCGACGGGCAACTGCTCCCGGACGTCGGCGCATTCCCCGACGTTCCGCCCGGCGTGTAGCCATTGCCCGGCAGCACCCACGCGCACAACTGGTAGTCCCCGGTCACCCCGTTCGTCGGCACCTCGAACCACTCGCTACTGCCGCTCAACACCGCCGTGATGATCGTGGTCGTCCAGACCCGGTCGCTCCACGGCACCCGCGCCGCCACCTTGATGTGCTGCCCCGGCGTCCCCGGCGGCCTTTTGGTGCCCGGCGCCTGCGCGACCTTCACCCGGAACCTCGCCAACTCCCCCTCGTCCACCGGCCCCCCGGTCTGGTCGATCGTCACCTCCGGGTCCGCCACCCGAACGTGAAAGTCATCGTTCCTGATCGTGTAGGTCCCCGGATGGACCTGTATCGAGTCCTTGTGCTCCGTCGAATCGAAATCCACGGTGAAGACCACCGTCTCGTCCGGCTCGACGTCCGTATCGTTCCTCACATCGATCTCGATCCTGCTTGAGGAAAATCCATTCGAACCGAACTGTAGACCGGCCCGGCACTGGCCATTCACGATGGTGCCACCGACGAATAACCGGTAGTCCTCGCCCGCATCCCAGGTGCCGTTGTGATCCCGGGTCGCCGTGCTGCCGCTATCCGGCCTGATGCAGATTTTGAAGGTGGGACCCCCCCCGGGGATGTCGTAATTGGGATTGGGATTCTTGAACAGCTGAACCCTGATCTGCCGCTTGGTGGTGTTGGATATTCTTCTTCTACCGGGGTCTTCGGAATCGGAATCGCTGTGGACGACTATGGAATGATAATAGAGCGGCTTCGGGGGCGGGCGGGTGACCACCCGGGGCTGGTCGTCGTTCATGATCGTGAAGGACTGCGAGGCGTTCGCGGCGGTCAGACTGACCCCGTACTTCATCTGGCTGCGATCGGTGTAGTCGTAGGGAACATTATTACCGTAGTGCCTACCATCACCAATGTAGATGAGCGGTTTGAGCTCCACGTCCACCTTCTCATCCGGCTCCACGCGCGTGTCGCCCAGTACCCGGATACCGATCAGGTCCGCCGTCGCGGTATTCGTCTGGCCCGCCCTGATGACCGACCGGTGACACGTGGGTCTGTCGTTCTGCACCACTCCCCCCTTGATCAGCCGGAAGTCGTCGTTGCGGGTCGCATAGTTCTCGCCACTGGACGCGCTCGAGAAACAGAGCATGTAACCCACATCGCCCGCCACCGACTGCGTCAGGGTCACCTGGAAAGTATGGTCGGTGTGACCGCTGTTCCCCTCACTCGCACTCGAAAAGGTCGACGCATTGAGTGCCAGATCCTGCGCCAGAACCCCCCCCCCTCCGGGCAACAGCAGCAGGCCCAAAAGAAACCCAACCGCCGAACGGCGCGTGGGGCGCAGGGCGCGCCTTTCGAGCGTGCTCATGGCTTGGCTGATAAGACATGGTCTTGTTTGCGGATTTTCCATCGTCAACTCCTGCTACGGATGCGGTGAATCTATTCCCCCGTACTTCCTTCAGATCGGGTGCCGGGAAATCATATCTCAATTCCACTATTCTATACTTTACTATTGGGGGGGGTGCAAGGCTATGGCCATAATTTTCCGGCAATTCTCATTATGGCGCTCCAGCTCTCATGTCATTCTGCGCGAAGCGAAGCGTAGTCGCAGAATCTCATACGGTGGCCACGCAATGAGATCCTGCGACTGGATCCGCCCCCATCCCGGCGGTAGCGGCAGGCTCCTAGTCCGCGTAAGGCGTGGTGATGTGCGCCGGAGCTTCGGCGTCCCGCGACCGGGGCACGATGGCGGTCATGGCCGAGCCGATGACGAGCACCATGGCGCCGCCGATGGAAATCCAGCTCAGGCGGTCGGAAAAGCCATAATCCGGATTCACCAGCACCACCAGCTTCAGCGAGCCGATGGTGAATAGCGGCGCCAGGGCGAGTACGGCGCTGACCTTGGATGCATCCCAGCACTTCAGCGCTTCGGCGAAACAGCCGTAGGCGACCAGCGTGTTCAGGCAGGTGAAGGTCAGCATGGCGTATTGCAGGCCGGTCAGGCCCAGCAGCGCGCCGGGACTGATGAAGGGCAGCAGCACCACCGCGGAGAACAGGTAGATGAGCAACAGTATCTGGGCGGAACTGAAGTCCGAGTGCAGTTTCTTCTGCAGCAGCGCGTAGATGGTCCAGGTGACCGCGGCGGCAACCACAAGCATCACGCCAAGGGATTGTTCGCTGTCGAAATCGACCAGTTCCGCGAGGCGGTCATGGAAAAACAGCAGCAGGCCGAGGACGATCAGCCCGGTTCCGGCTTTCTGGGCGATGGTGAAAGGTTCGCGATAGAACAGCACGCCGCCGAAGATGAGGAACAACGTGGTCAACTGGATGACCGCTTCGCCGGTTTCGCCATTGATGAAATTGAGGGCGAAGGAAAACAGGTAGTAGTTGACGCACAGGCCCACCGCCGCCAGCAGCATCCACCAGCCGGCGCCGCCGCGCAATTGCCGGGGCGCGGGCAGACGGCCGAGCCAGGCAAGCCAGGGCCCGAGCAGAAGCGCCGCGAACAGGAAGCGGTACCAGACGATGGTCTGGGCGTCCATGCCGAACAGCAGTTCCTTCAGGGTGATCGGCAATACCCCCCACATGCCGGCCGCCACCAGGGCGAGCAGAAAGCCGGCAACGGGCTTTCTTACAGGTGTTTCCATCATTGCGGGCCCCCCGAACCACCTGCGGAGCAACAGCGGCTCAGCGTTCCCCGTTGCGATAGAAAACCACATTCCGGCTCGCCGAGCCGATGGCGGCAAGGTCGATATCGCCGTCGCCGTCCACATCCGCCGCCGCCAGGCCGGAAACCGCCACTTCGTCGTCCAGGTCCGTGCGGCGCCAGCGATCGGAGCCTGCATCGTACCGATACACCGCCAACTGGTAGGGTTCCGCGCGACCGCCCGCAATGATCTCGCCAACGCCGTCATTGTTCAGATCCGCGGTGACCAGGCCATGGCCGCCGGCGATGCGGTCGTCAATCTCGGTGCGCTCCCAGGGCAATTCCGCGCCGTTGTACACCACCACCTGATTGCCGTGCCAGGGCTCCACCGCGGCGACGAAACGCCCGCCGCCGGGCAGGCTGCCCACGTCGACTTCGCCGGAGCCCAGGCTGGGCCGCTCGCCCTCCTGCACGCCTTCGCCAAGGCGGGTTTTGGCCACGGCCTTGCCATCGGTGGCGAGCTGGAACAGGTCCACGCCGCCAAGACTTGCGGTGAGCAGGTCCTGCCGGCCGTCCCCGTCCCAATCGACGCTGACGATGCCGTGTGACAACTTGAGGCTGCGGTCGAGCGCCACGCCATTCCAGCTTTCCACCGAGAGATCTTCGGGAATGGGGTAGGACTTCAATTGCAGGCCCACATCGTAAAGCGGCGCCGTGGCGCCCACGCCGACGACGGGCAGGTTGACGAGTTCCTGCCTGCCGTCGCCGTTGACATCGGCCCAGAGAATGCGGTGCGAAGTGGGAATCTCGTCGATGTAATGCGCCTGCCATTCCTGGTTGGTCATGGGATCGCCGGGATTTTCCAGCCAGTGGATAATGCCGCCCCCGGTGGAATTGCCGAGGCTGAAATCATGGGCCAGGGCCAGGTCCAGATCGCCGTCGCCGTCAATGTCGAGGGCCGCGCTGTCGATATTGCCACCCATCGTGGTGCTGATGGCGTACTTGTCCCAGCCCGGATTGCGGAACCAGGCGAGCTGGCCGGGATTGGTGGCCCAGGCAACGACGTCCGGCAGGCTGTCGCCATCGATATCGGCAAAGTCCACGCCATAGCCGCCCTGGAATTCGGCATCGAGCACCTGCCGCTCGAAATCCGGCAATTGCTGGGCCGAACCCGGGCCGGCAAAACACAGGGCAAGCAGGCCGCCGAGTACAACGGGAACAGCCGAAGGCATCCGGTTGCGGCTGTCGTGATAGAGAACGATCAGGGGAAGATGCGCCACTGCCAGTCTCGATTTGAAAGGGCGGGACAAGGTACTGCCAAATCCACCGCAAAGCAAACCCGGATGGTTCCCTCATTTTGCGCGTGGCAATGCTCTTCCTCCCGCCATTCTGCGCCCCCCGTCATTCTGCGCTTGGCAATGCTCTTCCTCCCGTCATTCTGCGCGAAGCGAAGCGGAGTCGCAGAATCTCGCGCAGAGTCCCCCCAGAAAGATTCTGCGACTTCGCGCAGAGTGACGGGTGGGAAAGCGCAGAATGACGAGGGGAGACGGCTCCGCTGTACACAGGTTGACGGAATGCGGCTTCTTCGCTCAACTCATGAAGCGCGAGAAGCGGGCCTTGAGAAACTCCATCTGATCCGCCAGCACGTTGTGGTTCGACAGATACAGGAACTCGTACTGGTTCGGCGCAAACGGCACCGCGAGCAGATGCATGCCGGCTTCCTCCGGGGTGCGGTCGGCCTTGCGGTTGTTGCAGCGGCGGCAGGATGTGACCACATTGGTCCAGACATCCTGGCCGCCCCGGGACAGCGGCAGCACATGGTCCCGGGACAGGCTCGCCGTGGCGAAGGCGTTGCCGCAATACATGCACAGATTCTGGTCGCGACGGAACAGGAAACCGTTTTCCAGCGGCGGCTGGCAATGGTCGGCATGCACCTTGCCTTCGCAGGCGAGGATACTCGGCAGCCGCAGCACCGAGCGTTCGCCATGGCGGTTATAGCCGCCGCGCATTTCGAGCACGCGGTCCCCCAGGGACCAGATCACCATCTCCTTGACGAGAAGTGTGGCCGCCTGCTGCCGGGTCAGCCAGGCAATGGGAGTGCCGGCCTTGTTCAACCTCAGTACTTTCGCGTTCACGCAAAAATCCTCGCCATTGAAGTGGCTCAGCCGTCCAAGCGCGGCGCTCGATAAGTGTATCGGCGCAAACGCGGGGGATTGTAACCGCGCCACCGCGCATGTCGAGGTTTCGCCGCAACAAAAATGACGCCATGTGACCGCAGTCACGAAGCAAGTAGCCCAAGTGATTCCCCTCGCGCCCACCACCAAAGCAGGACACCCATCGAGCAGCCAAAGCGGGACACCCATCGAGAAACCCGTCATTCTGCGCGGAGTCGCAGAATCTCATGCAGAGGCCACTTCGGGGAGATTCTGCGACTGCGCTTCGCTCCGCGCAGAATGACGGACATGGGCAACAGCGGGAAACCCATCGGCCGGGTTACACTCCCGGGCAGCCTGGAAACGAGAATCCCCTCCATGAGTACCGATTCCGACGGACTGAATTTTCCGGCGCCGCTGCGCGGCGACCGCCTTTCCATCTGGACGCTGGCGCGGGTGTTCCGCTGGAGGATTCTGGTCACCTGGACGCTGACGCTCCTGGAAACCGCCATGCTGGCGCTGTTCCCCCTGCTCATCGGCCGCTCCATCGACGGATTGCTCGCCGGGGAACTCAGCGCCTTTCAGCAACTCGTTGCCGCCATGGCGGTGCTGCTTGTGGTGGCCACCGGGCGCAGGCTGTACGACACCCGCGCCTACGGTTCCATGCGGGTGGCCCTCGGCCAGGCCCAGGCGCTGCGGGCCGGCGACGAGGCGGTTTCGGTCACCAATGCCAGGGTGCTCATGGGCCGCGAACTCGTGGACTTTCTGGAAAGGGAAGCGCCGCCCTGCTGGCCATGCTCGCCTTCAACCTGTGGTTTGCCGCCGCCCGCACTGGCGCCACCACCGGCGAGATTTTCGCCATCGTGACGTATTCATATGAGTTCATCGAAACTTCTGTCATCCTGCCAATGACCCTGCAAAGCCTGACGCGCCTGTCCGAGATTACCGATCGCATCAACAAGTCTGAGGCTGCTGGCTGAAACATGGGACACACTCCGCTGCGAGTTGCCGCCCAGTCCGACGGCGACGGACCGAAGCCCCCGCCCCATAGGGATTTGGCCGGCACAGGTTTCAGGGCGGTGGGCGAATTGCTATAGTGCCCGGTTATGAGCCTGCGCCGCAGGAATTCGCGAAAGCGAAAATTCGCTATCGTCGCGCCCCTGGCTGATCGATTGAGGCGAATATTGGTGGATATTTAACGAAATCGAGCGGCCAGGGGCGCGGATGAGAGCGGATTTGCAGCCGTGAATTCCTGCGGCGCAGGCTCCTAGGGGGGCGCATGAACCGGGGACAGTCAGGAGAGAGGAAATGATGAAGCTGCTGAAAGGTCTGGGCATAGCCATCGTCGGTGTGGCGCTGGCGGTTTTCGTATTCCTGTTCGCCATGCGCTTCAGCGACGGCCCCATGGCGATTGTTCCCGGCGGGGCGTTTTCCAGCGGCGAGCCCGCGCCGGTTCCCGCTGACTGGAGCTTCCTGCGCGACCGCATGGAAGTCGAATTCCAGACCATGGACCCGGACACCTCGCGCACGGTCTGGGTGGGCGTCCACGACAGCCGGCTGTTTCTCGTCAGCGGCTACATGAACTCCTGGTACGGCGGCATCTGGAAGCAATGGCCGCATTACCTCGGCGATGACGCCAACATCGTGCTGCGGGTGGACGGCAGGCTCTACGACCTGCGCCTCGAGCGCGTCATGGACGGCCCCGACATCATCCCGGTGCTCAGCGAATTCGGCCGCAAATACGGCGGCGCGCCGCCAGATGCGGTGGATTCCAACGAGGCGGTAAGCTCCGGCTCGGTATGGATGTACGAAGCCGTGGCGAGATAAACTGGCGCGAAAATGCGCGTCTTTTCATGCGAACCGGTTTTCAGGACTGTGTTCAAATGATCGTCAAAACAGGGAAAAGGACTTGACTTTCGTTCGCGGATCCGTAGAATTGTTGGCCATGTCAGCGAGGCGATGCCGCCGCAGCGGGATCCGCTTTCCACAGTCTTTGACATCAACCCCGCACTGATTCCAGAAGCTGTCCGGCTGCATTGCAAGCCGATTGTCGGGTTGTGTCTCAAAAGTACAAGCGATGGAGGAAAATGAAATGTCAAAATTCTATGCAACCAATCCGGTGGATGGATTGGTCCCACTCGAAGGCGATACCTTGATGGAAGCCATTGCATACGCGGCAGACTTCAATTGGAAATTCAACGAAGGCAGCATAGCCATCTTCGACGGCACCGCCCAGCCCATAGCCTGGCTCGACCCCGAAGACTGCGCCTGGACCCTGTCCCCACCCGCTACCTGGTGGCCCGCCAAACCCGGCCACGAAGTGGAAGTGAAGAATATCCGGCATTAGAAACTTTGAATTTGGAGAAGAATAAAGCCATGAATAGCTTCATTTGTATTTGAGTTAGTCTGATGTTTTCAATTCTGTGATCGATCTCAGTCCTGTGTGGTCAGTATGTCCAAAGGATGTAGCCACTTGAGTTCCGGAAAGCGGGCAAAATCCTTATCGGCGGATACCATGGTGCATCCATGCTCCAAAGCTATCGCCGCGTGCTGGGCATCAGCAACGAGCTTGCCGGTCGCGCCCGTCGAGCGGCATAGTCGATCTAAAATTGTCAGGTGATTGGGGCCAGGGCCGACTGTACGGGACGAAGGATTCTTCAACGAACGAATAAATCAGGACGTTGACATCGGGCAATAGCATTACGCACTGCCATTGGAACTCTTGAGAAATTCCTTTTCGTCATCCAGAACCTCCAGCGCTCGGGGCTGGTCGAGATCAATGTCTGGACGCACCCGAACACCGGAGATGGTGGGAAACTTGAACGTGGCTGCGGCGCCCGCTGGGGCATTTCGCTGAACGGTGTCGGCGAGAACACCCGCGATAAACGCGCTCATACTCACGCTTCGGGCACGGGCCTCCCTGCGTACCGCTTGCGCAAGATGATCATCCAGAGAAATCGTGGTTCGCATTTTCCACCTCAAATCACGCTGGTAGGATCGCGCCTGAGTCACAGTCAAGCCCGATTCTCAGGCACTTCCCGTACCGCCAAAGATAATGCAGTTTCGGTGTCTGCTGCAAGCACGTGTGCGGGTTCAACCTGGGTTGGGATACTGGTAATCAATTGATTTCAACGACAATCGACGCCACACGATGAAAGGCCTGTGACTCGTCAATTTTCGCCCTTGCCACGCTCCCGAACAGCCCCTATCTTCTTGGCATGCAAGGGAAAATCCGCCTTAAAGCCAAGCCCTCCCATCCACCCGGAGTGCCGCCGCCGTGGTAGCTTCCGTGGGCAAGATCGCTTCGCCTTCGCAGGGCGTGGGCTATTACGAGAAGGACGGTTATTATGCCAATGAGGACATGGCCCACCGGGAGGCCAGTCTTTGGGTCGGCGAAGGCGCCGATGCCCTCGGGCTTTCGGGCGAGGTCGAACCCGAACGCTTCCGATCCGTCCTGGAAGGCGAGATTCCCGGCGGGCGAAGACTCGGCCGCAAGGAACGGGACGGCAGCATTACCCACCGTCCGGGTCTGGACGTAACTCTGTCCGCTCCCAAGTCCGTCTCGATCCTTGCCATGGTCGGCGATGATCCCCGCCTGGTTGAAGCTCACGACCGCGCGGTACGATCCACATTGGGCTGGGTCGAAAAAACGCCGTGATGACGCGCATGCGCGACCCCGTTACCGGGGCGATGGCGCGGAAAAGACGCATTCCGATGGACGGTTCGAGATCGCCGGCGTTCCCCAAAAGGCCATCGATGCCTTTTCCACCCGCCGCGCCGAGATCGAGGCGGCCATGGAAAGCCGGGGAAAGCCCGGAAAAGACCGCCGGCAATGCCGCGGCCTGGGCGGCGGCACATCTTGCCGAGCGGCAGTCGGTGTTTGGCCATGCCGAACTTGTTGCCGCCACATTGTCCCGCGATCCGGGCGCGGTCTCCCTCAAGGACGCGGAACGGGCCATTTCTGACCTGAACAAGCAGGGCACACTGCATCTTGCCCGGGGACTCGAACAGGGACGGCACTGGACCACCGACGCGGCTATTGCGCGGGAATCGGAAACGATTGCCCTGATGCGCGCGGGCCAGGGCGTGGCGAACACCATCATGCGGCCCTGGGTGCTGAAAGCCCATCTGCACAAGAGTAAACTCAATGAAGGCCAGCAATCCGCAATCGAAAGTGTTCTGTCCACCCATGACCGGATCATCGGCATTCAGGGCTATGCGGGAACCGGCAAGACCACCATGCTGAGCAGGCTTCGGGCGCTGGTGGAAAAGCGAGGTTATCGCCCCATCGGTCTGGCCCCTTCCGCTTCAGCGGCAAAACCCTCGCCCACGAATCCGGCATCCCCATCGAAACCCTGCAACGCTTTCTGGCGCGGCATGAAGGCATTGCCCAGGGAAGGGGAACCGCCAAAGGCCTGCAAAAACTCCGCGCCGTCCATGCAAAATCGGTATTGGTGGTGGACGAATCTTCTCTCGCTTCCAGCGAACAGATGCGGTTTCCGAGAGGAAAACGATTCCGATTCTGAATATCGATGCCAGACCCGTGGCGTGGATTGACCCGGAA
This sequence comes from Pseudomonadales bacterium, assembly GCA_022825945.1. Taxonomy (GTDB): domain Bacteria; phylum Pseudomonadota; class Gammaproteobacteria; order Pseudomonadales; family Pseudohongiellaceae; genus UBA9145. The sequence goes on from JAJDVS010000071.1 coordinate 9,911, forward strand.
GACCGGACCTGGACCCTGACCCCTCCTCCGCAGTGGTTTGCGGGCGGCTGCACAGTTGAAGCCGAGTCTGTTCCGCTGGAACACTAGGACTGGCCCGTCATTCTGCGCGGCAGGGGGATTCTGCGACTCCGCGCGGAATGACCACAACAGTAGACTTTCCGCATCAGCATCTTGACATCCATATATTAAATCATCATGATGCCTTCTATGCGTACCACTCTGACCATTGACCCGGATGTTGAACAACTCCTGTTGCGGGAGATGCGGCGCACCAACAGCGGCATGAAGGCAGTCGTCAATGATGCCCTGCGCGCCGGGCTTGGCATTCGTGGAAAGAAGAGAGCTGTCCCGCGCTACAAGGTGGAACCACACGCCTTCGGAGTCCGTCCTGGAATTGATCCCTACCGTCTCAATCAGTTGGCGGACGAATTGGAAGCAGCGGAATTCATTCGGCGCCAAGACAATTGATAGTCCCCGATGTCAATTTGCTTGTGCATTCCCATGACATGGAGTTTGTGCGGCATGCAGAAGCTCGCAAGTGGTGGGAAGACCGGATGAACGGTACCGATAGCGTTGGCCTCGGCTGGGTGGCGCTGCTTGGCTTCATTCGTATCACAACAAACTCCCGGATATTGTCGAATCCGCTATCGGTGAGTGGCGCATGTGAACGGGTCAAGTCCTGGCTTGAGCGACCACAGTCAATCCTGATCCATCCCGGTGACAGACATGCGGAAATCCTTTTCCAGTTGCTTCAGGATGCGGGCTCCGCCGGCAACCTGACTACAGATGCGCATCTGGCAGCGCTGGCAATCGAGCACCAGGCCGAACTGCATTCCACGGATGCCGATATGGGGCGCTTCCGGGGACTGCGCTGGGTGAATCCGCTTGAAACATGAGGAAGTCCACATTCTTCGCAGCCCGACTTCGCAAGGGATTCGTATTCGTGCCATGATTGCGCCTGTCCTGAAGCTCTCGAACCTGAGGAGTCTGCGCCGTAGGAATTCACGGCTGCAAATCCGCTCTCATCCGCGCCCCTGGCCGGTCGATTTCGTTGAATATCCACCAATATTCGCCTCAATCGACCGGCCAGGGGCGCGGCGATAGCGAATTTTCGCTTTCGCGAATTCCTACGGCGCAGGCTCCTGAGGATGCCATGATGAAGTCTGTTGCTGATTTTCGATTGTTCCCGTTGGTGGCGGCATTGCTGCTTGCCGGCTGTGGCGAAGGACCAACCGATGACCCGGCGAGTTTCGAGGAAGCCTTGCAGACTCGCCTGATTGCAGCCAAGCCCGGCGATTAGCGTGCTTTCCGGCGACGGTTCGCATACCAGTAGCCTAGCTGGACGAGAACGATCAGGGCGATGAAAAGCGGAAAACTTCCCCAGTCGCGGCCTACCTGAAAATAGAATACGGCCTGATAGTCCCGGGCTTCGGTGGGATGGCTGGCGGTGACGATGCCGATATAGTTGCCCTGTGCCTCGAATTCGTGGCTGGCGCGGAAAAAGCCGCTGGGTTCGATGGACGGCTGCTGGTAGTGGACCGTCAGCGGCTCCAGATCCCCCATGGCGAGAATGTCGTTCCAATCGGCGAATCGGCCGATGCCAGCTTCATCGCGGATGATGCGGAAGTCGACGTACATCTCCCGCAGCAATTCGTGGAGATATTCCATGATGAAGACAGAACGTGCCGCTGCCGGCACGCCTTCACAATATTCCGTGGCGCCCCGGGTTTCGGGCTGGAAGATGGTGAAATGCGCCGTCAGGAAGTCGATATCGATAACGCAGAGATCGTCCTCAAGCGCCACGCTGCCGTGCGCCAGCGCCGGAGCGGGCTGGCCCAGGGCAAGCAGGGCTGCGAGCAACAGAATCGAACAATTCCGCCAGGAAGCCGCCAGCGGCTTTTCCCGCACTCCGCTTCGCGGCAACTTCCCTACCACGGAATATCGGCGCCGTCATAAGCAATGAATTTGCCCGACTCGGCCTTTCCCGCGCCATCGATTACCCGCAACATGCCGCTGACGCTGGTGTTCGCGTCGATCAGCGCATTGGGGCCGCCCATATCGGTTTGCACCCAGCCCGGATGCAAAAGCATCGAAACAAAACCCTCACCGGCAAGATCCACCGAAAGGCTTTTCACCGCCGCATTCAGGGCGCTTTTGGAACTGCGGTAGAGGTAGGAGCCGCCGCCGCGGTTATCGGCGACCGAACCCATTTTGGAGGTAATGAACACCAGTTTGCGCTGGCTTCCCAGGCGCAGATTCGGCAGTAAGGCCTGGGTCAGGAGCATCGGTGCAATGCAGTTCACCCGCATGACCTCGGCCCAGGGTTCGCCGCCAAGTTCGCCGAATGCCGCGCCCCGGGGACCATAGACGCCGGCATTGTTGATCAGGATATCGATGGCCCGGCCGTCGATTTTCCCCGGGAAGGCCGCAATGGAAGCATCGTCCCGCATGTCCAGATTCAGCACATCAAGATTGTCGCTGGCATCGCAAAGCGCATCGAGAGCGCCCGTCACGATGCGGCCGCTGTGACGTGTGGTGGCGATGACATCATCGCCCCGCGCCACGAGTTGCTCGACGAATTCGAGTCCCAGACCCCGGTTCGCGCCGGTTACCAGTACTGTTGCCATTGGCTGTCCTCCCCGCCTGAAGAAGGCGCCAATCTACGCGCCCCGATGACGGTAGTCAAAGCCTGGGAGCCTGCGCCCTCCCGTCATTCTGCGCGGAGCGAAGCGGAGTCGCAGAATCTATCGGGGAGGCCCCTGCAAGAGATTCTGCGACTGCGCTTCGCTCCGCGCAGAATGACGGGGAAGGGGCTTCGCTCCGCGCAGAATGACATCAGGGAAAGGACTTCGCTGCGCGCAAGGGCGAAGGGGACATCTCTACTTTGGAGAAAAGGGGACATTTCTACTCTACTTTGGTTTGACACAAACCCCGGGAATCAGAATCTGGCCATGAACGCCGATGAAAGCTACACTTTCGCTCCCGCCTGGCATTTGCAGGAAACAACCATGTTCAAATTGCGCGCATGGGCCAGGCTCGTTCCGGGTTTGTTGCTCGCCTCCACCGCCCTGGGGCAGGATGCCCAGGAAATTCTCGTGGTGGGCATTGTGCCCGCGGGCTCCGGCGTGGAGTTGGGCAAGATTCCCTACCCGGTGCAGACCGCCGCCGCCGAAGCTATCGCCAATGACGCCGCGGTCAGCCTCGCCGATTTTCTCCGCGGCAGCTTTCACAGCGTTTCCCTCAACGACGCCCAGAACAATCCGCTCCAGCCCGATCTGCAATACCGGGGTTTTACCATTTCGCCCCTGCTCGGCCTCGCCCAGGGTATGACGGTGCACCAGAACGGCGTGCGCATCAACGAGCCGCTCGGCGATACCGTCAACTGGGACCTGCTGCCACAGTCCGCCATCGGCGACATCACCCTCACCGGCGGCGCCACGCCGCTGTTCGGGCTCAACAGCCTCGGCGGCTCCCTGGTGGTGGACATGAAGAACGGATTTAGCCAGGAAGGGGTCCGCGCCGATTTCAGCGCGGGATCATTCGACCGCAGCCGCGCCAGCCTTGAATTCGGCGGCAACAACGGCGGTTTCGGCTATTACCTGAACCTGGAGGATTTCCGCGAAGACGGCTGGCGCGACAGTTCCGGTTCCGACGCCTTCAATGTCTACGGCAGCCTCGGCTGGCGCGGCGAACTCGGCGAAGTCAACCTGAATTATCAGCACGGTGAATCCGAACTCATCGGTAACGGCTCCTCGCCGGTGGAACTGCTGGCCATCAGCCGGGCGGCGATCTTCACCGGCCCCGACATCACCGCCCACGACATGCACATGCTGAGCCTCGATTTCAGCCGCCGCCTCGGCGACAGCGCAAGCTTCAGCGGCACGGTTTTCCTGCGCCGCAACGATACCCATTCCTTCAATGGCGACGCTTCGGAGTTCGGCGTCTGCGAATTTTCCGAAGCGGGCAAGTCCCTGATCGGCGGCCTCGAAGAAGACGACCTCGAAGAACTCGGGCTCGACGGCGACGATGTCTGCGAAGGGCAATTCGCCGACGAGGACGCCCTGGAGGATTTCCTCGATGAAACCGCCGAAATGCTCGGCGAGGAAGAATTCAATCTTGAGGATTTCGCCGCTGACGAGCTGTCGGGCACCGGCATCCTGTCCGATCAGGCCATCAACAATCTCAGCGACCGGGAGCAGCAGACTCGGGGCGCGGATTTTCACTGGGCCGCGGACGCCAGCCTGTTCGGCCGTGACAGCCGCCTCATTCTCGGGGCCGCCTGGCACCTGGGCGAGTCGGATTTCGATTCGGTGGTGGAGCTTGCCGATATCGACCCCCACACCCGCCTCACCACGGGGCTTGGCACCGGCGCCTTCGTCGACGGGGAAGCCACCCTCATCCACACCGAAACCGAGTCAGGAAGCATTTATTTCAGCAGCACGACAGACCTCGCCGAATCCCTGGCGCTGACGCTTTCGGCCCGGGCCAACAGCACCGATATCTCCTTGCGGGACCTCTCCGGCGAGCGGCCCGAACTGAATGGCGACCACCGTTTTTCCCGAATCAATCCGGCCATTGGCCTGAGCTGGCAGGCGACGGCGGGATTCAATTTCTACCTTTCCTCGGGGGAATCGAACCGGGCGCCCACGCCCATCGAGCTGAGCTGCAACGAATACGTGTACGACCTAGCCGTGGAGTACGCCATGGCCGATGGCGAGGACGCCGGCGATGTGGAATTCGAGTGCCGCCTGCCCAATGCCTTTCTCGCCGACCCGCCGCTGGAAGACGTGGTGGCGCGCAATCTGGAACTCGGCGCCCGGGGCCTGCTCGATGAAAACACGAGCTATGGCTTCAATCTGTTCCGCACCGACAATCGCAACGACATCCTGTTCCAGACCACGGGCCGCGCCACGGGCCTGTTCGCCAACGTGGACCGGACCCGCCGCGAAGGCGTCGAGGGCAATCTCGCCGGCAGCTTCGATAATCTGAACTGGTTTGCCGCCTACAGCCATGTCAGCGCCACATTCGAGGACGATTTCGCCGTGCTCAGCCCCAACCACGACTTCGCCGACGAAGAAGGGAAAATCACCGTGTACGCCGGCGACAGCATTCCCGGCATTCCCGCCCGTCAGTTCAAGTTCGGCGCCGACTACGCCTTCGACGATCGCCTGACCCTGTCCCTCGACCTGATCGCCAACAGCGGCCAGCACCTGCGGGGCGATGAGGCCAACGAACTCGACGAAATCGATGGCTATACCCTGGTCAATCTCGGCGCCAGATACCGCGTGAGCGACTCGCTGCTGATTTATGCCCAGGTTCACAATCTGTTCGACGCCGAATTCGAGACTTTCGGCCTCCTCGGCGAGGATCCCGGCGAGGTGGAAGTGCCGCTCGTGGAAGACTTCGAAACACCGATTTTCCTCGGTGCGGCGCCGCCAAGAGCCGGATTTCTCGGGCTGCGCTACCGCTTCTGAGCCGGAATTGTGCGCCGCGGGGGAAAAACTCTTCAAGGTTCCAAGGAAGCTCTGATCAAGTCAGAGCTTCCCTAAAGCATGCAATACCAATGCCGTTAAGCGAATCAATGGGTTAACTCAAGCAAGGAGCCCTTGATGCGAAACTGACCGGACATCATCTGGATAATGACCATCGTATTTGTCGCTGGCACATTGCTCACCGGCGTCGCGCAAAGCGCGTTGCTGTGAAGCCAGCATTGCTTCCAACTTCTCATTATCCGCCCTCAGCCATCCTTGCCGCGCCAGTAGATGCGCGCGGGAGTCGCCACCGCGTCCAGGGGCACATCCCAGTCTCGCACAGGCAGTGATTCCAGTAACTGACATTCATGGGCCAGCCCGAGCAGGATGGGTTTCTTCGCCGCAGTATCCCATTTGCCGTTTGCCACATCGGGGCTCTCCAGGCGAAAGGCAAAGACCCGATCATAATAGCCCTTGCCATTGCCGAGCCTTTTGCAATCCTGACTGAAGCCCACCAACGGCACAAGGGCCAGATCAAGTAGAGCAGGCTCGATCTTCTCTCCCGATACCGGCTCGGGAATTCCCCAGGAGTTTTTCAGGAGCCGGTCGCCGGACCGATAGGCAATGAATTCCATGGCTCCGGCGCCCAAAACCCGGGGCAGGCAGCAGTGCTTGCCCTGCTCCAGCGCATGGGCGAGCAAGGGCTCTGGCGAGGCCTCGCCATGGGTCGGCAGGTAGAAGGCAAGCCGCTCGCTCAAGCGAAAGCATTCCAGCTCGCGGACCATCGCCAGCAGGCGCTCGCCAGCTTTGCGCTGTTGCTCTGGAGGGATGACGCGGCGCAGACTGCGCAGGCGTTCGCGCAAGGCGTCAAGGTTGGCTTCGGTCATCATGGGCCACGCCGCCCTGACAGGTGGGATAAGTCCCCCAAGACACCGCTGCCAAAGTTGCCCTGAACCCATGGGTTCAGGTGGTGGCGCTCGCGAAGCATAAGGCTTTCCGACTGGCGGACATGCACAACAACTTCTTTCGAGACTGCCTCCGGTTGGAAGTATATCGGCTCAAGAACATTCTTGGCTGGCAAATGTCCCAGGGAACCAGACTTGAGTATAGCTTGCCCGGGACGTGGTGGGGAAGAGGTATGCTGGTGGTGGGGTACTCGTGAAAATCAAGATCTCACCCAGTGTAAAACTCCGGCGCGTTGCGTTTTACTACGGGGGAGTTGGACGCCCAGGCGTGGCAGGTGTCGATGATTCCGGGGCGGGTGCGTTCCCGGGTGTGGTCCTGGTCGGTCTTGCGCCGCCGGTGATTCTTGAACGCCCACAGGGTCTGCATCGCCACGGTGGCCATGGGGAACATCAATTCTGTCAGGTGCGTACAGCCATTGACGCCGCCGACTTTCTGGCGAATGTTCCGCCGCCAGCCAGGCCCCATCCTGATCCCCGCCAGTGACTTGTAGGCATCGACGATTTCAGGGCAATTCTCGAATGGGCTATTGTCGGTCACCGCGATCACGTGCTGGATCACGAAGTCGTCATCGATGGTGACCCGCAGCAACATCTCATGCAAGGCCTCGCCAGCCTCGATGGTGCCGCGAAAGTGGTTCTGGAAGCTGTATGACTTCACGTCCGTCATGTGGGCTTCAATATCCCAGAGGCCGTCATCCCTCTGAAATCCCTGATAAGTAATGCTGCGAGTGTGGGCGGGCGTTCTCGCCACTGGTTCGGGCAATGGCATCGGACGGTTCCTGATTGGTTTCGAATGGAAGGCGGGCGGAATTGTAACCCATGTGGCCCGTCCGGGCGAAAATGCCGATTTCGAGATCGGCCCAGAAGAGAAAACCCGCGTTGGATTCGGCTGATTCAATAAACTCGACACAACCTTGGAAAGTTTGCGTGTGTCCCGCTGTCCGAACCGATGATAGCACCTGTATACTCCGGTCCTGTGTTTCCATGAGTTACAGGCAATATTCCATCTTACGGCCCGAGTGGTCTGGCACGACTCCCGCTGGGACGGCAGGATTTGCCAAGCCCCCTCCTGCTAGTAGCGTAACGGGACACCCACTTCGCCATGGCGCCCGGCGTGACTTGGACGGGGAATCAGTCATCGATCACTTATAATGCCGATCCGACGCCCGGCTTTCGCGCCCCTTCGGCGCCGCATTGAGAAATTCGCTTGAATCCCATTGGAGGCCTGTTCCCCAATGAACATTCTTTTCGTCTGCACCGGAAATTCCTGCCGTTCCCAGATGGCGGAAGGCTGGGCCAGAAAGCTGGCGCCGGAGGCGGGAGTCGAGTCCGCCGGCCTCGAAGCCCACGGTCTCAACCCCCATGCAGTGGCGGCCATGGCCCGGCAGGGCGTTGATATCGGCAAACAGACTTCCGACGTACTCAATGACGAAATGATCGAACGGGCCGACCTCATCGTCACAGTCTGCTCCCACGCCGACGCCAACTGCCCCATCGTCCCGCCCGGCAAACGCAAGCTCCACCTCTCCTTCGACGACCCCGCCGGCTTCACCGGCCCCGAAGAGGAAGTCCGCGCCGGCTTCGACCGCGTCTGCCTCGAAATCAGGGAAGCCGTTGAAGAATTGCTGGCCGACGTAGTTCGTTACGCTACTGAGTAAATTTACTCAGTAGCGTAACGAAAAGCGATTGCGCGGCAAATCCATCCCTGTTACGCTACTGAGTAAATTTACTCAATAGCGTAATCAATCCACATGGCTGAGTTTGAAAGAGACCAAAAAGCTATATTGGTCAGCAGGTTACGGGAAGAGCCGAGGCGGCTGATCATAGTTACCGGGCCGCGTCAGGTCGGCAAGACGACCATGGTGTCTCAAGCGCTACGTGAGTTCCATGGCCGCATGGTGTTCGCGGATAGGCCTGTAGATTCAATGGCGGACAGACGCCTGATCGACCCGTTGGGGTTGGTGGCAGCCGAAGACGACAAAAGATTCTCGCCCGACCGCGACGAGCAATGGCTGATACGGGAATGGACAAACGCTCGGCGAAAACTTGCCGAATCGGAATCGGGCTACATACTGGCGATCGACGAAGTCCAGAAAATCCCGAACTGGTCGGAAATCGTCAAGGGGTTATGGGATGAGGATCGATACAACGACATCCCTCTGCATGTGATTTTGCTCGGTTCCGCTCCATTGCTCATGCAATCTGGAATGAGCGAGAGTCTGGCGGGCAGATTCGAAACCATCCAACTCAATCACTGGTCCTATCCGGAAATGTCCGCACTGGCTGGTATCGACCTTGCGCAATACATTTACTTTGGGGGATATCCAGGCGCTGCTCCATACATCAATATCAACGACGTAACTCGCTGGCGGGACTACATTCACAACTCTTTGATCAAGCCCAATATCGAGCGCGATATTCTCGCCATGGAGCGAGTAGACAAACCAGCGTTGCTCAAAACCCTGTTTGAGTTGTCGGCACAGTATTCGGGGCGAATACTTTCCTATACCAAGTTGCAGGGCAATCTTCATGATGCTGGAAACACGACGACTCTCGCGCGATATCTTGTCCTGCTTGAAAATGCCGGACTTGTCGCGGGCCTGCCGAAATATGCCGGAAGTGTTCTTCGCCGAAGATCGTCAAGCCCAAAGCTGATCGTACTAAACACCGCGCTGATGTCGGCTTTGTCCGATTATTCGTTCAGCGAGGCGTGTGCGGATCGCACTTTCTGGGGGCGTATCGCAGAGAGCGCCGCCGGAGCGCATTTGTTCAACACCTTGCCTTCCGGCAGCAAGCTATATTACTGGAGAGAGCAGAATTCCGAAGTTGACTTCATTCTCGGGCGAGGTCAGCGCCTGGTGGCTATTGAAGTAAAGACCGGCGCGCGAAGCGCCACTGACACAGGCTTTCTTGCATTCCAGCGGAAATTCAATACCAATGTCAGGCAAATCACGGTGGGCGACGGCGAAGTTCCCCTGGCTGAATTTCTGGCTACCCCCGCATCGTACTGGCTTGATGAGCAATGAAGGCGCCGCAGCCGTACATAGCACCTCGAACGTGTACCGAAGCAGAGGCTGGGAAATCTAAAGCCGAATCAAAGCTCAGCCCCCAATCCCTGGAGGAACACGCGGATGAGGGAGCTTACGTTTTGCTTGCGCCACCGGGCTCCGGCAAAACCTCGGAATTCAAGCGTCAAGCAAAATTGTGTGACGGGCAATTCGTTTCCGCGAGAGATTTCATTGCCTTTAAGGACAAAAGCGAGTGGCATGACCGAACTCTCTTCATTGATGGGCTTGACGAGGTACGCGCGGGCTCGGCCGACGGGAGAACATCCTTTGACGGAATCCGAAAAAAGCTCTTGCAACTAGGCAAGCCCAAGTTCCGGCTCTCGTGCCGCGAAGCGGACTGGTTCGGCTCAAACGATCGTCGACATCTGGAAACCGTCGCACCCGAAGGCAAAGTCCTGGTACTGCGCCTTGACCCGCTGCCGGAAGAGGGAATCAAAGCTATCCTGCGCAAGAATCACAATATTAAAAATCCAGACGCATTTGTTGACAAGGCCTGGCAGCGAGGCGTGGCCGCCTTGCTGGAAAATCCCCTGAGTCTTGAATTGCTTGTAAAGGCGGTCATGAAAAATGAATGGCCGGATTCGCGAATCCGAACATTCGAAATGGCTTGCGAGACTCTGGCTGATGAGACCAATGAGGAACACCAATACGCGACAATTCGTGAGCGCGCCAATATGAACGTGCTTCTAGATACTGCCGGGAAACTTTGCGCGGTGCTGTTGCTCGCAGGTGCCCCAGGCATCCAGCTAAGCGCCGGGAATAAAGACGATAACTTCATCGAATTGAATGAACTAACTGGAATCGGTTGGGCACTTCAGTTGGAATCACTGAAAACCCGCCTCTTCGAAGCTCCCAACTCCGAGTTTGCGATTCCACTACACCGGCAAATTGCGGAGTTTCTAGGCGCACGTTACTTGACTGAGCTAGTGGAGAATGGGTTACCCACAAGTCGAATTCTAGCGTTGATGTCTGGGTACGATGGAATGGTCGTGACGGAACTGCGCGGCCTATGTGCATGGCTCGCAACTCACAGTCCAGTTGCTCGAGACCTAATCATCGACCGTGACTCGTTGGGAACAGTGTTGTATGGCGATGTCTCAGGATTTCCGGTTAGGGTCAAGCAACGGATTCTCAGCAAACTTGAAAAAGTGTCCCAAAAGGACGGCTGGTCTATTGCCACCATCAATTTTGATTCTAGGCTTGGCGACCTAGTATCCCCGGAGTTGACGAACGAAATCCTCACAATACTTGAAAATCCGGCCAGAGACAGCGGAAAGCAGTCGCTGATGCTATTTCTCGTCGAAACGCTTTGCCATGCCCAACCATTGGAAGGCATGGCGCCGACATTGATGAGTATTATTCGCGATGAGTCCCGATGGATGAGGATTAGACGAAAAGCCATTAATGCTTTCGTACAGCAGCGAGGAAACGAGAGAAAGACGCTTGAAGAACTCAAATCGCTAATGCAGGAAGTGTATTTGGGAGAAGTTTCAGACCCGGAAGATGACCTGCTTGGTAGATTACTGGACGAAACATATCCGTCAGTACTCCCAGGAGCAGAAGTGCTGGATTACATGCGAGTGCCGAAAGTTAACCAGTTTCTTTCAAATGAAGTTTTCTGGACTCTCAAACTTCCTCGAAAAGCTACGTGTAAACAGAAGGAGGAGCTACTTGACCACCTCGCGTCCCGATATGACGTGCTTGGTATGAACGCGCGTCAATCTAAACAGCGGAGTAAAATTTCAACTGAAATTCCATTGATTCTTCTGGATCGTTATCTAGCTGAGTGCCCGGGAGCCGAAAAAGTGGAATCACGACGATTATTCCGCTGGTTGGCAGCTGCAGGAAGAGTGGGCGATTGGGGTCACGATGTCAGCCTTTCGTACAATGAAAGAGGACGAGTCCGATCCTGGTTGGGTCAGCGCCCCAAGTTATGGAAAGCACTCTTAAAGCTTGGGCTTGAACGTTGTAAAGATAGATATCAAGAAACAGGATCATCAGATTATCAAAAATTGATGTGGATGGAAGAAAATCGCAGACTATTTGGCGCGAAACGTCCGCTAGATTTTGCAACTTGGTGTCTAGACGAGGCTTTGGCTACAGACGACAAGGATACAGCGAAATGGCTGGTGCACCGGGTCGCGGATGAAATTGAAGACGAAAGAATTTCGCGAGCATTGGTTGATTCTCGCTTGGATAGTAAAGAATTGCTCCAGAACGCTCTGCAAGAACGTATGAGCGAACACGCAGAACGGAAATCATGGCAGAAAAAGCAAGAAAAAGCGGAACGAATTCATGAACAAGAGGAGCAGAAGGAAGAGGATGAAGAGTGCTCGCATTGGCAAATCGCTGTTCGAGACCATCAAACCGAACTGATTGAAAATCGCGCCCCCATGCCATTACTGCACAATCTGGCAAGGGCGTATTTCGGCGGCTATCACGGAATGAGTGAATACACACCGCATGAACGACTGAATATCTTATTGGGTGATGACTCGGAATTAGTCGAATCAGTTTTGGCTGGACTACGAGCTGTTGTATTCCGATCCGATCTTCCGACACCCAAAGAAGTGATAAGGCAAGGCGCACTGAATCAGATATATTACTCTTCGTTTCCGTTTTTGGCTGGATTCAATGAGCTATCTCTTTCTGGTCAGAATACTGATTTCTTTCAAGACGAAAACCGGAATCGTTTGGCGCTAGCCTATTACTACAATGTTACGTTTTGGCTCAATCCATGGGGATACGGAGATGCGGACCTTGAGCCGGGCTGGCTGATGCAACTTTTAAAAAAACGGTCAGACTTGGCAGCGGAAACGCTAACAGGGACAGTTTCCTTAAGGCTGCGAAGAGGTATGGACGTCTCCCATATACTATTCGAACTCGCATACTCCGAGGGATACGAAAAAGCAGCTCGACGTGCATCGTTGCCAATTTTGAAGAAAATTCCAATTCGCTGTAAAGCGCAACAGTTGTCAAGTTTTAGGTTCCTGTTGATCGCGGCTCACCGACATTGCCCGAAGGATCTTTTTGTTGAACTCATTGAAGGTAAACTGGCTCTTGCTAGCATGAATGTTGCTCAGCGAGTCTATTGGCTGACAGCGGGCTTCCTTGCAATAACACATCAATTTCGGAAACGCCTACACGACTATGTTGCTGAAAATGTAAAGCGAGTCACATATCTCAACCAGTTCATAGCAGGGAGGTTTGAATATTCAACCAATGAATCCGAACAAATTGACAGTAATACCCTGTTTTTATTGATCAAATTGTTGGGAACTGTGTATCCCCCATATTCGTCTGAATCTGCCTCCGATTCCGATTCCGAAGAAGGCGGTAAAGTAACCCATGAAATGGATGCTTCGTTCCGTATTAATGAATTTATCACTCAATTGAGTAGAGATTCCTCCGATGATGCATCTCTGGAACTGATGAAGCTTGCAAGCGACGACAGCCTGAAGGCATGGCATACGCAATTGAAGTATGCGATCAGCCATCAGAAAAGCATCCGGCGCGAAGCTGAATTCAAGCATGCGAGTTTACCTGCGATTCTCGATGTATTAAAAAACAAGCAACCTGCCAATGCAGCCGATCTGGCGGCATTGACGATAGACTACCTAGTCGAAATTATGAACAATATCCGGGATGGAAATACATCAGACTGGCGGCAATACTGGAATGTCGATTCCTATAATCGCACAGAGAAGCCCAAGCCGGAAGATGTTTGCCGTGACAACCTGCTGTCTGATCTGCAACAACGGCTGGCACCGCTTGATGTCGACGCCCAGCGTGAGGGTTCATACGCGGACGATAAACGAGCCGATATTCGCGTTTCTTTCGGTGGCTTCAACGTTCCCATTGAAATTAAAAGGAGTTGCCACCGGGACTTGTGGACTGCCATCAGGACTCAGCTTATCGCGAAATACACCCGCGACCCCGGAGCGGATGGTAACGGAATTTACTTGGTCTTCTGGTTCGGAAACCACGAAAAATGCCGGGCTACTCCAGATGCCAGTCCCGCTCCAAAGAGCGCCGAAGAATTGAAGCATCGTTTGGAAGGAAGCCTGACGGATGCCGAGCGGCGAAAAATTTCGGTCTGCGTGATTGACGTCGAAGACAGGAAAAGCGCCGGGATGTAAGGCGCCTTCCACAACGGGCTGAAGCCAAACCATCAACTGCGAATTTCAACTTGGGAGAATCAACGGCCATGACCAATAAGCTGCGGTCAAAATTCGGGCGCGGGGATGTGGGTGTCCTTTCGCGCAGGACGCTGCATGGGGGCTACATCCGGGTCGATGAGCTGGTGTTGCGGCATCGGCTTTTTGGCGGGGGTGAAAGCGGCGAGGTTCGGCGCGAACTGATTGTGCGGCCCCGGGGCGTCGGAATTTTGCTGTATGACCCCATGCGCCGGGAAGCCGTGCTGGTGCGGCAGTTTCGGGTGGGCATGATCGACGAGGAGCGCAGCCCCTGGATGCTTGAACTCGTCGCGGGGATGGTGGATGGAGACGAAGACCCCTTGCAGGTTGCCCGCCGGGAAAGCCGGGAAGAATCAGACATGGACCCGGTCAAGGTGATTCAGATCTGCGATTACTACAACAGCCCCGGCGTTGGCAATGAGCGCATCACGCTGTTCTGCGGCCAGGTGGACGCCTCCGCCGCCGGGGGAATCCACGGCCTCGCCGCGGAGAACGAGGATATCGAAGTCGTTGTGGTTCCTTATGGTGACCTGGTGGCTGCGGTGGAAAGCGGTCTCATCAACAATGCGATGACGATTATCGCCGTGCAGTGGCTGCAGCTCCACGAATCGGAGCTGGATCGGCTGTTCGGAGATTCCGCCTAGGAGCCTGCCCTGCCCCTCTTCCGGTGGCCATCCAATGAGATCCTGCGACTGCGCGCAGGATGACGGTTTGCTTCCGGGCTGCGCCTTTCAAGCCAAATGGTTACAATCGAATCCGAAATGCCTTTGACGGGAATGATCGTGCCCAAGCGGAAATACCGGCTCAGCCTGATCGAGGACATCGCCGAACGCGACGCCAACTACATCAGGTTGTTGCGCCTGCTGCCGAAGCTGCGGGCATGGCGCGACCTGTCCCGGCGGCCCGTGGCCGAATTCGATGAGGCCGCCGCCGCGGAGTTGCGGGGGCATGGCGTGCGCTTTCTGTTGCCCGGCCGCGACGGCAGGGACGTCACCCTGCGCATACGGGTCACCGATGCCTTCCGCTACACCACCTGCCTCGAAATCATGCAGCAGCCGGACGATCAGGACCGGCTGGCCAACCCCGGGATGCAGGTGCGGGCGTACCACGACGTCAATTCCGCCGAAGTCATTTCCTACCAGGGCCATCGCGGCTTCAAGGCGCGTTACCGGCAACCGAATGAGCGCATGTACCAGGTCAATGAAAAAGCCCTGATCAACCGCTTTCTCGGCGAATGGCTGACGCTGTGCCTGCAATGCGGCCGCATGGAACTCGGCCGGGAAATCGCCCTGGAAGCCCGGTAGCCCGCGCCGTAGGAATTCGCTATCGCCGCACCCTAGGAGCCTGCGCCGTAGGAATTCGCGAAAGCGAAAATTCGCTATCGCCGCGCCCCTGGCCGGTCGATTGAGGCTAATATTGGTGGATATGCAACGAAATCGAGCGGCCAGGGGCGTGGACGGGAGCGGATTTGCAGCCGTGAATTCCTACGGCGCAGGCTCCTAGGGCTTTCGAGCCGTCGTCAATCAAGAAACGCGGCGCCCGTGCGATAAACGTAGTATTACGAAGCTCCGAGACAATCAGAGCTTCCCTCGACAACGCGCCGGACGAACCCTTCCCGGAGTTCGTCCGGATTTTCAGCATTAGCCCCGAACCGGAA
Source organism: Pseudomonadales bacterium (assembly GCA_022825945.1). Classification (GTDB taxonomy): domain Bacteria; phylum Pseudomonadota; class Gammaproteobacteria; order Pseudomonadales; family Pseudohongiellaceae; genus UBA9145. The sequence continues at coordinate 25,268 of JAJDVS010000071.1, forward strand.
CCAGGAAGAATGGGAGCAAGTTACAACGCCGACGCGATCGAAGTGCTGGCCGGGCTCGACCCGGTCAGAAAGCGTCCGGGCATGTATACCGATGTGGCGAGGCCCAACCACCTGGTGCAGGAAGTCGTCGACAACAGCGTCGACGAAGCCATCGCCGGCCACGCCAGTGAAATCATCGTCCGCTTGCACGGCGACGGCTCGGTTGAAGTCAGCGACGACGGCCGCGGCATGCCTGTGGACATCCACCCCGAGGAAGGCGTCAGCGGCGTTGAACTGATCCTCACCCGGCTCCACGCCGGCGCCAAGTTTTCCGACCGCAGCTACAAGTTTTCGGGCGGCCTGCACGGCGTCGGGGTTTCCGTGGTGAACGCGCTTTCCAGCGATCTCGCGGTGGAGGTAAAGCGCGGCGGCAAGGTCTACGGCATGGCCTTCCGCGATGGCGAGAAGTCCGGCAATCTTGCGGTGACCGGCACGGTGGGCATGCGCAATACTGGCACCCGCATCCAGTTCCTGCCCAACGGCGACTATTTCGACACCACCCGAATTTCCGTGCCGAAGCTGAAACACGCCCTGCGCGCCAAGGCGGTGCTCTGCCCCGGCCTGAAAGTCTGCTTTTTTGATCATTCCGCCGCGGCGGACGATTCCAGCAGCGAGACCTGGCAGTATCAGGATGGGCTCAAGGACTATCTCTCCCAGGCCACGGCGGAATGGGAAACCGTTCCCGCCGAACCTTTCACCGGCGCGGTCCAGGGCAACGACGAAGCCGTCGACTGGGCCCTGCAATGGCTGCCCGAGGGCGGCGGCCCGGTTTGTGAAAGCTACGTCAACCTGATTCCCACGCCGCTTGGCGGCACCCACGTCAGCGGCCTGCGAACCGGCCTGCTTGACGCCATGCGCGAGTTCTGCGAATTCCGCAATCTGGTGCCCCGGGGATTGCGGCTGACCCCCGACGACATATTCGAAAATCTGGCCTATGTGCTTTCATCCAAGCTGATCGAGCCGCAATTCTCGGGCCAGACCAAGGAACGCCTCGCCTCGCGCAAATGCGCGGTGTTCGTCGCCGGCGTCATCAAGGACGCCTTCAGCCTGTGGCTGAACCAGCATACCGCCGAGGCGGAGGCCATCGCCGAACTCGTGATCGGCCACGCCCAGCGCCGCAGCAAGGCCGGCAAGAAAGTCGTGCGCAAGAAGATCGGCTCGGGCCCGGCCCTGCCCGGCAAGCTCGCCGACTGCTCCACTGAAGACGTGTCCCAGGGCGAGCTGTTCCTTGTGGAAGGCGATTCCGCCGGCGGCTCCGCCAAGCAGGCGCGAAACCGGGAATTCCAGGCGATCATGCCGCTGCGGGGGAAGATCCTGAATACCTGGGAAGTCGATTCCGGCGAGATTCTCGCTTCCCAGGCGGTACACGACATTGCCATCGCACTCGGCGTCGACCCGGGGGTGAAGGATATTGGCAGCCTGCGTTACGGCAAGATCTGCATTCTCGCCGATGCGGACTCCGACGGGCTGCATATCGCCACCCTGCTCTGCGCGCTGTTCCTGAAACACTTCCGCCCGGTACTCGAAGCGGGCCATGTGTATGTGGCCATGCCGCCGCTGTTCCGCATCGATGCGGGCAAGGAGGTCTATTACGCCCTGGACGAAGAAGAGAAGAACGGCATTCTCGACAAGCTCGCCACAGAGAAGAAATCGGTCCGCGCCAATGTCCAGCGCTTCAAGGGTCTTGGCGAAATGAACCCCATGCAATTGCGGGAAACCACCATGGCGCCGGAAACCCGGCGGCTGGTGCAACTGAGCCTTGATGACGCCCCCGGCCCGACCGAGTCCGCAGAATCGGTCATGGACATGCTGCTCGCCCGGAACCGCGCCGCCGACCGCAAGCACTGGCTCGAAAACAGCGGCAACCAGGCCCAACTGGTGGATTGAAAGAGGCACCCCCGATGACCCTCGACGTAGACCTCCAATCAGACGATACCGAACGCATACCGCTGCACACTTATACGCGGCAGGCCTATCTCAACTATTCGATGTATGTCATCAATGACCGCGCCCTGCCCAGCCTTGGCGACGGTCTCAAGCCGGTGCAGCGGCGGATTGTCTACGCCATGTCCGAGCTGGGCCTGAAGGCGACGTCGAAATTCAAGAAGTCGGCGCGCACCATCGGCGATGTGATCGGCAAGTTTCATCCCCACGGCGATTCCGCCTGCTATGAGGCCATGGTGCATATGGCCCAGCCCTTCAATTACCGCTACCCGCTGGTGGACGGCCAGGGCAACTGGGGCTCCCAGGACGATCCCAAGTCATTCGCCGCCATGCGCTATACCGAATCGCGCCTGCGCAACTACGCTGACCTGCTGCTCGCCGAACTCGGCCAGGGAACCGTGGACTGGAAGCCCAATTTCGACGGCAGCCTGCAGGAGCCGGAAATCCTCCCGGCGCGCCTGCCCAATGTGCTGCTCAATGGCGGCAGCGGCATTGCCGTGGGCATGGCCACCGATATTCCGCCCCATAATCTCGGCGAAGTCGCCAGGGCCTGCCTGCATCTGCTCGATCACCCCGAGGCCGGCGTGGAGCAACTCTGCCAGTTCATTCAGGGGCCCGATTTCCCCACCGGCGCCGAGCTTGTCAGCTCCCGGGAAGAGATTCTCGCCATCTACCGTAGCGGCCGCGGCGCCCTGAAAGCCCGGGCCTGCTGCCAGTTCGAAAGCGGCGAGATCATCATCACCGCCTTGCCCTATCAGGTCTCCGGCGCCCGGGTGCTGGAGCAGATCGCCGCCCAGATGCAGAAGAAAAAACTGCCCATGGTGGTGGACCTGCGCGATGAATCGGACCATGAGAACCCCACGCGGATCGTCATCGTGCTGCGCTCCAACCGGGTGGACCGGCAAGGCGTGATGTCGCATCTCTTCGCCACCACTGATCTGGAAAAACAGTACCGGGTCAATTTCAACGTCATCGGCAACAACCGGCGACCCCAGGTCAAGGATCTGGCGACGATGCTGCGGGAATGGCTCGACTTCCGCGTGCTCACCGTGCGGCGGCGCCTCAAGTTCCGCCTGGAACGCATCCTGTCGCGGCTGCATATCCTCGACGGACTGCTCATCGCCTATCTCCATATCGACGAAGTCATCCAGATCGTGCGCGAGGAGGACGCCCCGAGGCCGGCCCTGATGGCGCGCTTCGGCCTCAGCGAAAAACAGGCCGAAGCCATACTCGAACTGCGCCTGAAACAGCTCGCCAAACTCGAGGAAATCCGCATCAAGGCCGAGCAGAAGGAACTCGGCGAGGAACGCGACCGGCACCAGCGGTTGCTCGATTCCAGGGCCAGCCTTACCGCCTTCATCCAGCGGGAAATCCGCGAAGACCTGGAAAAATTCGGCGACGAAAGAAGAACGCCCATCACCGAAGCCCGGGAAGCCAGGGCCTTCAGCGAAGCCGAATTGCTGCCCACCGAACCGGTAACCGTGGTGCTTTCGGAGCGTGGCTGGGTGCGCGCCGCCCGGGGCCACGATATCGACCCCGCCAGCCTGCAATACAAGTCCGGCGACAGCTTCAAGCTCTCTGGCCGGGGCAAAAGCAATCAGGCTGCGGTGTTCCTCGATTCCACGGGCCGTTCCTATTCCCTGCCGGCCCACACGCTGCCATCGGCCCGGGGCCAGGGCGAGCCGCTTTCCGGCAAGCTCAATCCGCCTTCAGGGGCCACCTTTGAAGGTCTGGTCATCGGCGAAGCCCATCAGGAAGTGCTGCTTGCCAGCGACGCGGGTTACGGCTTTGTCACCCGCATCAGCGAACTCATCAGCAAGAACCGCAACGGCAAATCCGCCCTGCGCCTGCCCGAGGGCGCCCGGGTCTTGCCGGCGCTGACCGTGGAGGACTACGAGCAACAGCTCATCGCCAGCGTCAGCAATGAAGGGCGCATGCTGATTTTTCCCCTTGCCGAACTGCCCCGCCTCGCCCGGGGCAAGGGCAACCGCATCATGGGCATTCCCGCCGCCCGGGTTCGCGCCCGCCAGGAATTCGTTGCCGCCGTTTCCGTCATCTCGTCCAGGGACATCCTCATCATCCATTCCGGCGCCCGCTACCGCAAGATGAGACTCTCGGAATTCGAGGTATACCTCGGCGAGCGCGGACGCCGCGGCCTCAAACTTCCCAGGGGCTTCCAGAACGTTGACCGCCTGGAGCGCATGGCTCGGTAGGACAAGCGGATTCGGTCCGTCGGCGCCGCCCGCTGCTCCGGCCAAATCCAGGTCTATCGGCCTCCTGCGGGAGCATGGTCCTGGGCGATCAAGCGACGGGGCGGATGCCCAGATGGTATACATCTTGATAGCATTGTAACTACCAACCAATCATCATTGCAGGATTGACAAACATTCGAGCCGGGGACGAATCAAACCCTCCCCGGCCATCTTTTGCATATCCACCAATATTCGCCTCAATTGATCGGCCAGGGGCGCGACGATAGCGAATTTTCGCTTTCGCGAATTCCTACGGCGCAGGCTCCTAGACTCACTCATGATCGTGCTGATTGTGATGACATCGATCAACTTCCTGCCCGCAGTTGTGTGGGATATGAAAACCGGCCGCTACAGTGGCTATTTTGGCTGGAAAGCCCTGTCCATCCTCCTGCTCATAGCGGTTTTCAGCAGCTTTGACTCGATTCGACAGGGAAATGGAGGCCCAGCTGTAATTACGGGCATCGGCTTTCACTTGTTTCAGGTGCTGGTCTTGTCCCGTGTGTTTGTGGAGTTCGCTCACCACCACAGGCACAAAGTCTGGCTGCACCGGTTTTATCACAAGTTGACCGATCACGAAGACCCCCGCGAGGCAGGACGCCGGGCCCGAAGCCTACAGGGGTGAAGGCAAGCATTTATAAAGCGCTGTTTCATATGCAGCCGGAACGACACCAAGCTGTGCTTGACGGCTGGACCGTATCTACGGCGCCCGCTAAATACCATACCACCCGATGGCGATGGATCGAAGCCACAATCGCTCAGGGCTCGGGGAAGTACTCCCGGGTCTTATCAGAGACTTTCGAGGATGCTGTTGAAGGTGGCGCTGGGGCGCATGGCGGCGCTGGCGAGCGCGGGGTCGGGGGCATAGTAGCCGCCGACGTCGGCGGGGGCGCCCTGGGCCGCGTTCAGTTCGTCGATGATCTGGTCCTCGGCTTCGAGCAGGGCTTCGGCGAGCGGGCGGAAGCGCTCGGCGACTTCGTCGTCTTCGTCCTGGGCGGCGAGTTCCCGCGCCCAGTACATCGCCAGATAGAAATGGCTGCCGCGATTGTCGAGTTCGTTCACCTTGCGCGAGGGCGACTTGTTGTTTTCGAGGAAGGTTCCCGTGGCGC
>JAJDVS010000048.1 GCA_022825945.1 Pseudomonadales bacterium
CCGCCCCGGCCGCGGCGCAGACGCCGACGGCCAACGCCGACGGCTCCTACACGGTGCCCGGGGACTGGGCGCTCAAGCCTTCCGGCGTTGCCGGCGGCAAGTTCCGGCTCCTGTTCGTGACCACGGGGCGCCGCGGCGCGCAGTCGGGCAACATCGCCGACTACAACACTTTCGTGCAAACAGAGGCCGCGAGCGGCCACGCGGCCATCCAAGCCTACAGCAACCAGTTCAGGATGGTTGGCTCGACCTCCTCGGTCGATGCCCGCGACAACACCATGACCACCGGGACCGGCGTGCCCATCCACTGGCTGAACGGCGCCAGGGTCGCGGACGACTACAACGATTTCTGGGACGGCTCCTGGGACGCGCAGATGGCGGGCGACACGCGCAATGCCAGTGGCGTGGCGCAACCCGGCGCCCGGAAGCACTGGACCGGCAGCCGAACAAACGGCACCTCCTTCTTCCCGCTGGGGCCGGTAAACGTCAACTGGGGTGAGTGGGGTTCGGGCACGAATCCGATTAACCAGGGGCAGGACAGCAGCGCCCAGCAGCGGCGACTGCTGGCCCTGTCGCCGGTGTTCCGGCTGCCGACGGCCGTGACCGTTGCGGCGGAGGCGGCGGTGGTGGCGGAGGGGGCGGATGTGGTCTTCACGCTGACCGCGACGCCGGCGCCGGACGCGCCGCTGTCGGTCACGGTGGCGGTTTCGGGGGAGACGCGCACGGTCATCATCCCGGTGTCCGGCACGGCGACCCTGACGATCCCCACGGCGGGCGACGGGTTCGACGCGCCGCAGGGCGCGGTGACGGCGGCGGTGCGGCCCGGCGGGGGCTACGAGGTCGGCGACCCGTCCTCGGCCACGGTGGGGGTCTCCGACGCCGACGAAGACCCGCTGACGGCGAGGTCGCTGGTCCCGGTCGGCGGGACGACGCTGCCGGAGGGCGCGGGCGCCGATATCATTATTGTCCTGTCGAGACCCCTGGCCGCCGACGAGACGGTGACGCTGCCGCTGACGATCGTCGGGGGCACCGCCGGCAGGTCGGACTACCGGCTGGTCTGCATCGCATCGAGCCCCGCCGGGGGCACCTGCAACGGCTTTGACGGGACCGATCCCTCGATCACCCTCAGCGGCGCGCGTTTGGACGGCGGACACAGAATAACGGGTCCGCTGCGGATCGAGGCCGTCGAGGACAACACGGCCGAATCGGACGAGACGGTCATTCTGTCGCTCGGGGGCGGGGCGCAGAGGACCATCACCCTCCGGGACGCGCCGTCGTCGGTGGCACTGTCCTTCAATCTGGGGGCCTTCTCGGGAGAAGAGGACGATGGCTTCGCCCAGCCGACGCTGCGGGTGGACGCCGCGCCGGGCCGCGACATCGCGGTGCCGCTGGTCTTCACGGACATCACGGCCAGGGCCGGGGCGGATTACGTCGGGAAGGCCACGGCGACGTTCGCGGCGAACGGCTTGACCGTCAACTCCATTGACATCGGGATGCTGGAAGACGCCCGGTGCGAGGGGGACGAGACCTTCCGGGTGGAGATCGACGCGTCGCGGCTGCCGTCCTGGGTGACCGTGGGCGCGCAGGACTCGACGGTGTTCACCATCGAGGACAACGACTGCACGGTCACGGTCTCGAGCGATGGCGCGGCGACGGAGGGCACGGACGCGAGCTTCACGGTGCGCGTGGATCCGGCGCCGGTCAGGAACCTGAACCTGGAGATCGGCTACGCGGTATCGGAGGATGCGGGCAACAGCCGGGAATTCGTGGCCGCGGGGGACAAGGGCGCGGGGAAGACGGTCACCGTCGGCATGGGGAGGACGGTCACCGTCGGCATGGGGAGGACGATCACCGTCGACGCGAACAAGGCGCAGGTGACGGTCCCGACGCTGCATGCCGCGGGCGCGGATGCGAACGGGGTCGTGACGCTGACCCTGGAGGCCCCGGGGCCCAGCGCCCAATACACGCTCGGCAGCCCGTCGTCGGCGTCGGTGCGCGTGATCGACGAATCTTATCCGGCGTCCCATGTGAGCTTCACGGGTGTCGCCAAATCGGCGGGAGGGCCGCTCGATCCCGCCTCGACGGACGGGTCGCACGAGGTGAACGAGAGCGCGGGTTCGGTATGGGTGGAGCTGGAGTTGAGCGAGAAGCCGGAGTTCACGACCACCATGTATGTCCGGGAGAGGGGTTCGGGCACCACGGCCACGCGCGGCGGGGACTACAAACGTGGTGGGCCGTCCGGCTGGATCGCGAACTTCGGGACCGGGCGCAAGGCGCGGTTCCGGATCCCGATCATCGACGACGGGATCGACGACGACAGTGAGACGCTGACGCTGGAGATCTACGGGGCGGACAGCGCCACGTCGCAGTTCAACGAGGTCGTCGGCTCCTACACCGACAGTCAGGGCAATACCCACGACACGCATGGCTTCGGCGCCAGCACCGGCGCGCTGGGGACCTACACGCTGACGATCCGGGACTACACGTCGAGCCAGGCGGGCGACGACGTCGATGTGTGGCTGTCGAAGTCGGTCTACAAGGTGACCGAGGGCGACGCGTTCGAGGGGATGGTGCACATCGGGCAGCCGCGTGGCGCGGACACCGTGATCAGCCTGACCGACACGCGGGGCACGGCCGGGCCCGGCAGCGACTACACCGCCGGCCCGTACCCGGTCACGGTGCCGGCGGGCGAGACGGGCGCCGCGTTCACGATCCGGACCCTGGATGACGAGGACCTGGAGAACAAGTCGGAGTCGTTCAGGGTGCGGATCGACGACGCCAGCCTGCCGGCGGGGTTCGTGACGTCGAACGGGACCGGCAGGCCGGAGGAGGCCCGCGTCGACATCATGGAGAACGATTACACCTTCTGTTTCGACCAGCGCAGCTATGCGTTCAATGAGGGCGGGGAAGCGGTCATGGGGCTCACGTTCTCGGTGCCGCTGCCCGAGGGCGGCTGGTTCAAGTTCCTGTACGCCAACCGGAACGCCGGCGACAGCGACTATACGAAGGTGAACGCCTACCCGGACGTGTTCTGGCTCCCGGCGGGGACGGAGGAGTACACGCTCAGGGTCCCGATCGCCGCGGACAACCTGTTCGAGAACAACGAGCTTTTCGCCGTCACGGCCGAAGTGCCGGTCCTTCCGGCGGGATACAACGCATGCTCGGTCGAAGTCATCATCAGGGACATCGCCCCCGAGGTGGATTTCCAGGCGGCGGCGTACACGGCCCACGAGGGGCGGGACGCGGAGGTGGGGATCCGGGTGGTGGAACGGGGAACCGACGACCTCGTGAAGCTCGGCAAGCCGGTGACGCTGCACATCGCCGCCGCGGGCACGGGCACGGCGACCGCGGGGACGGACTACGCGGCGGGCCCGTGGACCCTGACCATCCCGGCGGGGGCGTCGAGGGGCGTGCTGCGGATTCCGGTGCATGCGGATTCGGCGAGCGACGACGGGGAGACCATCGACCTGGAGATCAGGCGGATGGGGACGGGCACGTCCCACCAGGACGCGCGGCTTGCCGACGCGAACGGCGCCGTGCTGTCCAACGGCCTCCATGTCCGGGTGAGGCGGGAGACCGATCCGCCGGAGGGCTGGGCCGCGGGCGCGGCGACGGTGACGATCCAGGGCGCGTCGGGGGCGCCGTCGCGCACGCCGGTGGTGTCGATCGAGGCGGGGCCGCAGGTGACCGAGGGGAGCGACGCGACCTTCACGCTGACGGCGAGCCCGGCGCCGCTGGCGCCGCTGGACGTGAGCGTCCATGTCGGGGAAGCCGACGTGTCGCACGATCTGACCGATCCGTTCAGCGGGATCCGGCGGCATCTGGCCGAAGGGGACCGGGGCCTGAAGACGGCGACCGTGGACACCACCGGGAGCACGGTCTTCACCGTGCCGACGCAAACCAACGGGGCGGCGAACACCGGCTCGATCCGGGTGGTGCTGATGAACCCGTCGCTGGTGTTCGGCGACCGGGAGGCGGACTACGCGCCGGGCAAGCCGGGCGTGGCGTATGTCGGGGTGGACGCGGCGCCGCCGGAATTCCCGGCGCTGCGGTCGGAGGCGCGGGAGTCGGCGGTGGCCGGGACGCCGGCCGAGCCGGTCCGGAACCTCCGGGTGGCGGCAACCGACGCGACGAGCGCCGAGGTGTCCTGGGACGCGGTTCCCCATGCCACGGCCTACGAGGTGGAGTGGGAGGCGGGTGGCGGGTCCGACCGCATCGGCGGCGCCCATACCGGTGTCACCGGGACCTCGGCGACGATCCACCACCATGCCCCGTCGGCGATGACGCTGACGGTCCGGGTCGTGCCGTGGCACGTGACGGACCACGGCGAGGTGCGGATGCACGAAGCGCTCGCGGCCACGGCGACGCTGGACGTGGGTCCGGAGGATCCGCTGGCCGCGGCGGCGGACCAATGCAAGGCGGGCCTGCGGCCCACCATCGAGGGCTACATCGGCGAGCAGGCCGACGGGACGCCGCACGCGACGCGCTGGAAGCGGGTGCTGGCCGCCTTCGGGGTGGACAACGGCTACACGGGGATGACGGCCGCCGAGGCGCAAACGTACGCCGACCGGGGCTGGACCCGCTGGGACCCCGTGGTGGAGGCGCTGGCGTGCCTGGAGGCGGCCGCCGCGGCCGCCGCGGGCGGGGACGACTCCCCCGCTCCGGCCGATCCCGAGATCGCGGTCGCGGGGGGCGATGGCGTCGCCGAGGGCGGCAACGCGTCGTTCACGGTGACGGCGACGCCCGCGCCGGCCGCGCCGCTGACGGTGGCGCTGACCATTGGCCAGCGCGGGGACTACGCCGCTCCGGGCGAGACCGGGACGCGGCAGGTCGTGATCCCGACCGGAGGCAGCGCGACCTTCGAGGTCGCGACGGTGGACGACGCCGCGCACGAGCCGGACGGCTCGGTGGACGCCACCGTCGACGCCGGCGCGGGCTACACGGTGGCGGACCCGCCGGGGGACGCGGCCTCGGTGGCGGTCGCCGACGACGATCCCGCGCCGGCGGTTCCCGAATTCTCCATCGGCGACGCGGCGGCCGCCGAGGGCGACCGGTTCATGTGGTTCACGGTCACCCTGGGCATGGCCGCGGACCGCCCGGTGGGTGTTTCCTGGCGGACCCGGGAATCGACGCCGGCCTCGGCGCGGGCCAACAGCGATTTCCTGCCGATCGATTTCGGTTCCCTCGAGTTCGCCCCGGGGGAGACGGTCCGGCGGCTGTGGGTCTACATTCTCGATGACGGCGTGGACGAGGACGCGGAGACCTTCGAGGTGGTGCTGTCGAGCCCGACGGGGGGCGCGGGGATCGCCGACGGGGTGGCGGTGGGGACCATCGGGGATCCGGGCGCGACGCCGCCGCCGGCCGCGCGCGAAGACGGCGACGATCCGCCGGCGACCGCCGGCGCCTGCGTGGACGTTTCCCAGTGGAAAACCGTCAAGGGCTACTACGACGCCAACGCGAACAAATCCCCCAACTACGGCGCCAACTGGTACCGGGTGCTGATCGCCTATCGACAGGACCGCGCCGACCAGGCCCTGCCCGCCTGGGTGGGCCAGACGGCGGAGCCGACCGCGGCCTACACCGCGGAGGAGGCGAAGGACGGGGAATCGAGGTGGTCCGGCTGGACGCCGGTGCGCGAGGCGCTGGAGTGCCTGGAAAGAACCCACGGCGGCTCGACGGACTCCGCCGTCGGCGGCGTCCCGACAGTGGGCCAGTCCGGCGAAGTGGGGAACAAAAATCCCGGCGGGGCAAGGGAACGCGACCGCTGGAACCCGCAAGACAGCCCGGGAGGCTTCGAGCCGGATGAAACACCCGGTTTCGCCGCCCGGACTCCGCGGGACACCCAGGCGGACGCGCCGCCCGGTTTCGCCGCCGGAAGCTGCGTATCCCCGCAACTGCGATCCGAGGCGGTGGCGAGAGCCGGCGAAACCTGGCGCGGCGCGGCCCACGTGGAGCGCTGGCTGCGGGTGGCGCGGACCTTCTCCGGCGGCGCCAACGACGCCACGATCGTCACCCCCGCCGAAGCGGGCTTCCACGCCGCCGCCGGCCGCCCCGGCTGGCTCCCCGTGGCCGACGCGCTGCGATGCATGGAGCAACAATCCCTGCGGGAGGCGATGTCGCGATAGGTCCGAGGTTCAGCCCCACCCCCCTGTCATTCCGCGCGGAGTGAAGGTCCCCCCTTCATCCCGCGCGCAGTCGCGGAATCTCCCGTCGATTGGCGGTGCCGGGTTCATGGGATTCCGCGACTCCGCTTCGCTGCGCGCAGAATGACGGAGGAAGAACTTCGCGCGGGATGACAGGGGAGGGACTGCGCGCGGGATGACGGAGGAGGGACTGCGCGCGGAATGACGGAAGTAGGTGTTTACCGCCGGCGAGGGCGAGCCGGCGAATGGATTCCAGCGGCATGTGGTATAAAATTGCCGCTTTTCAAAACCAGGGAATCCACATGAACTTTGCCGGGACCGACGCCTATGTGGCCACCGGGGAATTGCAGATGGCGGTCAACGCCGCGATTCGGCTGCGCAAGCCACTATTGATCAAGGGCGAGCCGGGAACCGGCAAGACCATGCTCGCCGAACAGATTGCCCTCGCGCTCGATCTGCCCTTCATCCAGTGGCATATCAAATCCACCACCCGGGCCCAGCAGGGCCTGTATGAGTACGATGCGGTGTCGCGCCTGCGGGATTCCCAACTCGGCGAAGAGAAAGTACACGACATCGGCAACTATATCGTCCAGGGCAAGCTCTGGCAGGCTTTCGCCTCGGAGCGGCAGTGCGTATTGCTGATCGACGAAATCGACAAGGCCGATATCGAATTCCCCAATGACCTCCTGCTCGAACTCGACAAGATGGAATTTCATGTCTACGAAACCCGGGAACTGATCAAGGCCCGAACCCGGCCCATTGTGGTGATTACCAGCAACAATGAAAAGGAACTGCCGGACGCTTTCCTGCGCCGCTGTTTCTTCCATTACATCGATTTCCCAGACGCCCTCACCATGGAAAAAATCATCGATGTCCATTACCCCGATATCCGCAAGAAACTGGTGCGCGAGGCCATGGAGATTTTCTTTGACCTGCGCAAGGCGCCGGGCCTGAAGAAAAAGCCCTCCACATCCGAACTGCTCGACTGGCTCAAGCTCCTGATGGCCGACGACATGCCCGACGACGTGCTCAAGGACCGCGACTCGGCAAGCGCGATTCCGCCGCTGTACGGCGCCCTGCTGAAAAATGAGGGGGACGTGCAATTGCTCGAAAAACTCGCTTTCATGCACCGCGCCGGGCGCTGAAGCCAAAGCCGGTTGCCAACCGATGCTCATCCGTTTTTTCACCCACCTCAAGGACAGCGGCCTGCCGGTTTCGGTGACGGAACTGTTCGCCCTGCTTGAGTGCCTCGACGAAAACATCGTCTTCGGCAACGTGGATGAGTTCTACCATCTCGCCCGCCTGTGCATGGTCAAGGACGAAAAACACTTCGACCGCTTCGACCGGGCCTTCTCCAGCTACTTCAAGGATATCGAGGCGGCCGGCGACATCCTGCTCCACAAGCTGCCCGGGGAATGGCTGCGGCGCCGCTTCGAGGCTTCTCTCAGCGAGGAGGACAAGGCGCGCCTCGAAAGCCTCGGCGGCCTCGGGAAACTGCTTGAGGAATTCCGCAAGCGACTGGAAGAACAGGGCAAACGACACGAAGGCGGCAGCAAGTGGATCGGCACCGGCGGCACTTCGCCTTTTGGCGCCTATGGTTACCATCCCGAGGGAATCCGCATCGGCCAGCCGGAAGGCGGAAGCGGCAAGGCGGTCAAGGTCTGGGACCGGCGCGAATACCGCGACCTCGACGACAGCGTGGAGATCGGCACCCGCAATATCAAGCTCGCCCTGCGCAAGCTGCGCAGGTTCGCGCGCACTGGCGCGGAGGAGGAACTCGACATGAACGGCACGATTTCCTCCACCGCCAAAAAGGCCGGCCTGCTAGACATCAAGATGGTCCCGGAGCGCCACAACGCGGTGAAGGTGCTGCTGTTCTTCGATGTGGGCGGCTCCATGGACCCGCACATCAAGGTCTGCGAGGAGCTGTTTTCGGCGGCGCGTTCCGAGTTCAAGCATCTGGAATACTATTATTTCCACAACTTTCTCTATGAATCGGTCTGGACCCGGGGCCGGCGGCGCCATGCCGAAACCGAATCGACCTTTGAACTGATTCACAAGTATCCCGCGGACTACAAGGTCGTCTTTGTCGGCGACGCCACCATGGCGCCCTATGAAATCACCCACGCCGGCGGCAGTATCGAGCATTACAACGAGGAGCCCGGCGCGGTCTGGATGCGGCGCATGAGCGAGCATTTCGAGCATCTGGTCTGGCTCAATCCCACGCCGCGGGACTATTGGGAACACAGCTATTCCATCGGGCTCGTGCGGGAACTCGTGACAAACCGCATGATGCCGTTGACCATAAAGGGGCTGGAAGAAGCCATGGCCCGGCTATTGCGCTAGGAGCGTGAGCAAAACAAAACCACGTTTTTGTTTTGCGATAATGAAAAACTCTACGGATGGAGTTTTTCAGAGAATATTTGGGTCTTCAGGCAATCGAATTCCCACGCCGAGCAGGCGCACCGGCTTGCCGCCGCGCTGGAATCCGGTGTCCAACAGCTGCGCGAAATTTTCCGCCACAAGCGATGTGGACTGCATTTCCACTGTGGTCTGGCTGAAATCGTGGAACTTGATTTTCACCACTTGCTTGCGAATCCGCACCGGGCCGGGCCGCCCGCCGATGCGCTGCTCCAACTGGGCGATCAGGCCCGGCAACTCCGCGAGACAGGCCGGCAGGTCCGGCAGATCACTGGCGTAGGTGCGCTCCACGCTGATGGATTTGCGGATCCGGTGCGGCTGCACCGGCCGCTCGTCAATGCCCCGGCTCTGCAGATACAGCCGCTGGCCAAAGCGACCGAAACGCCGCTGCAATTCATCCCGGGACAGGCCCTGCAATTCACCGCAGGTGGCAATACCGAGTTCGCGCAGTTTGCCACTGGTTACCTTGCCCACGCCATGCAGTCTGGAAACCGGTAATTTCCCAATGAAATCCCCCACCGCCTCCGGGGCCACCAGATACTGGCCATCGGGTTTGTTCCAGTCGCTGGCGATCTTGGCGAGGAGCTTGTTCGGCGCGATGCCGGCGGAGATGGTGATGCCGATTTCTTCCCGCACCGCCTTGCGTATCGCCTCGGCGACACGAACCGCATCGCCGCCGAACTCCCTGCAGTCGCTGACATCGAGATAGGCTTCATCGAGTGAGAGCGGTTCGATGATGTCCGTGTAGCGGCGGAAAACTTCGTGCACCTGGCGGGAAATCCGCCGGTATTTTTCCATGTCCGGGTGGATGATGATCAAATTGGCGCAGCGCCGCCGGGCCGTGGCCGAGGGCATGGCGGAATGAATGCCGAACTTGCGCGCCACGTAGTTGCAGGTGGCGATGACTCCCCGCTGTTCCGGCAAGCCGCCCACGGCCACGGGCTTGCCCGCCAGGGCGGGATTGTCCCGCTCCTCCACCGAAGCATAGAAGCTGTCGCAATCACAATGGATGATGTGGGGCGCCATGGCGGGCGACCGCGAACTCAGGCGCGGCTGCGCTCGAAATGTTTCATGAAGTCCGCCAGCGCCTTGCAGCCGGCGGTGGGCATGGCATTGTAGATCGACGCCCGGGCGCCGCCCACATTGCGGTGTCCCTTGAGAGCGTAAAGGCCATTGTCGCCCGCCTCCCGCAGAAAGTCCCCGAGCCGCGCGTCATCGGCGAGATGGAAAGTCACGTTCATGTGGGAGCGATGCGGCGGATGGGCTGTGCCCAGGTAGAAATCGCTTTGGTCAATGACATCGTACAGCAGCGCCGCCTTGGCCGTGTTGCGTTGCTCGATGGCCGCCACGCCGCCTTCATCCCGCAGCCATTCAAGCACGAGCTTCATCAGGTACAGGGCGAAAGTGTTGATGGTATTGGCCAGGGAATGTTTTTCGGCGCAGGCCCGGTAATTGAGCAGGGTGGGGGTTTCCGGCAGGGCGTGGCCGAGCAGGTCTTCCCGGATAATCACCACGGCAAGCCCGGAAGGTCCGAGGTTTTTCTGCAGCGAAGCGAAAACCGCCCCGAACCGGTTCATGTCGAATCGCCTCGACAGCAATTCCGAAGTCATGTCGGCCACCAGGGGGATGGCGCCGGTGTCGGGAAAATCATTCCAGCGGGTGCCGTAGATCGTATTGTTGCTGGTGATGTGGACATAGGAAGCATCCGGCGCCAGCCCGTCCGGCCGGAACTCGGGAATCCGGTCGAAATTACTGGCGGCGCTGCTGCGGGAAGTATCGATTTCGCCATAGCGGGTGGCTTCCTTCGCCGCAAGACTGGCGAAATTGCCGGACACCACATAGGCGGCCCGGCGCGCCGGGCCGCGCTGGATCAGATTCAGGGGAATCGCCGAAAACTGCATCTGGGCGCCGCCGTGAACGTAGAGGATCCGGTAGTTTTCCGGGATTTCCGCAAGTTCGGCGAGCAGCGCGTCGGCGGCCTCGACGACTTCCATGAAATCCGCCGAACGATGGCTGATTTCAATCACCGAAGCGCCGATCCCCCGGTAATTCAGAAATTCCCGCTGGGCCTGCTCCATCACGGGATCCGGCAGCATGGCGGGGCCTGCGCCAAAATTGTAAACCCTTCCACTCATGGCGCAGGCTCCTAGAACGCGGTGACTTTGATGACCTGTTCCACGCCGCGCATGGCGTCGAGGATTTTTGGCGACGCCGGCTGCTCGAGATCGATCAGGTTGTAGGCGATATCGCCGCGGCTCTTGTTGAGCAGGTCGACTACGTTGATATTCTGGTCGGCGAGAATCGAGGTGATCTGCCCGAGCATTTTCGGCACATTGCGGTTCGCTATGGCCAGCCGCGTTCCCGGCGCCGCGCCGGGTATCCGTTCCAGATGCAGATTGGGGAAATTCACCGAATTGCTGATATTGCCGTTTTCCAGGAAATCCCGCAGTTGATTCGCCGCCATGACGGCGCAATTCTCCTCCGCCTCCCGGGTGCTCGCGCCGATATGGGGCATGCTGATGACGTCGTTCCGCCCGATCAGTTCGGCCTGGGGAAAATCACTGACGTAGTTTTGCAGTTGCCCGGAATCCAGGGCTTCCCGCAGGGCTTCCACATCGACGATTTCCATCCGGGCGAAATTGAGCAGGCTGGCGCCGGGCTTCATGGCGGTGAACAGCTCGCGATTCATCAGGCCCCGGGTCGAATCGAGCACGGGCAGGTGCAGGCTCACATAATCCGAACTGGCCACCAGGGCCTGCAGGCTGTCCTTGCGCTTGACCTTGTTGGGCAGGCGCCAGGCGGCCTCCACCGACAACGCCGGGTCATAGCCGTGGACTCTCATGTTGAGCCGGATGCCCATTTCGGCCACCCGGGAACCAATGGCCCCGAGCCCGATCACGCCAAGGGTCTTGCCGGCGATTTCCGAGCCCTTGAACTGCTTCTTGTTCGATTCGATCAGGCGCGAATACTCGGCCGGGTCGCTGACGCCATTCTCTTCGGCGAAACGGATGCCCGGAATAATCCCCCGGGAAGCGAGCAGCAGGCCGCAGAGCACGAGTTCCTTCACCGCATTGGCGTTGGCGCCGGGGGTATTGAAAACCACCACCCCGGCCCTGGTGCAATCCTCCACCGGCACGTTGTTGGTGCCGGCCCCGGCCCGGGCCACCGCCCGCAGCCCGCCATTGACCATGGCCGGGTCGAGCTTGTGGCTGCGCAGCAGGATCGCGTGGGGGTCCACCTGGGAGTTGCCGAAGCGGTACATTTTCGGCGGGAAAATCGCCAGTCCCCGGTCCGCGATCGAATTGTAGAGCTGGATACGGTACATCATGTTTCCCTGAATACGACAAGCTGAACGAATTGGATGAATCCGAGGCCGCGGCCACTCCCGCGGGGGCCGCGATTATGGCGCGGATGGCGCCTGAATGCCAGTGGGTGGGGCTTCTCGGAAGCGGCTCGCGGCGTCTCATTTCCATGATTCAACGCATGGCGATGCAACTTTGCCATAATGGGGGCTGGGCGGGGAAGGAGGTGGAAAGTGTGGGCGAAAGCGGGTGTGCCGGAGCGGGTGGGGCGGGTGGATTTGCCTGTCTGGCGGATTCTTGGGCGCAATCCCGGGCCCATGACCGGGCCGGGGACGAATAGTTACCTGATCGGGGACAAGCGGCTTTGCCTGGTGGACCCGGGACCGAAGGACAAAGTCCAGTTGCGGAACTTTCTCGATGCCATTGGCGGGCGGGAGCTGGTCTACATTCTTGCCACCCATACCCATGGCGACCATTCTCCCGGCGCGGCCGCGCTGCGGGCCGCCACCGGGGCGGAACTCGTTGGCCTGCCGGCGCCGGTCCAGGGGCATAACGACACGAGTTTCCGACCCACCCGCCAGTGGCGCCACGGCGATCTGCTCGATTGCGGCGAGTATGGCATTCGCATGCTGCATACGCCGGGCCATGTTTCCAACCATTTCTGTTATCTGCTTTGTGAAGAGCAACTGCTGTTTACCGGGGATCATGTGCTGGAAGGCACCACTTCGGTGATTCTGCCTCCGGACGGCAACATGAGCGATTATCTTGCCAGCCTCGAGGCCCTGCTTGAGATTCCGCTGCGCTATCTCGCCCCGGGGCACGGCGGGATTATCGAGAAGCCGCACGAGGAAATCCGCAAGCTCATCCGGCACCGGATGTACCGGGAAGGCAAGGTGGAGCGCGGGCTTGCCGCCCGCGGCGGCGGCAGTCTGGCGGAACTTGTCACAGTAGTGTATGACGATGTCGATTCCGCCATGCACGGCTGGGCCTGCCGCACCATGCTGGCGCATCTGGAAAAACTCGAGCGGGAAGGCCGCGCGCGGCGCGACGGCGAGCGATGGCTGCCGGCCTGAGCGGGAAGATACCCGTCGGCGTCAGCAGTTGCCTGCTTGGCGAGCGGGTTCGCTACGACGGCGGCCACAAACGCCATGACTATGTGGTCGAGTCGCTCGGCAAGTATTTCGAGCTTCATCCCTTTTGCCCGGAATTCGCCGTCGGCCTCGGCGTTCCGCGCAAACCGATACAGTTGACGAGGGACGGCACGGGGGAACTCCGCTGCGTTCAGGTGGATGACCCCCGGGTTGACCATGGCCGGGCGTTGCGCGACAGTCTGGATGCCGAGCGAATCCAGAGGCTCGGCCTGTGCGGCTACATCCTCAAGAAGGGCTCGCCAAGCTGCGGCATCGAAGCCGTGCCGGTTTGGCGGGGAGAAAACCCGGTGGGCGAAAGCAGCGGCATCTTCGCCCATGCCCTCATGCAGGCTTTCCCCTGGCTGCCGGTGGAAGACGAAGGCCGGCTTGGGGAGGCGCCATTGCGGGACAACTTCATCCAGCGCGTTTTTGTGTTGCGGCGCTGGTTCGCGCTGATGGAAGAATGGCGATCGAAACCCGGCCCGGCCGCGCTGACCCGCTTTCACGCCCGCCACAAGCTCATCATCATGAGTTGCGATCCGGCCAGTTATCCCACCCTGGGCCGGTTGCTCGCGGAAGCCCGCAAGGATGATCTGGCGGGCATTGCAAAGCAATATCTGTCAGGACTCATGGCTGCCCTGGGGCAACCGGCCAGCCCGGGCAAGCATGCGAACGTGCTGCTCCACGTGCTGGGCTATCTGAAACACAAGCTCGACCGTGATGAACGCGAAGCGCTGCGGCAAGGCATCGACGACTTCCAGGAGGGCCGGGTTTCCCTGCAAACCCCCATCAGCTTGCTCAACCGCCAGTTCAGCCGGCATCCCGACCCATACATCGCCGATTCCTGGTACATGAATCCGGAGCCCGGGGAATTGGCTCTGCGGTCTGGAAGTTGAAATCCGCCTCCACGCCTCTTTCCGTCATCCCGCGGGGAGATTCTGCGACTCCGCTTCGCTCCGCGCAGAATGACGGGGTGGGGTGCTCCGCTGCGCGCAGAATGACGGGGTGGGGTGCTCCGCCCCGCGCAGAATGACGAAGGGGGGACTCCGCGCAGAATGGTCGAGGGATGGCTTCTCGCGGTGTGGCGAGGGACGGGCAATAGACACGGCGGCGGCTGTGCCAGTATGCTTGGCGCTCCTTGCGAAACGCGCGGGCCATTACCCGCGGTCCGCGATTTGCCGGACTGGGGGGACGCGCCGAAAAGCGGCGAGCTTATGGGACAGCACACCAGCGACGCGGCCCGGGAGCCTTCCCGGGAAAGAAAGCCGACCGTGGCCCAGGCGCTGCTGCCGGTGCTGGCGCTGGTTGTGATGCTGGCTTTTTCGGTCTATCTGTTCGGCGAAGACGCCAGCTACGGCCCGAACCAGATCGCCCTGGTCGCCGGCGCCGCGGTGGCCGCGGCGGTGGGCTGGCGCAACGGCGTCGGCTGGCAGCAGATCGAGAACGCCATCATCTCGGGCATATCGATTTCCCTCAAGCCCATTCTCATCCTGCTTTGCGTGGGGCTGCTGATCGGCAGCTGGATCATGGGCGGCACCGTGCCGACGATGATCTATTACAGTCTGCTCATTCTCGATCCGTCCATCTTCTATTTCGCCTCCTGCCTGATCTGCGCCCTTATCGCCCTCAGCATCGGCAGTTCCTGGACCGTGGCGGGCACCGTGGGAATCGCCCTGATCGGCGCGAGCGCGGGGCTCGGGCTGTCTCCGGCGATTACCGCCGGCGCGATCATTTCCGGCGCCTATTTCGGCGACAAGATGTCGCCCCTGTCGGAAACCACCAACCTCGCTCCCGCGGTGGCGGGGACCGACCTGTTCAGTCACATCGGCCACATGGTGTGGACCGCGGTGCCAAGCATCCTCATCGCGCTGTCGCTGTATGGGCTGATCGGGCTCAGTATCGATTCCGGCGCCAGCGCCGACGATCTTGCCATCACCATGGCCCTGCTTACCGAGAACTTCATGATTTCGCCGATCATGCTGCTGCCGGTGCTGGCCCTGTTGTGGATGGCCAATCGCAAGCTGCCGCCGATCCCCACGATTCTCGCCGGGGGCGTGTTCGGCGTCGTGCTCGCCCTGCTGTTCCAGCGGCAGGCCATCCTCAATCTGCCCGGCGACGACCCCAATCTGTTGCTCGCCCTGGCGCGGGGCGTCTGGGAAACCTTTTTCAATGGCTTTGTGCTGCAAAGCGGCAACGCCACCCTGGACGATCTCATGTCCCGGGGCGGCATGAGTTCCATGCTCAATACCGTATGGCTGATTCTCTGCGCCATGGTGTTCGGCGCCACCATGGAGCGGGTCGGCTTGCTGCGGCGGCTGGTGGATTTCGCGCTGTCCTTCGTTCACAGCACCGGCAGCCTGATCGCCACCACCGTGGCCACCTGCATCGGCGCCAACATCATCACCTCGGACCAGTACATCTCCATCGTGCTGCCGGGGCGCATGTACAAGCTGGAATACCAGAGCCGCGACCTCGACCTGAAAAACCTGTCGCGCACCCTGGAAGACTCGGGCACCATCACCTCGCCCCTGGTGCCATGGAACACCTGCGGCGCCTACATGAGCGGTACTCTTGGGGTGGCCACCCTGGCCTACTTCCCCTTCTGCTTCTTCAACATGATCTGCCCGGTCATTGCAATCATCTACGGTTTTTCCAACTTCAAGATCGCTCCGGCGGGAACGCCCGGGCGCCAGTTGGCCTGATGGTTCCCTTTCGCCGGTCCCACTGTCATTCCGCGCGTAGCGAAGCCGTCCTGCCCGTCATTCCGCGCGTAGCGAAGCCGTCCTGCCCGTCATTCTGCGCGTAGCGAAGCGGAGTCGCAGAATCTCAGTGGGTCCGGCGCAACGACAGCGGGTTTCGGGGTTATAATTTCGCGCCGGGTTCCGCACCGCCCGATCTATCGAATGCAAGCCAGATGACGGACATCAAGCACTACATGGCGCAAATCGGCGAGCGCGGGCGGGCCGCAAGCGCCGCCATCGGTCGCGCCGGCACGGCGCAAAAAAACGCCGCGCTGCTCGCCATGGCCGAGGCCATCGACAGCAGCCGGGCCGCGCTGGCGGAAGCCAACGGACTGGATCTTGAACGGGGCCGGGAAAAAGACCTTGCCGCGCCGCTGCTCGACCGGCTCGAACTGACTCCCGGCCGGATCGACGCCATGATTACGGGCCTGCATCAGGTCGCCTCGCTGGACGATCCCATCGGCGAGATCAGCGGCCTCAAGTACCGCCCCACGGGAATCCAGGTGGGCCGCATGCGGGTGCCGCTTGGCGTCATCGGCATCATTTATGAGTCCCGGCCCAATGTGACCTGCGAGGCCGCCAGCCTGTGCCTGAAATCCGGCAATGCCGCCATCCTGCGCGGCGGCTCCGAAGCCCTGCATTCCAACCAAGCCATTGCCGGCTGCATCCGGGAAGGTCTGGCCAGGGCGGAACTCGACCCCCATGTCATCCAGGTGCTCGACCGCCCGGACCGGGAGGCCGTGGGCTGTCTGATCGCCATGCCGGAATACGTTGATGTCATCGTGCCCCGGGGCGGCAAGGGGCTGATCGAGCGGATCAGCCGGGAATCCCGGGTGCCGGTGATCAAGCATCTTGACGGCAATTGCCATCTCTACATCGACGACAGGGCCGACCTCGGCAAGTCGCTGACCGTGGCGGTCAATGCCAAGACCCAGCGCTACGGCACCTGCTGCACCCTGGAATCGCTGCTCGTGGCGCGCGATGTGGCGGGGGAAATCCTGCCCCGGCTTGCCGCGGCCTATGGCGAGCATGGCGTCGAACTGCGCGGCTGCGAGGAGACCGGGCAAATTCTTCCCGGGGCCGTGCCGGCAAGCGAAGAGGACTGGCGCGCCGAGTATCTTGCGCCGATCCTTTCGGTGTGCATTGTGGCGGGTCTCGATGAGGCGATCGCCCATATCAACCGGTACGGCTCGCAACATACCGACGCCATCATGACCACCGACCATGGCCGCGCCCGGCGATTCCTGCGCGAAGTCGATTCGAGTTCGGTGATGGTCAACGCCTCGACCCGCTTCGCCGATGGCTTCGAGTATGGGCTCGGCGCGGAAATCGGCATCTCCACCGACAAGCTGCACGCCCGGGGCCCGGTGGGGCTGGAAGGCCTGACCTCGCAGAAGTTCGTCGTGCTCGGGGACGGGCATATCCGGCAATGAATCGTTCATGACCCGCGTCGGCGTCTTCGGCGGCATGTTCGATCCGGTGCATCATGGGCACCTGGCGGTAGCCCGGCACGCGGTGGAATTCCTCGATCTCGATCGACTGCTGCTGATCCCCTGCAAGCTTCCCGGTCACCGCGGGCTTCCCGCGGCAAGCGGCGAACAACGCCTCCGGATGCTGGAACTCGCCGCGGCGGATGATCCCCGCATTGCCGTGGACCCCATCGAGCTTTACAGTGAGGGCGTGTCGTATACGGTCCACACCCTGGCCCGCCTCCGCCGGCGCCTGCCCGATGCCCGCCTCGTGCTGGTGCTCGGCATCGACGCCTTTCTCGGCCTGCCGAACTGGCGCGACCCGGAGCAATTGTTCCGGATGGCGCATATGCTGGTAATCGCAAGACAAAACCTGCCGATGGATTACGATATGGCGGGCAGATTGGGAGGCGCGATGGCGCGGGACCCGGAACAGATGTTCAGCGGCAAGGCGGGCAGGGTGCTGCTGAGTCCCGAACCTGCGATGGACGCATCTTCTTCGGCCGTCCGGGAACGGCTCGCCAATGGGAAACGGGCCCAGGTGCCCGAGCCGGTGCGCGCCTACATCAGGGGACAGGGTCTGTACCGCGGGGAGAATACATGACGGCGCCGGCAAGGAAGAAGGAACCGCCAGGGCCACTCGACGAAGGGCAGATCGCCCGGCTGGTGGAAAGCATTCTCGAAGACGGCAAGGCGGAGTCGATAAGCTGCATCGATGTGCGGCAACTGACTTCCATAACCGATTACATGGTCATGGCGACGGGAAACTCCCGCATCCATACCAGGGCGCTGGCCGACGCCATCGTCGAGAGAATGAAGGGGCAGGGCGTCGCTACCAATGGAATCGAAGGCCTTCCAGCCGCCGAATGGCTCCTGGTGGATCTCGGCCCGGTGGTGGTCCACATCATGCTTGCCCAGGTCCGCGCCCTCTACGACCTCGAAGAACTATGGAACCTGAAACCGGCGAACTGGGAGCCTGCGCCGTAGGAATTCGCGAAAGCGAAAATGCGCTATCGCCGCGCCTCTGGTTGGTCGATTGAGGCGAATATTGGTGAATATGCAACGAAATCGACCAACCAGAGGCGCGGATGAGAGCGGATTTGCAGCCGTGAATTCCTATGGCGCAGGCTCCTGGGAGTGACAAGGCAGTGGAAACATACTGCTACCCCGCTTTCCCGCAAACCTGACGGAGATTCTGCGACTTCGCTTCGCTACGCGCAGAATGACAGTGAAAGGAAACAAGGAAAGCTCTGATTAAGTCAGAGCTTTCGGGAGCAAAACAAAGCCACGCTTTTGTTTTGCGATAATGAAAAACTCCACGGATGGAGTTTTTCAGAGAATACCAAGTGATTTCATGCCGCAAATCAGTACAATAGGGGGAATTGCCCACAGGCCGCCAGGCCCCGCCGCAGCCGCGGCGCCGGGAGGCGTTCCATGACCAGCAGGTGGAAATTCCGCGACCATGAGGCCGAGGGCCGGATGTTCAACCGGCGGGTCAATCTCGTCCTGTTTTTCATCTTCCTGATGCTGGCCACCCTGGTGGCGAAGCTCGTCGACCTTCAGGTGATGCGGTACGAGTATTTCGCCGCCCGTTCCGACGGCAACCGCCTGCATGTCCAGTACGTGCCTCCCGAACGCGGATTGATCTATGACCGCGCCGGCGCCCTGATCGCCGACAATACGCCGGTGTACAGCCTCACCATCGTGCCGGAAGAAGTCGACGACCTCGAGGCGACCCTGGACTATCTCGCCGGGCTCGTGTCGCTTGACGCTGATGACATCGAGACCTTCGATGACCAGTTGCGCCGCAGCCGGGTGCCGTATTCCTCCGTTCCCCTGCGCTATGTGCTCACCGAAGAGGAAAAGTACCGGGTGGCGGTCAACGGCCATCGCATGCCCGGGGTGCGTATGGAGCCACAGCTCATGCGCCATTATCCCTTCGCCGATCTCACCGCCCATGCCGTGGGCTATGTCTCCCATATCAACCAGCAGGAACTCGACGCCCTGGACGAAACCGAATTCGAGAATTACGGCGGAACCACCCATATCGGCAAGACCGGCGTGGAGCGCACATACGAGCACCTGCTCCACGGCCAGGTGGGCTATGAAACCGTGGAAAAGAACAACCGCGGGCGGGTCACCCGGGTGCTCGAGCGCACCGAGGCCATTCGCGGGCGCGATATCGTCCTGCATCTCGATTACCGGTTGCAGCAGGTGGCCGTGGAAGCCCTGGGCGACTACCGCGGCGCCGTGGTGGCCATCGAGCCCGCCAGCGGCGGCATTCTGGCCATGGTCAGCAAGCCGGGCTTTGATCCGAACCTGTTCGTCACCGGCATCAGCAACCGCGACTACAGCGCCCTGGTCACCGACGAGATCAATACGCCATTGTTCGACCGCAGCACCAACCCCTATCCCCCGGGCTCTACCATCAAACCCGTTCTGGGGCTTGCGGGGCTGCATTTCGGCCATATCGACTATGAATTCACCATCATGGACCCGGGCTGGTTCCGGCTCCCCGGCGTGTCCTACCGCTGGAACAACTGGACCATGCGCACCGCCATCGGCGGCGGCCACGGCGAGACCGATCTGCGCAAGGCGATTTACCAGTCCAGCGACACCTTTTTCTACCAGCTTGGCCACACCATGGGCATCGACCGGATTCACGATTTCATGTCGCTGTTCGGCTTTGGCGACAATCTGGCCCTGGATATCAATTATGCCCGCACCGGGGTTCTGCCTTCCCGGGACTGGAAAATGGAGACCCGCGGCGAACCCTGGTATCCGGGGGACACCATCAATTCTTCCATTGGCCAGGGCTACATGTGGGCGACGCCCCTGCAGCTTGCCACCGCGGCCGCGGTGATCGCCAATGAAGGCCGCATGGTGCGGCCGCGCATGCTGAAAAGCGTGGCTGGCGAATTGTGGGATTTTCCGGAACAGGATTCCGTGCCCGATGTGCTGCTGGAAGACCCGGACTACTGGCGCTACATGCGCGACGCCATGACCATGGTGGTGCATCGCCCCTATTCCAATGTATTCCGGGACTACGGCACCGCCTACGAATACACCGCCAGGGCGGACCCGGACATGAACTACCTGCTCGCCGGCAAGACTGGCACCGCCCAGGTGGTCGGCATCGACCAGAGCATTCGCTCCAGCGAGGATATCCGGGTTTCCGACCTGAACAAGGACCACGCCCTGTTCATCGCCTTCGCCCCCGCCGCCCACCCCGTCATTGCGCCGCGGATTGCGCTTGCGGTCTTTGTGGAAAACGGCGAATCGGGCAGCGCCGTCGCCGGCCCGGTGGCCAAGCGGATCAGCGACGCCTGGCTGCTCGATATCCTCGACCTTGATCTGGACGTGGAGCCGGCGGTGGAAAGCTCCGAGGCGGGCCAGGTCGGTGAATAGCCGAACCTACGGGCAAGCGGCGGCGCCCCAGGGCCGCTGGGCGGGCCGCAGCCCCAATGTGGATATCGGCCTGCTGCTGATCGTGGGCCTGCTCGGCATTTTCGGCCTGACCGCCCTGTACAGCGCTTCCGACGGCGACAGCGCCCTGATCCAGCGGCAGGCGGCCATCACCGGGCTTGGCTTGATCGCCATGCTGCTGGTGGCGCAACTCGACCTGCGTCTGGTGCAGCGCTTCGCCCCGCATATATATCTCGGCGGCCTCGCCCTGCTCGCCCTCGTGCTCGCGTTCGGGGTGGAAGCCAATGGCGCCCGCAGTTGGCTCAATTTGCCGGGGCTGCCGAGTTTCCAGCCTTCGGAGTTGATGAAATTCATCATCCCCGGAATGCTCGCCGCCTATCTGGCCTCGCAGCCCCTGCCGCCCCGGTTTCCGCGCATCCTTGTCGCCGGGCTGCTGGTATTGCTGCCCGCGGGGCTGATCGTGCTGCAGAACGACCTCGGCACCGCCATGCTCGTGGCCATGGCGGGATTCTTCGTGCTGCTGCTTGCCGGCATGAGCCTGCGGCTGATCGCCTTTGGCGGCCTGCTTGCCCTGCTTGCCTCGCCGGTATGGTTTCTGTTCTACGCCCAGGAACATCAGAAAAACCGCATCCGGAGCTTTATCGACCCGTACAACGACCCGGCCGGGGCGGGCTACAATATCATCCAGTCCCAGATCGCCATCGGTTCCGGGGGCGTCACCGGCAAGGGATTCGGCGAAGGCGACCAGTCCCGGCTCGATTTCATTCCCGAATCCCATACCGATTTCATCTTCGCCGTCATCGCCGAAGAGTTCGGCCTCGCCGGCGCCCTCGCTCTGCTCGGGCTTTTTGTGCTGCTGCTCTGGCGTGGCCTGCGGATTGCGGTCAATGCCGGCGACATGTTCGCCCGGCTGCTTGCCGGCGGCATCGTGCTCATCGTTTTTTTCAATGTGTACGTGAACATGGCCATGGTGATCGGCCTGTTGCCGGTGATCGGGCTTCCCCTGCCCCTGATCAGCCGGGGAGGCACGGCTATCATCGCTTTCTTCATCGGCTTTGGCCTGCTCATGTCCATCGAGGCGGACAGCCGCAAGGGCAGTGTGAGAAATCGCTAAATCGTATTCAATTCCGGGCGTTATTCTGAGAGGGGGTTCGGTGGAATTGCCATCATGTGCTCAGGAGTAAACAGACTGCTCGTCCTGCTGTTGTTCGCCGCGCTGCTCGCGGGCTGCGGCGCGAGCGGGAGCCGTTATTCGATTTCCCGGGACCGGGCTCCCGCCGGCGGCGTGGACCCGGCCAGCGTGCCGCTCGTGGTGCCCCGTCCCGTGGTTCGCACCGCCGCGGGCAACCGCAGCCCATACACGGTTTTCGGCCAGACCTATTCGGTAATGCCCACCGAGGAAGGCTACCTCGCCCGGGGCGTCGCTTCCTGGTATGGGGAAAAGTTCCATGGCCACCGCACCGCCAATGGCGAAATCTATGACATGTACAAGGCTTCCGCCGCCCATACCTCGCTGCCGATTCCGAGCTTTCTCCGGGTGACCAATCTGGAAAACAACCGCAGCCTCGTGGTGCGGGTCAATGATCGCGGGCCCTTTCACGGCGGGCGCATTGTCGATCTTTCCTATGCCGCCGCGGTCAAGCTCGGTTTTGCCGACCAGGGCACCGCCCGGGTGCAGCTTGAAGCGATCGTGCCCGGCGCCGGGGAGGAGGTCGCTCCCGCGCCGAATCCTCCGGTTCTCGCCGCGGCAAGCCCGGCGGGCGCTGAACTCTATCTCCAGGTGGGCGCATTCGCCGCGCGGGACTCGGCGGAAAGCGTGACGCGCCGGGTGCGCGCCCATACCAGCCGCCCGGTATTCATCGCCAGCGTCGCCAGCGGCGAGCGCGGCCTGCTGCACCGAGTGCGAATCGGGCCGATACGGGGAGCGGGGGAGGCCCGCGACCTGATCCGGACACTGGTTGCCGCCGGTCTGGGAACTCCCTACACTGTAGCCGAATAGGCAGTGGCGAAGAGGTTTCAACCACAGCAATCCAGCCAAGGCGGATACCATCCATGTTTTCCCCATCAGCGCATCAATCACCGATCAAACCCCCTCGCCGGGTGTGGCGTCTGCCGCTCGCCTGCGCCATGGCCCTGAGCGCCGCGTTCGCCAGCGCCCAGAGCATCATTCCCCGGGCGCCGGACATCGCCGCGAGCAGCTATATTCTCGTGGACGCCGCCACGGGCCACGTCATCATGGAAGAGAACGCCGCCGAGGCCCTGCCGCCGGCGAGCCTCACCAAGATCATGACCGCCTATATCGCCATCGAGGAAATCATCAGTGGCAATCTCGCCATGGAGGATGAAGCCCACATCAGCGAAAAAGCCTGGCGCATGGACGGCTCCAAGATGTTCGTGGGGGTCAACACCCGGGTCAGCGTCGCCGATCTGTTGCGCGGCATCATCATCCAGTCCGGCAATGACGCCAGCGTCGCCATCGCCGAGCATATCGCCGGCAGCGAGGACGCCTTCGCCGACATGATGAACCAGTACGCCGAAGCGCTTGGCCTGGAGCAGTCCTTCTTCATGAATTCCAGCGGCCTCGATTCCGACGAGTACTACAACACCATGTCGGCCCGGGATCTGGCGCTGCTGGCCCGGGCCACGATTACCCGCCACGCCGAGTACTACCCCATGTACGCCGAACGGGAGTTCACCTATAACGACATTCGTCAGCCCAACCGCAATACCCTGCTGTTCCGCAACGCCAATGTGGACGGGCTCAAGACCGGCTGGACCGACCGCGCCGGGTACTGCCTGGTGACTTCGGCGGAACGCGACGGCATGCGCCTGATCGCCGTGGTCATGGGCACCGAAAGCGAAGCCGCCCGGGCCATCGAAAGCCAGAAAATGCTCGCCTACGGCTTTCGCTATTACGAAACCTGGCGGCTCAACGACGCTGGCCAGACTTTTGCCAGCGTGCCGGTGTGGTCGGGCCAGCGGGACACCCTGGACCTGGGCATAGATGGGGAAGTCCTGCTCACCATCCAGCGCGGCCGGGGCGAGAACCTGGAAGCCTCGATCAACGTGGACGAAGTGATCTACGCGCCCATCGAAGCGGGCCAGGTCATGGGAAGCATCGATATCAGCCTCGACGGCGAAATCGTCCACAGCGACGAAATCATCGCCCTGCGGGCGGTGGAGCGGGGTGGCGTCATGAAACGCATGACCGACTGGTTCAGCCTCCGATTCAACGAACTGCTTGCCAATTGAGCGCCATCGACAGGACATCCCCGGCCCCGCGTGAATTCGGCCCCAGTGACTACACCGATGTCTGGCGCCGCATGCGGCGCTTTGTCCGGGAGGCGGATTCCGGAACCCGGGAAGAAATCTGGCTGCTGAGCCATCACCCGGTGTTCACCCTGGGCCAGGCCGGCAAGCGCGAGCATCTGCTCGATACCGGCGAAATCCCGGTGCTTGCGTCCGACCGGGGAGGGCAGGTCACCTACCACGGCCCAGGCCAGCTCGTGGCTTATCCCCTGCTCAACCTGCGCCGCCGCGCCATGGGCATCCGCGAGCTTGTCCAATTGATCGAGCAGGCTCTGATCGATTCCCTCGCCGGAGTGGGAATCAGGGCCAAAACCCGGCAAGGCGCGCCGGGAGTCTATGTGGGGCCGGCCAAAATCGCCGCCCTGGGCCTTCGTATCAGGCGCGGCTGGAGTTGTCACGGCCTCAGCCTCAATGTGGATATGGACCTGGGCCCTTTCACCCTGATCAATCCCTGCGGCTATCCCGGGCTCAAGACGACCCAGGTTGTGGATTACATTCCCCGCCGGCCGGAACTGCTGCGGGACATGGGCGACTTGCTTGTCACCAGCCTGCTGCGGCGGCTCGAAGCTTTCCCGCCGCGGGCATCGGGCATTCGCCGGCAAGCCCGGGAATTGCCACCGCCGGAGGCCGCCCATGCCTGAGAGAAAGCGACGCAATGTGCTTGTTGAAGGCCAGAAACTGCGGGGCGTCGACAAGTTGCGGCGCATCCCGGTCAAGGTGGCGCCAAGCGAACAGATACCGGCCAAGCCTCCCTGGCTGCGGGTAAAGATTCCCGCCTCGCCCCGGGTGGCCGGGCTGCGCCGCAAATTGCGCAGCCACAGGCTTGCCTCGGTCTGCGAGGAAGCTTCCTGCCCCAATATCGGCGAGTGTTTCAGCCATGGCACGGCGACCTTCATGATCATGGGAGATATTTGCACCCGGCGCTGCCCGTTCTGCGATGTGGCCCATGGCAAACCGCGGCCCCTCGATGAAAACGAACCGCGGGAACTCGCCCGGGCCATCCGCGACCTCGAACTCCGTTATGTGGTGATTACCTCGGTGGACCGGGACGACCTGAAAGACAGCGGCGCCGCCCACTTCGCCGCCTGCATCCGCGCCAGCCGGGAACTCAACCCCGACACCCGCATCGAGATTCTCACCCCGGATTTCCGCGGCCGCATGGAAATCGCCCTGGAAACGCTCAACGAGGCGCCGCCGGATGTGTTCAATCACAATCTGGAGTCGGTCCCGCGCCTGTACCGCAAGGTGCGTCCTGGCGCCGATTATGCCTGGTCACTGCGTTTGCTGAAGGAATTCGATCGCTTGCAGCCCAAGGTTCCCACCAAATCCGGCTTGATGCTGGGCCTTGGCGAAGAACTCGAAGAAGTGCGCCAGGTAATGAGGGATTTGCGCGGACACGGCGTGGCCATGCTGACCCTTGGCCAGTATCTGCAACCCAGCCGCCACCATTTGCCGATCGCCCGCTTTGTTCACCCCGATGAATTCGACGCGCTTGGCGAATACGGCGAATCCATCGGCTTCCGTCATGTGGCAAGCGGACCGCTGGTGCGTTCTTCCTATCACGCCGACGAGCAGGCCAGACTGCTGCGCAGCGCCTGAGGCATGCAGATTCCAGGCTGGATAGCCGCAGCCGTCCTCATCGCCGCCGCGCCCGCCGCCATCTGACTGCTCACCGCCAACAGCCTCTGGCTGGGCCGGCAAAGCCTGCTCCTGCGCGCCAATCCCTGTTCTTTGCTTGCTGACCCGCCTGTGCCACAATGCCACCCAACCCCGCAACAGAATAAAATCCACCAGCAACGCCAGCAACCCGGTCGGCGAATCAGTGATCCTGGTAATCGACGGGGGCGCAGATAAACGCAGCTTCAACGGAATCGTTCAAGTGGCAACTTCTTCCAGTTCCGAATCGCCTGGCCAGCGGACTTTGCCCATTGCCTATGTCGCAGGCGCGGCTTTGGAGGAGTTGCCGACGGATCTTTACATCCCGCCCAACGCCCTGGAAGTCTACCTCGAAGCCTTTGAAGGGCCGCTCGACCTGCTGCTCTATCTCGTCAAGCGCCAGAATATCGACATTCTCGAAATCGATGTGGCGGAGATCACCGAGCAGTACATGGCCTATATAGAGCTGATGCAGGCGGGCCAGTTCGAGCTTGCCGCGGAGTATCTCGTCATGGCGGCCATGCTCGCCGAGATCAAGTCGCGCATCCTGCTGCCGCGACCGGAGACCGGCGACGAAGAGGAAGCCGACCCGCGCATGCAACTGATTCGCCGCCTGCTCGAATACGAACGCTACAAGCAGGCGGCGGAAAATCTCGACAAGCTGCCCCGGCTCAACCGGGAACTGCATCAGGCCAGGGCGGAGCCGCCGAGTTTCGAGCGCACCGTTCCCCGGCCCGTGGTGGAATTGTCCGATCTGCTCGCCGCCATGACCAATGCCCTGCGTCAGGCGGAATTGTTCGAACATCATCATGTGCAGGTGGAAACCATCAGTCCCCGGGACAAGATGAGCCAGGTGCTGCGCCGCCTGAACCGGGAGCAATTCCTGCCGCTCACCGCCATGCTCGATCCGCGGGAAGGCCGTCTCGGTATCGTGGTCACCTTTCTCGCGGTCATGGAACTGACCCGCAACGCCTTGGTGGAGATCGTGCAGACCGAAGGTTTCGGCCCCATCCACCTGCGTCTCGCCGAAGAAGGACCGGGCCCGTGAACCAGGATCTGAAAGCCATTGTCGAAGCCCTGCTGCTTGCCGCCGACCGGGCGCTTTCCCTCGATGAAATCCGCGCGGTGTTCGATGCCGGAGAGCGGCCGGAACGCGAAGCGGTGGAGGAAGCCCTGGCCGGCCTCGCGGAAGACTGCGGCCCGCGAGGCGTGGAACTCAAGGAAGTCGCCTCCGGTTACCGCCTGCAGGTTAAACAGGAACTTGCCGAATGGGTCAGCCGCCTGTGGGAGGAAAAGCCGCCGCGCCATACCCGGGCGCTGCTCGAAACCCTGGCGTTGATCGCCTATCGGCAGCCCGCCACCCGGGGCGATGTGGAGGAAGTGCGCGGCGTTGCGGTCAGCACCGGCATCATCCGCACCCTGCTTGACCGGGAATGGATCCGGGTTGCCGGCCATCGCGAAACTCCCGGGCGCCCGGAACTGTTCGTGACCACCAGGCAGTTTCTCGACTATTTCAATCTCAAGAGTCTGGCGGAGTTGCCGCCGCTGGATGAAATCAGCGAAGAAAACGGTGCTGGAGCACTAGGGAAGCTCTGATTAAGTCAGAGCTTCCCTGCGGCACATGGAAGTGCCGCCGAATTCGATGGGTGAAGGCAAGCGTTTTCGAAGCGCAGCTTCGAGCGCGGCCGCAACGGTACGGAGCTACGCTCCGTAACTGGAGCAAGCCATTGAATTCGGGAGCAAAACAAAACCACGCTTTTGTTTTGCGATAATGAAAAACTCCACGGATGGAGTTTTTCAGAGAATACCTGGGATTTGAGCGGCAGGGCGAGACCGTCCCGGCTGATCATGCATGAGCGAAAAACTGCAAAAAGTGCTTGCCCGGGCAGGGCTTGGCTCGCGCCGGCAGCTTGAAGGCTGGATCCGGGACGGCAGGATTCAGGTGAATGGCCGTATCGCCAGCCTCGGCGACCGGGTCGAAGCCGGCGACCGCATCAGCGTGGACGGCAGGAAGTTCAACCATAATCCCAAAACCCGGCCGCGTTGCCGGGTGCTTCTCTACAACAAGCCCGATCACGAAGTCTGCACCCGTTCCGACCCCCAGGGCAGGCCCACGGTATTCGACCGCCTTCCGCCCCTGCGCAACAGCCGCTGGGTGGCGGTGGGCAGGCTCGACCTGAATACCAGCGGTTTGCTGCTGTTCACCAATGACGGCGAACTCGCCAACCAGCTCATGCATCCGGCCAGCGGCATTGATCGCGAATACGCCGTGCGGGTGCTTGGCAAGGTCAGCGACGGCATGGTGCAAAACATGCTGGACGGAGTCGAAATCGACGGCCAGTTTTGTCGTTTCAGCGACATCCGCCATTTTGGCGGCGAAGGCGTCAACCAGTGGTATCACGTGGTGCTAATGGCGGGCCGCAACCGCGAAGTGCGCAAGCTGTGGCAGTCCCAGGGCTTGCGGGTCAGCCGCCTGAAAAGGGTTCGCTTTGGTCCGGTCTTTGTTCCCAGTTCGGTAAAGGCTGGCCGATTTCACGAACTGGACCCGGCGGAAATCGATGAACTGCGCCGCTACGGCAATCCGCTCAAGGGGGGTTGAAATCCCGGCTGCCCGGAGCTCGGCCGTGAATCCGGCGGACAGGTCCGCGGCGGGTCGATAGTCAAATATCGGAGGATTGGGGTTTGCGATAGCAGGCGATGTAATTCACCGCCAGACTCTCTTCCAGAAAATATCTTTTGGTCAATGGATTGTATCCCATGCCAATCTGTGAATCGAGGTCCAGGCCGGCGCTCCGGCACCAGCCGGCGAGTTCCGATGGCCGGATCAGTTTCGCATACTCGTGGGTGCCCCTGGGCAGCAGGCGCAAGATGTACTCGGCGCCGACAATGGCGAACAGCCAGGACTTGGGGTTGCGGTTGATGGTGGAAAAAACCGCCAGTCCGCCGGGCTTGAGCAATTTCCCGCAGGCCGCCACCACCGATGCCGGGTCGGGAACATGCTCGAGCATTTCCAGGCAGGTTACCAGGTCATAGTGCGCCGGCTGCTCAGTCGCAAGCTGTTCGGCGGTGCATTTGCGGTAGTCGATATCGAGGCCGCTTTCGGCAAGATGCAGCCTGGCCACCGCAAGCGCCGCCTCGGCCATGTCTATGCCGGTGACTTCCGCGCCGTGGCGGCGCAGGGCTTCGGTGAGAATGCCGCCGCCGCAGCCCACATCGACGACTTTTTTCCCTGCGGGATTTTCCCTGCCGGCGATATGGTTCATGCGCAGGGGATTGATTTGATGCAGGGGCCGGAACTCGCTTTCCGGGTCCCACCAGCGGCTGGCCAGCGCCTCGAACTTGCGGATTTCCTGCGGGTCCAGGTTTTCAGGCATCGGGCCGCACCTGCTCTTGCCAATGTTCCGCAGCCGCCAGCATCGCCTCTTCATCCAGAGTCAGCAGGCGTCCTCCGGCAAGCAGGGCTTCACCTGCGCACCAGACGTGGCTGACCTGGGAGGACTGGGCCGCATACACCAGATGCGAGCACACATCATACAGGGGAGCCGTATTCAGCCGGCCCAGATCCACCGCCGTCAGGTCCGCCCACTTGCCGGTTTCCAGGCTGCCGGCGCAATGGTCAATGCCCAGGGCCCGGGCGCCGTTGATGGTGGCCATTTCCAGCACCCGGGTAGCGGGCAGGGCGGCGGCGTCCTTCGCCGTCAGCTTGCCGAGCAGCGCCGCGCTGCGCATTTCTCCGAACATGTCCAGATCATTGTTGCTCGCGGCGCCATCGGTGCCGAGCGCCACATTTACCCCGCCCGCCAGCAGATCCGCCACCCGGCAGGCGCCGCTGGCAAGTTTCATGTTGGATTCCGGGCAATGCATCACCGAAGCCCCCGCCCCGGCAAGCAGGGCAATCTCCCCATCCAGCAACTCGGTGGCGTGTACACACTGAAAGCGTTCATTGACCATGCCCAGCCCCGCCAGCCGCGCCAGGGGACGCTGTCCGTCACTGCGCCGCGCGTCCCGCACCTCCGCGGCGGTTTCATGGACGTGCATGTGCACCGGCGCGCCAAGCTCCGCCGATAATTCCACCGCCGCCCGCAATTGATTATCGGAAACCGTATAAGGGGCGTGGGGGCCAAGGGCGAAATGCAGGCGTTCATGGTCTCGATAATGCTCGCAAAGCTGCCGGGCCTTGTTAAGGTAATCCTGCGCGTCCGCCGCCCAGACTGAAGGAAACTCCAGAATCGGTCCGCAAAGCTGCGCCCGCATTCCGGTCTCTTCCACACACCCAGCCACCACATCGGGGAAGAAATACATATCCGCGAAACAAGTTGTTCCGCCGCGGATCATTTCCGCCATGGCCAGCCGCGCCCCGGCCGCGACGAAATCCGGCGCTATCAGCCGGTTCTCCAGAGGCCAGACATGATCTTCCAGCCAGGCCTGCAAGGGCAGATCATCCGCCACCCCCCGCAGCAGGCTCATGGGGCTATGGCCATGGCTGTTGATCAGGCCGGGAATCAAGGCGTGCCGCTCCAGGGCGAGCATGTCCGCCCCCGGCCACATTCGTCGCGCTTCCGCCAGCGGAACCAGCCCCGCAATGCGCCCATCGCGCACCGCCACCACATGGTCCACCAGGACTTTCTTCCGGGGAACCACGGGCACAACCCATTTCCCATGTATCAGCAAATCAGGCTGTTCCAGCGAAGAATCAAGCAAAACCATGATCTCTCAATGGGGGCGAGACGCTCAGTCGCTTTCGCCGACCGCCCGGTCCTGCAATAGCGGCGCGCTCAGACCTTCGATGCCGGCGAGAGCGAGGATTGTCAGGAGGACGGTTTGCGGGCCGAGATGGGATTCCTCGGGGGCGAACCACTCGCCGGGGGAGTGGGCGCCGCCGCCGTCGCCGCCGCCGGCCATGGTGATGGCGGGAATGCCCAGCGACATGGGCACATTGGCGTCGGTGCTGGAAATGCCGAGTTCGCGCAGGGGGATGTTGCCCGCGTCAAAGGCCATGGCCGCCGCCTGTACAATGGGGCTGCTTGCCGGCGTCAGGCCCGTGGGACGGTCGCCGATCAGCACGAAATCCACGCTGATCTCGCCATTGTTCCAGCGCGTGTTTTCCGCCGCCACCGCCGCCAGGGCGGCTTCCCTGGCCCGGGTTTCGAGCATGGCCAGCTCTTCCGGGCTGTTGGAGCGCATGTCGATGGCGAACACCGCGTCGGCGGCGATGGAGTTTACCGAGGTGCCGCCGTCCACCGTGCCCACGGTGAAGGTCGTCTTGGGATAGCTTGGCGTGCGCAGCTCGGCGATGCCGGCGATCGCCCGGCCCATGGCGTGAATCGCGCTGGCGAGTCCGAATGAGCCGAAGGAGTGGCCGCCCGGCCCGCTGAAGCGAAACTCGAAACGCCGGGAGCCCGTGCCGCCGATGGTGATGCGGGACATGCGCACGCCATCCACCGAGATGAAACCGTCGATTTCCGGATAATCGCGGAAAATCGCCTTGACGCCGCGCAGGTCGCCGCGGCCCTCCTCTCCCACATTGCCCGCGAACAGGATATCGGCGCCGGTTTCGATGCCGCTTTCATCGAGCACCTCGATCACCGCGAGCAAAACCGCGAGCCCGCGGCTGTCGTCGCCTATGCCCGGGGCGTAGTACCTGCCATTGCGGAATTGCACGCTGACGTCGGTCCCGATCGGGAATACGGTATCGAGATGGGCGCTGATGAGCAGGGTGGGGCCTGTGCCGCTGCCGCGGCGCAGGCCGATGGCATTGCCTTCGCTGTCGATATGGGTGTTGGCCAGCCCCCTGGCCCGGAGTTGTTCGCGATAGTAGGCGGCGCGCTCGTCTTCCAGGAATGGCGGCGCGGGAATTTCGGTGATGCGGATCTGCTCCTCGATGGTGGCGGCCTCGCGCAGGCGGAGTTGCTCCAGGGCTTCGCTGACCCGCGGGTCGGCGCGCACGGCGTTGAATGCCTCGCGCAGGACGGGGTCAATGGGGACCAGGGTCTGGCCCGTCTGGGCGTGGACCATGCCGGTCCACAGCAGCAACCCCGATACCACAAGGCAAAAACGTCTCGCCAAGACCTTCTCCGAACCTCATAGCGGGACGGCCATTGTACACGGTTTGTTTCTCAAGTTTGGCGGATGGCCAGGGCGCGGTCGGCCATGGACAGCAGGGTGGTGAGGACAAGCGCGTAACAGAGCAGGCCAGTGGTCAGCAGAAGCGTTTCCCTAAGTGGTTCAATCAGGCGGGCGGTGGCAATGAGGATCAGCGGAACGAAATAGAAAACGCCGTTCCAGCGGCCGAGGAAGCTCATGCGCAGGGACTTGCGGTTTTGCGGATAGCGCGAGTCGAGCACGTACTGCAGGAAGGCGGCGGCGATCAGCGGCGGCAGCAGCCAGGGCGCCGCTCCCGCGATTGCGGCGCCGGCGAGGCAGGCGGTGACGAACAGGCAATCGGTGGCATGATCGAAGAATTGCCCGGCAGCCGAAGCCGTGCCACTTGCCCGGGCGAGCTTGCCGTCAAGAAAGTCCGAAACGATGGCGGCGAGCAGCAGGATGGCCAGGGCGGGCGGCGGCAGCAGGCTTTCCACGGCAAAGGCCGCCGCCGCCGGCAGGACGAGCAGCAGCCGTAGCCCCGTGAGCAGATTGGCCATCTTGCCCGTCTCAGCCGAACAGGTCGCGCTGGGCCTTGCGCCAGAACACGAGTCCGATCAGCGCGTTGAACAGGATGAAGAAGTTGTGCTGCACCAGGCCGAAAGCCGCCATCTGGCCTTCATTCTCGGGAAACAGGATGACCCAGAAGGTAATCGCCGCCGCCCGCATGGGGGTGGGCACCGTGGCGGCGAAGAAGATCACCGGCAGATAGGGCAGCAGCATCAGGATCGAGGCATCGACTCCGAACAGATTGAGCGCCACGGTATACACCACCACGGCGGCCAGCAGGGCGGGCGAGCGCAGCAGGAAGAAATAGAGATAGTGGCGGGCGTCCGCCTGCTTGAAGGCGTTCAGGACGCGGCGCTCGCGCAGTTGCAGCCCCGGCAGCAGCCTGCCCTTGAAATACGCCAGCCAAAGCAGCCAGAACAGGCCGCCGCCCAGGGCGATCCAGGGAATCAGGCTGAAAACCTCCGGCAGGCCCTCGCTGCCGAATGCGTAGCCGATGGTGGCCCAGATCAGCAGATAGAACAGCTCGCAGAACATGATGAACAGCATCACCGAGCCCACTTCCCAGCCGGGGACGCCGTGGCGCCGGTTGAGATACCAGGCCATGGCGCCCTTGCCCACCTGCTCATTGAAGATCGAGATGATGTAGGTGCTGGCCCGCACCGGCAAAATGTCCCGGTAGCGGATCTTGCCGATGAACCAGTTCAGCGCCCGGGCCGCCACCAGGGTGTCGATGGCGAAGTAGAACAGCGAGTAGGACATCATCAGCAGCAGCCAGTAGCCCCAGCTCACATTGGCGAAGACGCCGGCCATGTACGCCGCGAGGGACAGTCCTTCCCGGGCGGCGGCGCCCGCGATGCGAAAATACAGGTAGGTGAAACAGCCGATGGTGATGAGCAGGAAAATCGCGCGACCGATGCGCCCACCGGTCTTCGGCGGGGCGTTTTCCGTTACTTTCGCTGGATTGTCTTCATTCATGGGGGGATTTCTCCATGAGCCTGGCCAGGGTGGTTTTCAGGGGTGTCAAGGTAATTCCAAGTGCTTTGTCGGCGTTTTCGTGAACGGCTTCGTCGGTGGTGATGACATCGATGACCGCCGGGGTAATGCCGCCTCGCAGCCGACTCGTCAGGGCTGCGCCCAGCTTTGCCGCAAGGATGGGAATGCCGCGGATGCGGATGGACTTTCCGAGCAATTCGGCGGCCCGCCCCACCAATTCGCGGTAAGCGATTCGCTCCGGGCCGGCGAGCTCGTGGACCCCGGCCTCGGGATTGCGGCAGGCGGCGAGAATGGCGGCGCAGAGATCATCCACGTCCAGCGGCTGCAACACATATTTCCCGCCGCCGAGCAGGCTCGCCTTGCCGCGTTCGGCGGCGGCGAGCAGGGCCGCCGAGCCGGCGCTGCCGGGGCCAAGCAGGATGGGTGTCCTGATAATGACTCCCGCGGGGGCGTCACCCGCCGCCACGAGCTCCGCCTCGCCCTTGGAGCGGAAATAGGGGTTGGCGCTTGCCGGAGAGGCGCCGAGCACGCTGACGAATACCAGCGACTTCAGCTTGCCATGCCGGGCGGCGTCCGCCACGGCGGCGGTGGCGTCGACATTGGCTTCCCGGTAACTCGTATGCTTTCCCGGAATCAGGATTCCGGCCAGGTGAACGACGCTGCCGCATTCATCCAGCAAGGCGTCGAGGCTGTCCGGCTCCTGGTAGGAAATGATTCGCGGCGAGATCAGGTCGTGCGTGGGCAGGGAGCGCAATGCGCGCTCCGAGCGCACTCCGGCATTGACGGCGATACCAGCGTTCGCGGCCTGCTCCAGCAGTCGCAGGCCAACGCTGCTGTTCGCTCCTGTAACGGCGATTCTCATGTAGTTCCTGTCATTCTGTTAGGACGTTCATGCCGTCCTTGGCGCTACGTTTTTGGTTTCGCCAACCCCCGGTCTCGACATCCTTGTCGAGCCGTTCGGCCCTCGAAAAGCGTTGCTTTTCGTCGGCTGCGCCGACCAGGCCTCACCCAGCTACTGCGTCCAGGCTCTTGACGCGCTGCCTGCGGCCCGCGGGATCGAGCGTGACGGCTTGCAGTTCAGGCGCCGCATACGCCCTTTGCGCCTGTTCGGGCCGCGCGTCTTCATATAGTGTGGTGCGCATGCGGGGAATGCGGCCGATTCCCCGGATCGCGGCGTCGATAGCCGCTGGCGGCCATTCCTGCCCGTGTTCGGCGCCGGCCGCGCGAGTGATGCTCTCGTTCATCAGGCTGCCGCCGAGATCGTTGGCGCCGGCGGCAAGGGCCAGCAACACGCCTTCGCGGCCCAACTTGACCCAGGACGCCTGGATGTTTGCGATCCGGCCATTGAGCGCCAGGCGCGGAACCGCGTGCATGAGCAGGGCTTCGCGGAAGCTCGGCCCGGCGCGGGAGCGGCCCTTGAGATACATCGGCGCCTCCTGGGCGACATAGGGCAGGGGCACGAACTCGGTAAAGCCGCCGGTGCGCCCTTGCAGTTCGCGGACCGCCAGCAGATGCGCGGCCCAATGTTCGGGCGCATCGACATGGCCGAACATGATGGTCGCGGTGCTGCGCAGGCCGACTGCATGGGCCGTGGCCATGACTTCCAGCCATTGCGCGGTATTGATCTTGTCGGCGCAGATGATCCGCCTGACGTC
>JAJDVS010000068.1 GCA_022825945.1 Pseudomonadales bacterium
AGTCAGAGCTTCCCTGCGGCACATGGAAGTGCCGCCGAATTCGATGGCGTAAGCCATTGAATTCGGGAGCAAAACAAAACCACGCTTTTGTTTTGCGATAATGAAAAACTCCACGGATGGAGTTTTTCAGAGAATACCTAGGAGCCTGCGCGCAGCGAAGCGAAGGCGCGGAATGACCTCGGGTTGGCTGCCCGGTCGTGTACACTTGCGGCTCATTCTTGACAGGCGACCGAATTCATGGACTCCAGGCGGCCGGGGGCTCTCGCGGGCAAACTCGTCATCGACCTTTCCAGGGTGCTTGGCGGGCCCTATTGCACCCAGATTCTTGCCGACCATGGCGCCAAGGTAATCAAGGTCGAGCCGCCCCGGGGCGACGAAACCCGGGATTGGGGACCGCCTTTCCATGAAGGCGACGCCGCCTATTTCCTCAGCCTGAACCGCAACAAGCACTCGCTTGGGCTGGACTTGTCGATTCCCGCGGGAAGGGAAGTGCTGTTACGTCTGTTGCGCGACGCCGATGTGCTGGTGGAAAACTTCAAGCCGGGCACCATGGAGCGCTGGGGGCTCGGATTCGAAGAAAGTCTCGGCAAGCGCTTTCCCCGCCTGGTGCACTGCCGCATCAGCGGTTTCGGCTCGGATGGCCCCTGGGGCGGATTCCCCGGTTATGACGCCATCATCCAGGCCATGGCCGGCTGGTTCAGCATCAATGGCGAGACCGAAAGCAGTCCCATCCGGCACGGGCTGGCCATGGTGGATATGGGCACCGGCCTGTACTGCGCCATTGCGATACTCATGGCGCTCAGCGAAAGGGAGAACTCGGGCCGCGGGCAGTATCTCGACATGACCCTGTACGACTGCGCCGTGTCCCTGATGCACCCCCATATCGTCAACTACCAGTTGTCCGGGGAGATTCCCGGACCCACTGGCAACGCCCATCCCAATATCAGTCCATACGACACTTTCCGCACCCGCACCACGGACATTTTCATCGGCGCC
Organism: Pseudomonadales bacterium; assembly: GCA_022825945.1. GTDB lineage: Bacteria > Pseudomonadota > Gammaproteobacteria > Pseudomonadales > Pseudohongiellaceae > UBA9145. The sequence continues at coordinate 997 of JAJDVS010000068.1, forward strand.
GGCAACAACCGCGCCTTCGTCAAACTCTGCCGCGAACTCGGCCGCCCCGAACTCGCCGGCGATACCCGCTTCCGCGACAATATCGACCGGGTCAACAACCGCGACGAACTCAAGGTGGAGATCGAGTCCTGCCTGATCCGCCTGGACGGCGAAGAGATCAGCGACCGCCTCGCCCGGGCCGGTCTCGCCGCGGGCCCGATCCATAATACCGCCCAGGTGGTCGGGCATCCCCACACCCGGCATCGCCAGATGAACCTGGAGCGGGACTGGTACCGGATGACGGGCACCCCCATCAAGCTGTCCCGAACTCCCGGGGCCCTGCGCAGCCTGCCGCCGCGCTTCGGTGAGCATGGCCGGGAAATCCTCCGGGAATTCGAATTCGACGACGCCGCCATCGAAGATCTCGCCAAGACCGGCGCCCTGCTTTTCGAACGCCGCACCTGATCCGGTTTCGCGCCCGGGGCGTATGGGATTTGCAGTTCAGGGAGTTGCGCCTATAATCAGAGGCTTGGCACAACAAGACAAAACCGTCTACAAGCAGTACTCATGCCACCGAGGGGAAGCAAATGAAAACCCGTATTACATTCCGTCGCAAGCACGGTGCCGTCGTGCTTGCCGCCACCGCCGCTTTTGCCCAACAGGCACTGGCCCAGCAGGAGAATATCGAAGAAGTCGTCGTCACCGGCTCGCGAATCGCCCGCGACGCCAATCTGACGGGCGCCCTGCCGGTTCAGTCGCTCACGGCGGAAGACATTGCCGCTTCCGGCGAATTCTCGCTGTCGGATGTCGTCAACGACGTACCCGCCTTGCTGTCGTCCCTGACTCAGGAAAGTTCCGTGGACCGGGGCGCCGCCGGGGGTAACCGGCTCAATTTGCGTGGCCTGGGCCAGAACCGCACCCTTGTGCTGGTTGACGGTCGCCGCCATGTTGGGGGGGCGCAAGGATCCTCCGCGGTTGATATCGGCTCGATTCCCGCTGCGCTCGTTGAGCGGGTGGAAGTACTTACCGGCGGCGCTTCGGCGGTGTATGGCGCCGACGCGGTTTCAGGGGTGGTCAACTTCATCCTGCGCGATGACTTTGAAGGGCTTGAAATCGATGCCCGCTACGCCTCATCTGAGTATGGCGACGCCCAGCAGGGGGTCTTTTCCCTCGTCTATGGCGAAAACTTCGCCGATGGCCGCGGCAACATAACCTTCGCGGCCGATGTGCGCCAGGACGCGGGTTTGAAAGTGAACGAACGCGGCGACGGTCTGTACGCCGGTTCCTCAAGCAACTGGCCTAATCCCGATCTGCGATTCCAGCAAGGCGACATCGGCCCGAATACGCCCAATTTCGCGACTTTCTACGACTATGCAACTACAGGGCTGTACCATTACGGTCTGAATATTCCCACTACAGCCAGCGACTTCATAGCGGACTACACCGACGAGTTCGGAGTGGCGCCCAACCTTACTGCGGCCGAGACTGCGCTCATCGACCGTGCGGCGAACGCTTTTCCGCGAGCGGAAAGGCCGTTGAGCACTTTCGGACTGACCTCGGGCTACGGCAAAATAATCCCCGGCAACACATCCAACTTCAGCGGCTTCAGCGCCGAAACGCCCATCGATCTCAACGGTAACGGCATCCCGGATTGCCTCGATTCCTATACGGGCTTCAGTTCCTCTTTCTCCAGCCCGGAATCTCCGTTCGGCGTGATCGGCGGCTGCTGGACCATACAGGAAGACGGCACGGTCCTACCGGTTCGGGACGGCATCATAGCCAACAATGTGAACAGCTTCGGTGGAGACGGCTACGACGCGACCCAAGAAGGCCTGGACGATATCGTGCTGCCCGATGAAAAGATTTCGCTCAACCTTCTGGGACATTACGATCTGACCGATTCCGACACGGCCTTCCTTGAGCTAAAGTACGTGACCCAGGAAACCTCCGCCGAACTGCGCCCCACCTCGTTCTGGGACATTCTTCCCGGATCGTCCGATAACCCCTTCCTACCGGAATTCATTCGTGGCGTGGCGGAGCAAACCGGCGGCGTCGGCCTTACGGTGGATCCCTTGCATTTTGATTCCACCGGCACATACAAACGCGACACCTGGCGTGTGGTAGGCGGACTCGAAGGCGAGTTCGACAACGGCTGGCAGTATGAGACCAGTATCAATTATGGTCGTTACGACTATGAATTCACCCGCTTTGGAGATGTGATCCTCGACCGTTTCCTCGCAGCCTTCGACGCGGTCACCGATCCTGATACGGGCCAGCCCGCCTGCCGCGCCGATGTGTACCCCGATGCGCCAGCAACGAAAACGCCTTTCGACATTCCCCGCTGGAATCCCGGCTACTACTCGTACACGCCAGGGAGCGGCGACTGCGCACCGCTGAACCTGTGGGCCGGCAAGGACGGAGTGAGCCAGGAAGCCATGGATTTTGTGACTTACGACGCATGGAATGAACTTTCGATCGATCAGTTTGCGCTGTCGGGCACGGTGATCGGTGATAGCGCCGATTGGTTCGAGTTGCCCGGTGGACCGTTGGGCTTCGCCGCAGGCCTTGAATACCGCGAGGAATCTTCCGAAGCGAAGGTGGACCCATGGCAGCGCGGTGTGATTCCCCCGGGTTCGCCCTACCCCGCCGGCACGCTCATAAGCACTGTGCAAGGCAACAGTGGGAGCCTTCCAATGAATGGCTCGCTGGTGTTCGACCCCACGGTGATTCGTGACAACGAAACCGGCGAATACGATGCCACCGATGTCTTTGTCGAAGTTTCCCTTCCCATCCTGGCGAACCAGCCGGGCTTTGAGGAATTTACGGTCGACGTGGCCGCCCGGGCTTCGGATTATTCAACCATCGGCAACACCGAATCCTGGAAGCTGAATCTGATTTGGGCGCCGATCGAGGATATCTCCTTCCGCGGCGGCGTTTCCCAAGCGGTGAGGGCACCGAATATCACCGAGTTGTTCGGCCCCGTCGTCGGCACCACATCGCGACCGACAGACCCTTGCGACATCAAAACCATCGAGGGACTGCGGGATGATGGTTTCAATGACAAGGCCGAGGCAAGTCTGGCCAACTGCAGCGCGGAGTTTGATCGTATCGGTGTCATGTATACGGATGACGACGGCGGATACAACTGGACCGATCCACTGACAGCCCGTTTCTCGGGCCAGATCAGCGGCAACCGCGATCTGACAGAAGAAACCGCAGATACGATAACCTACGGTTTCGTGTTCTCGCCCTCCTTCCTGCCGGGATTCACCCTGACACTGGACTACTGGGACATCACTATCGAGGACGCGATTTCGGAGGTCTCCGTCCAGAACATCGTCGATGGCTGCTATCAGAGCGCCACGCCCAACCAGGAATTCTGCGATCGGATCGAACGAAACCCGGACCCGAGATCTCTTCAGGCCGGCGGTTTCGTATTTTTCCGCCAATCCAGCACCAACTTCGCCAAGTTCGAAACCGATGGCTTCGACCTGACGGCTTCGTACAACTTCGATATCGGTGCCCACGGCTTTGATATCTCGGTCACCGGCACCGAAGTAAAGTCGAATAACGATTTTACCAACCCGAACGACCTGACTGAGATAGACCCGGCGCTAGGCGAGTTGTACCTCCCGGAACTGGCGGGCAACATCTTCCTCGGCTGGACCTGGGGTGACCTCAGCGTCGGCTGGCAATCCCAGTATCTCGGCGAAATGTTGCCGGGTTCGCCCAGGATGGAAATCGAAACTTATCTCACCCAGTTCGGCCCCTCGGTGTTGATGGACGAAACCTGGATTCACGACATTAATGCTCGCTACGTCGTTAATGAAGAGTTGACCGTGTACGGCGGCATCAATAACCTGACCCACACCGATCCCTTCATATCCGAGAATGCATATCCGGTAACACCGCGCGGCCGCATGATCTTCCTTGGGGGAACATATCGTTTGTAAGTGCTGTAGCCCATGGCGCCGGCGGGGCCGGCGCCGGAAGCGAGACCCGGGAGCGGAGCCATGTCCAGATTGTCCCGAACCAATGTGGAGAGACTCGTCTTCGCCTGCTTCCTCGCCGTGCCGATTCTTTTCGTTGTCGCCCAGGACTTCACCCCGAGCATATTCGAGCGCGACGATGGGACGATTCCGCTCAACACCGAAGAACCGGGCTTCGATCTCTGGAGCCAGCTTCGCGACGGCGAGGACGATCCCGAGCGTGAGCCGGGGCCCTTGTATCCGGGCCGGCTCCACAGCATGGGCGTGCTTACCTTCTTCCAGTTGCCCGTGGCGATTACTCCCCGGGACCTGATCGCGGGCGAGGTCGACGTGGCCATCATGGGCGCCGAGATCGACATGGGGGTCGGCTTTCGCGGCGCCGGACAGGGGCCCAGCGCCCTGCGCCACAGTTGGGGCCGGTTCGGCGGCGGCGACCTGCCCCACATGCACACCGGCATCGCCTGGAAGGATGAACTCGTTGCCGTGGATTACGGCGATGCGCCCATAGACCGCTTCAGCGTCGAACGCAGCATGCCCTACGTCCGCGCCATGGTGCGGGAAATCGCCGAAACCGGCGCGATTCCCATCGTCATCGGCGGCGATCATTCGCTGGAATATCCCGACGTGGCCGGCGTTGCCGATGTCTATGGCAAGGAGAACGTGGGCGTGATTCACTTCGACGCCCACTACGACGCCGCCGGCGACGGCTATTCCGGCCATCTCATCTCACACGCCCAGCCCATTTACCAACTGATCGAGGAGGGCCACATCCTCGGCCGGAACTATATCCAGGTGGGTCTGCGCGGCTACTGGCCCGGGCCGGAAGGATTCGAGTGGATGCGCGAGAACAACATGCGCTACCACACCATGGTGGAAATCGAGCGCGACGGCTGGCCCGCGGTGATGGAGCGCATCATTGCCGAGGCCAACGACGGCCCCGAGCATTTGTACGTGTCATTCGACATCGACGTGCTCGACCCGGCCTACACCCCCGGCACCGGCACGCCGGAACCCGCGGGCCTGACAACCCGGGAAGTCTTCCCCCTCGTGCGCGCCCTGTGCACCGAAAAGAATCTGGTGGGGTTCGAACTCGTCGAACTCAACCCACTGGTGGACCCGGGCTACACCACAGTGATGAATTCCGGCCGTATCGTCCAGGAATGCCTCACTGGCATCGCCATGCGCAAGGCCGGCATCACCGACGGCGCCTACCTCAACCCCCTCACCGTCGACGACGGCAGATCCGACCCCTAGGAGCCTGCGCCGTAGGAATTCACGGCTGCAAATCCGCTCTCATCCACGCCCCTGGCCGTTCGATTTCGTTGCATATTCACCAATATTCGCCTCAATCGACCGGCCAGGGGCGCGGCGATAGCGAATTTTCGCTTTCGCGAATTCCTACGGCGCAGGCTCCTAGGATTGAGTCAAAAAAACTGAAAAAGTGCTTGCATCTGCGTGATATGGTGTTATAGTCATGTATAACACTACAGCGGAGGCATGACCTTGCAGGGGAACTGGAACAGCAGGGAACCGATTTACCGGCAGTTGCGGGACCGCGCCGCCGAGCGGATTCTCGATGGCGATTGGCCGGAAGGCGAGGCGGCGCCTTCGGTGCGCAAGATCGCCAATGATCTGCGCGTCAATCCGATTACGGTATCCCGGGCCTGGCAGATGCTGGTGGACGAACAACTGCTCGAGGTGCGGCGGGGGCTTGGCATGTATGTGGCCGCCGGCGCCAGGGAACGCCTGCGCGAAGCCGAACGAAAACGATTTCTGGAACGGGAGTGGCCGGCGATGATCAAGCGGATCGACCGCCTCGGGCTCAGGCTCGGGGATTTGCCGCAAGCTTCCCGCTCCGGAAAAACCGAGGGGTAAAGATTCATGGAAAACAGCTTGCTGGATCGGCGGACGGCGCCTGGCGCCGCGGTCGGGGAGGGATTGGGAGAAGGGGGAAGGGAAAGCATCGTCAAGGCCCGGGGACTGCGCAAGTCCTATGGCAAGCTCAGGGCGCTTGACGGCGTGGAGTTGAACATTGCGACGGGCTCCATCAGCGGGCTGATTGGTCCCAATGGCGCCGGCAAGACCACGGCGCTCAAGGCCCTGCTCGGCCTGATCGACGTCCAGGGCGATCTCGAAGTCGCCGGCATGGACCCAAGGGCCGCGCGGCACCGCCTGATGGATGAGGTCTGCTTCATCGCCGACGTGGGCATTCTGCCGGGCTGGATGACGAGCCGGCAATTGCTCGACCATGTGGAGAAGGTGCATTTCCGCTTCGACCGGCGCCGGGCGGAAAAACTGCTGTCCACCACTGAAATTCCCGCGGACAAGCGCATCCGGAGCCTGTCCAAGGGCATGGTGACCCAGTTGCATCTTTCGGTGGTCATGGCCATCGACGCCAGCCTGCTCGTGCTCGACGAGCCCACCCTCGGCCTCGACATCATGTATCGCAAGACTTTTTACGACCGTCTGCTCAACGACTATTACGACGGCCGCCGCACCATTATCATCAGTACCCACCAGGTGGAGGAAATCGAACACCTGCTGACCCATCTGCTGTTCATCGACAAGGGCCGGATCGTGCTCGACCAGTCGCTGCAGGCAATGGCCGAACACTATGTGGAAGTCGCGGTGGACCCGGAACAGCGCGAAGCCGCCCGGCGGCTCGGGCCCATGCACAGCCGGGAGTTGCTCGGCCAGCTTGTATGCCTCTACGGCGGCGTGGCGAGACAGCAACTCGAAGCCCTGGGCGAAGTGCGAACGCCGGCGGTGGCCGACCTGTTCGTCGCCAGACTGACGGGGGAGAAGGGCAGACAGACGGAGGGAAACCAGAATGAAAACTGAAATGACGCGCTTTGGCGCCCTGCTGCGGAAAGAAGTGCGGGAGCACCGCAATCTGTTGTGGATCACCCCCACGGTGGTCAGCCTGCTGTTGTTGCTGATCTTCTTCCTGCTCGTGCTCGGGCCCCTGCAGAACCTGGGCCACTCCGCCCTGCTCTGGGCCGGCAGCCTGCTGGGCAATCCGCCCCTGCGCTCCGCGGTGGCGGTACCCCTGTTCGCGGCCATGCCCTTCGCCCCGGCGATATTTCTGACCTCGATCATTTACCTGACGGTCTGCCTCTATCAGGACCGCAAGGACCGCAGCTTCCTGTTCTGGCAGTCGATGCCGGTTTCCGACTGGCAGGCGGTCATGGCCCGGGCGGTTACCGCGGTTTTCGTGATTCCCGCGGTTTTCGCGCCTTTTGTGCTGGTCTGCCTGCTGTGCCCGCTGCTCTACCTCGCCCCCGCCATGGCCGATGCCGGCACGGGCTTTGCCACGGGCAGGGCGCTGCTGCTGGCCCTGGATGCCTCGGTGCTGTTCTGGTGCTTCACCTGGCTCAACGGCTTGCTGATGCTGCCGGTAATCGGCTGGTTCCTGCTGTTTTCGGCCTATTCGAAGCGGGTGCCATTCCTCTGGGCCCTGGGCAGCATTTTTCTCCTGGCCCTGCTGGAAGTCTGGCTGCTCGACAGCATCTGGTTCGTCTACTGGATGAACTGGACCACCCGGGCGCTGGTTTTCGGCTACCGCGACGTGCCGGCAACCCTGTTCAGCTACGACATGCTCGTGGCGCTGATTCTCGGCGGCGTACTGCTCGCCGGTGCCGCATTCATGCGCCGCTTCAACGACTGAGGTGAGGATTGATCATGAAAAAACACATTCTGCGCAACCGACACAGCCTGCTGCTGACCACCGTCGCCGTATTCTGCGTCCTCATCCTGCTGGAAGCCGCCCTGAGCAACCGCAGCCTGTTCAATCTCGAAGTCGACAACAGCTTCTTCCAGTTCCGCGTGGGAGACTCGCTAATTCTTGACGACCTTGAACTCCTGGAGGACTTCCCCATCGATTTCTGACTCCCCCGGCAGCGGTGATGCCCCTCCCTCCCCAACAATACCTCACCATGTGCTAGCATTCGCTCCCGCCCGGAGCGAAGATGAGCCAAAACCTGTCCATATCCAGGGGCCATCGCGATTACCCGCAATCCGGTCCAACCGCAACCAATGAGACAAACCCATGAGCTTGTTTGACCTGACCGGCAAAGTCGCCCTGATTACCGGCTCCAGCCGGGGCATCGGCGAGGCCATCGCCCGGCGTTACGCCGAGCATGGCGCGAAAGTGGTGGTTTCCAGCCGCAGCCTCGAATCCTGCGAGCCGGTGGCGGCCACCATCCGCGACCAGGGGGGAGACGCCCTGGCCATTGCCTGCAATATCAACTACGCCGAGCAGTTGCAGGCCCTTGCCGACGGTGCCCGGGAACATTATGGCCGCATCGACGTGCTCGTCTGCAATGCCGCCCTGAACCCGCATTTCGGGCCTTCCCAGGATATCCCCGACGCCGCCTTCGACAAGGTCATGCACGCCAATATCGGCAGCATCCACCGGCTTTGCCGCATGGTGATTCCCGGCATGGCGGAAAACGGCGGGGGGTCGGTGATTATCGTGTCGTCGATTGCCGGCCTGAAAGGCTCGGGAGTGCTCGGCGCCTATGCCATCTCCAAGGCCGCCGACATGCAGATCGCCCGCAATCTCGCGGTGGAGTGGGGGCCGCGCAATGTACGGGTCAACTGCATCGCTCCGGGCCTGGTGAAAACCGAGTTCGCCCGGGCCCTGTGGGACAATCCGGAAATCTACCGGTCCACCGTGGCGCAGTACCCCCTGGGGCGCATCGGCGAGCCCGACGAAATCGCCGGCGCCGCGGTCTATTTCGCCTCCGCCGCAGGCAATTTCACCACCGGACAGACCCTCGTCGTGGACGGTGGCGGGGTGATTGGCTGAGTCGTAAACCTCCCAGGAGACAGCAAGATGAATCTCGGATTATCCGAAGGACTGATCGAAATTCGCGAAAAGATCCGCCGCTTTGTGGAAGACAAGGTGGCGCCGGCGGAGCCGGAATATCTGGCGGAAATCAATGTGGGCGACCGTTGGTCCCATACCCCGCGGCAGGATGAGATCCTCAACGGGCTCAAGCGGGAGGCCCGGAATCAGGGTCTGTGGAATTTCTTTCTGCCGGAAAGCCAGGGCGGGGCCGGCATCAGCAATCTCGAATACGCCCATCTCGCCGAAATCATGGGCCGCAGCCGGCTGGCTTCGGAGTCAATGAATTGCAGCGCCCCGGACACCGGCAATATGGAAGTGCTCGAACGATTCGGTTCGGAGGAGCAGAAAAAGGAATGGCTGAAACCATTGCTTGCTGGCGAAATCCGCTCGGCATTCGCCATGACCGAACCCCATGTGGCCTCTTCCGACGCCACCAATATCTCCACCCGGGCGGTGCTCGATGGCGATGAATGGGTAATCAACGGCGAGAAATTCTATATCTCCGGCGCTGGCGATGAGCGCTGCAAGATCATGATCGTCATGGTGGTCACCGACCCGGACGCGCCCCGCCACAATCGCCAGTCCCAGATTCTGGTGCCGAGGAACACCCCCGGCGTCGAAATCGTGCGGCCCATGTGCGTTTTCGGCCACGACGACGCGCCACATGGCCATATGCACATCAAATTTCACAATGTGCGGGTTCCCGAAAGCAATATCATTCTCGGCCGTGGCCGCGGGTTCGAGATTTCCCAGGGGCGGCTCGGGCCGGGACGCATCCACCATTGCATGCGTTCCATCGGCGCGGCGGAGCGGGCGCTGGACCTGATGTGCGAGCGCGCGGTCAGCCGGGAAGCATTCGGCAAGCCGCTCGCCGAATTGGGCGGCAACTACGACATCATCGCCGACAGCCGTATCGAAATCGAGATGTGCCGCCTGCTCGTGCTGCGCGCCGCCCACCTGATGGACAGCCTGGGCAACAAGGCGGCCAGGGACGCGATTTCCCAGATCAAGGTGGCGGTGCCCAACATGGCCCTGCGGGTAATCGACCGCGCCATCCAGATGCATGGCGCCGCCGGGGTATCCCAGGATTTCCCGCTGGCCTCGCTGTGGACGGCCCAGCGCACCCTGCGCCTCGCCGATGGCCCGGACGAAGTTCACCGCCGCGTCATCGCGAGAAAGGAGCTGGCGAGATATCGCTGAGGGTGGTGGCTTCGAGCCGTCGAGCGGGCCCGCGGGATCTCTTCGGGAAAATGGGGAAGGGGGGGCATGCCAATATCGCTGGGAGTGGTTATTCCGACTTTCAATCGTGCGCATACGCTGGGTCGGGCGCTCGATTCGGTGTTTGCCCAGACCTTGCCGCCCCGGCAGGTTATCGTCGTTGACGATGGTTCGAGCGACGCCACCGCCGATCTGGTGGCGGGCTACCCCGGAGTCAGCTACCTGCGGCAGGAGAACCGGGGCGTCAGCACGGCGCGCAATCTCGGGATTCGCCATTGCGGCTGTGACTGGATCGCCTTGCTCGATTCCGACGACGAATGGTTGCCTGACAAGCTCCGGGTGCAGTTCGAGGCGCTGGCGGAAAATCCCGGATATCGTCTGATCCATAGCGGCGAGATCTGGATTCGCAACGGCCGCAGGGTGAATCCGGCGGACCGGCATCGCAAGCGGGGCGGGTGGATATTCGAGCATTGCCTGTCGCTATGCGTGATTTCCCCGTCCGCGGCGGTGATCGAGAAGAACCTGCTTGAAGAGGTCGGTGGTTTCAACGAAGGGTTTCCGGCCTGTGAGGATTATGATCTCTGGTTGCGCATATGCAGCCGATACCCGGTGCTCCATGTCGATGAACCGCTGCTGCGCAAGTACGGGGGGCATGATGACCAGCTTTCGCGCCGGTATTGGGGGATGGACCGGTTCCGGGTACGGGCGCTGCGTGACTTGCTGGCGGGAAATGGGCTGCGTGCCGAGCAGCGGGAAGCGGCGGAGGCGACTTTGCGGGAGAAATGCCGGATATTGATCAACGGTGCCAGAAAGCGCGGCAATCTGGAAGTTTTGGAGGAGTTTGGAGTCTTATCGCATGGGTAGCAACCACCTGTCATTCTGCGCGAAGCGAAGCGCAGTCGCAGAATCTCCCGGGAAATGGCTGTCCCATGGCATGTATGAGCGTCATGTCTGAAAACCGGTCGCGCTCTGCCGAAAAGGGAAATGAGGTCAATGTCAACTTGGTAGTGGCCCACCGCCTTGAGGCCGAGCGGTTGATTCAGTGGTTTGGGCTTTCGGAGATTTCGCCCCGGGCCGAGTTCCCCTGGTTTGGGAATGGGGAGGGGTTGTCGCTGGTGGTGACGGGTTCGGGTGCCGGGCGGGCGGCGGCGGGGGTGCGCCATTTGCATGAAAGACGCCCCGGATGCGCCTGGCTGAATATCGGGATTGCGGGGCATGGCAGTGCCGCGGTGGGAACGGGGCTGCTGATTCATCGAATAGAAGACCGGTCAACCGGAAAGCGGCATTGGCCATCGCCGACAGGCTTGAAACTGCCGCACGGCAATCTGATCACGGTCAGCAAAGCGGAAACCGAATATGCCGAAGACGCCGCCTATGACATGGAAGCGGCCGGTTTCTTTACCGCCGCGAGTCGTCTGATCGTCTCGGACCTGGTTCTTGTCTACAAGATCGTGTCGGACAACCCGAAACATCCGCTTGCCAGCTTCAGGCGCGGGCAGGTTCCCTCGCTGATTGGCGCCAGGGATTCCGAGATTCGCGCGCTGGTGACCCATTTGCGCGAGCGCGGCGCCCGATTCGCCCATTGGCGCAGCCTGCCCGCGGAGTACCAGCAGTTGCTGGAAAAGTACCATTTCAGCGTCACCCGCAAGGCCGCCTTGGGCAAGCTTTGCCGTCGCTTCACCGCCCTGGGCATGGGGCCGAGACTCACAGTGCTGGTGAGCAAGCGCTATCACAGTACAGCTGTGCTAATGGCGGCGCTGGAAGACGAGCTTGCCGGGGCATTGCCGGTCGGCGGGAAAGGCTCAAATGAGCCGGCTTTCTGAAGGCGGAATCCCATGTTCTCGGCCATCTATTTTGAATCGGCGGTGCGGGACCACCCGAGAACCCGTGCGATTCTTCGCCGCTACCGGGACCTGCCGCAGATCGAATGTGGACGCTACAGCGAAATATTCAATCGCAAGTCCCAGAATTTCCGCCTGCAAAAGGAAAATTCCGCCCTGATTCTCGCCCGCAAGCACGGTCGCAAGGTACTGCCCGCACCGGGAGGCTACGGCTTTGACGCCGCCGGCAGCCACTACTTCTCCCACATGCTCAACTGCATCTACGACTGCCGCTACTGCTTCCTGCAAGGCATGTATCGCAGCGCCCATTGCGTGCTGTTCGTCAACTACGAAGATTTCGCTGACGCGATCGAGCGGACGCTTTCCCACCCAAAAGAACACCCAAAAGAACACCCAAAAGAGGACACCCATCGGAAAAGCTGTCATTCTGCGCGCAGTCGCAGAATCTCAAGCAGTGCTCTCCCAATGAGATCCTTCGGCTTCGCGCAGGATGACCGGGTAGGACGACAGGCGCAGGATAACGGGGTAGTAGCACATCTGCCCACTGACGCCGGAGAGGTCGCGCCCGACGCCGGGCAGGTCTTCTACAGCGGCTACGACTGCGACAGCCTTGCATTTGAGCCCGCCAGCGGCTTTGCCGAATACTTTGTTCCCTGGTTCGCGGCGCGGCCCCGGGCAGTTCTCGAATTGCGCACCAAAAGCACCCAGATTGGCGGCTTGCTCAAGCAGGAGCCTATCCAGAATTGCATCATCGCCATGAGCTTCACCACCGCAGCTGCGGCGGCGCGTTGGGAACACGGCGTGCCGGCCATCGAAAAACGTCTTGCCGCCCTCGGGCGGCTGCAGGAAGCCGGATGGCCCGTTGCCCTGCGCTTCGAGCCGCTGCTGCCGGATACGAGTCCGGACGCCTGCAGGGAATTGTTCGAACTGGTTTTCAGCCGTCTCGACTCCCGGTGGCTTCATTCCGTGAGTATCGGCCTGTTTCGCATGCCCGCGGACTATTTCCGCAACACCCTCAGGATTTATCCCGACGAAGCTCTCTTCGCCCGGGAAACCCGAACCCGGAACGGCGTGACGTCGCTCCGGCATCCGCACGAGGAAGCCTGGCTCCGGCAAATCGAAACCGCACTGTTTCGCCATATCGACCCGAAGAATTATTATCGTTGCGCGGATGGGGAAACAGATCGTGAAAATTGACGAAAGACGAATGAACGCAGTGGAACTGAATCTGTTTGCCAGCCGGGTTGCCGCCATCTGTGAAGAGATGGGGGTGGTGCTGCGGCGGGCGGCGTTTTCTCCCAATATCAAGGACCGCCTCGATTTTTCCTGCGCGCTGTTTGATGCGGAGGGCAAGCTGTATGCCCAGGCCGCCCATATCCCCGTGCATCTCGGCAGCATGGCCTACGCCATGGGTGATGTGGTGGGGCGCTTCGACTGGGCCGAAGGCGACATGCTTGTATTCAATGACCCCTATCTCGGCGGTACCCATTTGCCCGATGTGACCCTGGTGGCGCCGGTTTTCCATCAGGGCCGGCTTGCCGGATTCGCCGCCAATCGCGCCCATCACGCCAATATCGGCTGCGATACCCCGGGCTCGATGCCGCTTTCGCAGACTCTTGCCGAGGAAGGTCAGATCATTCCTCCCACGCTATTGTACCGGGCCGGGGAACTGCGGCGGGAAGTGGTCTTGCCGGGCTCGAACCGCGGTCCCGGAGGCGATTTCGCCGCCCAGGCAGGCGCCAATGAAGTGGGCGCGCAACGGCTCGGGGAATTGCTGGAATCACTCGGCGGCGAACAGTACCTGGCGGGCGTCGCCGAACTCAATGACTATGCCGAGCGAATCTCCCGCAGGGCGCTGGCAGAGCTGGCCTCCGGCGAATACACGTTTCGCGATTATCTCGACGATGACGGATTCAGCGACAACCCGGTGCCGCTGGAAGTCACGTTGCGCCTCGGCGACGATAGCGCCGAACTCGATTTTTCCGCCAGCGCGGACCAGGTGCGCGGTAATCTCAATTGCCCCGAACCGGTGGTCGCGGCGGCGGCCTACTACTGTTTCCGCTGCCTGTTTCCGCCCCGGGTTCCGGTTTGCGACGGCCTGTTCCGGCCCCTGCGCCTGATCACGCGCAAGGGCTCGGTGCTCAACGCCAATTCGCCCGCGGCGGTGGCGGCGGGCAACGTCGAAACCTCGATGCGCCTGGTGGATCTGATCTTCGGCGCCCTGGCCCAGGCTCTGCCCCAGAGGATTCCCGCCGCCAGCCAGGGCACGATGAACAACGTCGCCATGGGCAATGTCGATGCGGCGGCAGGCACGCGCTGGGATTACTACGAAACGCTTGCCGGCGGCATGGGCGCGGGACCCGGCGGTCCTGGACCGGACGCGCGCCACAGTCATATGACGAACACCCTGAACACACCGGTGGAAAGCGTGGAGATGCACTATCCCCTGCGGGTACTGCGCTATGCCCTGCGCCGGGGCAGCGGGGGAGAGGGCCGCCATCGAGGCGGCAATGGTCTGGTGCGCGAGTACGAGTTTCTGGCAACCGCGTCCCTGAGCCTGCTCACCGAGCGCCGCAGGATTCCCCCCTGGGGCCTGCACGGCGGCGGACCGGGCCGAACGGGAGAAAACCATCTCAACGGCAAGCCGATACCCGCCAAATGCATGCTCAAGGTAGCTCCGGGCGACCGTCTCCGCCTCGCCACTCCTGGTGGGGGAGGATTTGATCCATTCGATGACAAGCAGACCGCCAGCTAGTACACTCGGCTTTTCTTCATCCCCGAGCAAGGCGAACCATCATGAGCATCGAGCAGACCATCAAGGACCAGATCAGCGACAACAGCATCCTGCTGTACATGAAGGGCAGCCCGCAGATGCCGCAATGCGGTTTCTCCGCCCAGGTTACCCAGGCGCTGATGCAATGCGGCAAGCGCTTCGCCTACGTCGACGTGCTCGGCAACCCGGAAATTCGCGCCAATCTCCCCAAGGTCTCCAACTGGCCCACCTTCCCCCAACTCTTCATCGATGGCGAACTCGTCGGCGGCTGCGACATCGTCACCGAGATGCACGAAAACGGAGAGTTGCAACCGATGCTCGACAAGGCGGCCGGGGAATCCGGGTAGTCGCCCGGTAACGAAGCATGAAAATCAAGATTGTTGTGCATGAAGCGGAAGAGGGCGGATACTGGGCCGAAGTTCCTTCCATTCCCGGTTGCGTCACTGAGGGCGATTCCTTTGAGAAATTGCTTTCAAACCTGTATGAAGCAATAGAAGGATGCTTGTCGGTCGAGAGTATTGGGGCAACGTAGAAATCGAACATCTGACACAAAAGAACACACAATGACGATAACAAACCGTGATCGGGTAGGAAATGCGCTGGAACTGCTAAAGTGGGGCTTAGGTCCATTCACGGAGCGCAAAGTCCAGGCGGCAAGGGAGTCGGAAGCATTGAATGAGCATGACCTGCGCGTGTTCAACGAAGACCCGACGCTCGCGGAAAAACCGATTGATCAGTGGGACGCAGCCGGTCTGCTGAAGTTGATGTGAGGTACTTGGAACGATGCTTTCCGGAAGGAGCTTGGTCCAGCGGAGCGCAGCTTTGTTGGGGAACTGCGCGGGTATCGCAACAAATGGGCACACCAAGAAAATTTTACCAGTGACGATGCCTATCGTATGCTCGATTCGGCCTCCGAAGCGGCTCGAGTCAAAGAAATGAAGAACCAAGTGTTGCGCGTGATGTGCAATGAACTAAGCCCTGGCGAGCTCGCCCCTGATCTTTTTACCAACAATAGGGTCATTTCTGCTGAGGCGGAATTGAGGCGGCTGCTTGATAACTATGCCAGCGATCAAGGCTGAAAAGTCCGCACATGCGAACTGCTATTTCCAGAATTTCCAGCCGCCGAGGTCGCACCAGCGGTTGACGATCCGGCAGAACAGTTCGGCGGTTTTGGCGGCGTCGTAGCTGGCGCTGTGGGCTTTGGCGCAGGTGAATTCGATGCCGGCTTCCTCGCAGGCCCGCCGTAGCACGGTCTGGCCGTAGGCGAGGCCGCCGAGGGTGGCGGTGTCGAAGACACTGAAAGGGTGGAAGGGATTGCGCTTGAGATTGTGTCGTTCGCTGGCGGCATAGATGAATCCGTGATCGAAATGCGCGTTGTGGCCGACGAGGATGGCGCGGCTGCAGCCCTGGGTCTTGACGGCTTTTCTCACCAGCTTGAACACGTCGCGGAAGGCTTCTTCCTCCGGGATGGCTTTCCGGGCCGGGTCGTTCGGGTCGATACCGGTGAATTCGAGGGCCGAGGCTTCGATATTGCTGCCGGCAAAGGGGATGATGGAATGGAAGCGGTGCTCATCGGTTTGCAGCATGCCCTCCGCGTCCATGCGCAGCGTTACCGCGGCGATTTCGAGTATGGCGTCTTTCCTTGCCTGGAAGCCGCCGGTTTCCACATCCACGACTACCGGCAAAAATCCGCGGAACCGGTTTTTCACGCGCCGCCCGCCAACTTCCAGCGCACGGTTTCTCCCGCCCGCACCGGGATGACTTCCGCCGCGCCGAACAGGTAGCGTTCCGGGACCGTCCAGCCTTCCCGCACGAGTTCCAGGCTTGAGGTATTGCGTTCCAGGCCGTAGAAATCCGGCCCGTGGAAGGCGGCGAAGGCTTCGAGCCGGTCCAGCGCCTGTTCTTCCTCGAATACTTCTGCGTACAGTTCAAGCGCCGCTGGCGCTGTGTAGATTCCGGCACAGCCACAGGCGCTTTCCTTTTCGCCCACCGGGTGGGGCGCCGAGTCGGTGCCGAGAAAAAAGCGCGGGTTGCCGCTGGTGGCGGCTGCCCGCAATGCCTCGCGATGCACATCGCGCTTGAGAATCGGCAGGCAATACAGATGCGGACGAATGCCGCCGGCGAGCATATGGCCGCGGTGGTACAGGAGATGATGCGCGGTAATCGTGGCGCCGATTCTGGCGTCGGCTTGCGCCACAAACTCGGCGGCTTCGCGGGTGGTGATATGTTCCAGCACCATGCGCAAACCCGGAAAGCGCCGGGTCAGCGGCTGCAGGACCTGGTCGATGAACACCGCTTCCCGGTCGAAGATATCCACATCGCGGTGATTGACCTCGCCATGCATCAGCAGCGGCAGGTCGAGTTCCTGCATGCGTTCGAGCACCGGCCAGGTTTTCTCGATGGCCGTTACGCCGGATTCGGAGTTGGTGGTCGCGCCGGCGGGATAGTATTTCACGGCCGCAAGCCAGGGCGTTGTCGCGGCCCGGTCGATTTCCACCGGCGCCAGATTATCCGTCAGATACAGCGTCATCAGCGGCTCGAAACTGCCGCCGGGAGGGATTGCCGCCAGGATTCTGTCGCGATACTCGCCCGCCGCGGTCACCGTCGTCACCGGCGGCTTCAGATTGGGCATGATGATGGCTCGGCGAAAACAGCGGGCCGTATGGGGAACGGTGGTCGCCAGCGTGGCATGGTCGCGCAAATGCAAGTGCCAGTCGTCGGGGCGGGTCAGGCTGATCCGGTCGCTACTCACAAGGTCGCATCCATTCCGTAAACCCGGCCATGTTACCCCATCATTGCCATTCGATGGTTACGATTCAATTACCCTCAACAGGGAATGCCAGTCCTGTCTCCCGCCCAAAATGCGCAAGACGTCAAGGAAGTCTCCCGAGATTCGGTACACAATCAAGTGATTGGCAACAGAATAGATTCGAACCGGAGGATTGAATTCTGTGCGTTCCGGCGCCAATTCAGGCATTGACAGCAGACGTTCAAGGCTGTTTTTGATGGATGCCGTGTAACGCGTCGTCTGAGCAGTCGACCAGTTTTCCGCACTGTACAGCCAGATTTTTTCGAGATCGTCTTGGGCTGCCGGAGAAAGCCGAATGTCATTCAGATCAATTCGAGCCACGGCGTTCCCGCATCTTGGCGTGAAACTCGTCAAAATCGAAAGGCTCGGGCTCACCGCTTGCGATGCCCTCATCAATTGCCTGCTGAAGCATCTTGCTTGCCTGTTCCCGTTCCTGGTCTCGACGAATCAAGTGGCGCACGTAGTCGCTGGCATTGCTGAAGCGTCCACTTGCGGTGCGGGTTTCCACCCATCGTTTCATCAAGTCAGGCAGTGATATATTCATCGTTGCCATTTGGTACTCCCTTGAGTGGTTCCCAATTATCGAGGTTTGGCAAAGTTTGTTAAACAACATCGCATGCCACTCCCTAGATTTCAACTCAGCCGGAATCCGCGGAGCCACTGGTATGTTTCCGTGGAACGCTGATGCAAGCGCCGGTGCTTTTCAGACAGTTTCGCGGTTCCGGGGCGATATTCCCGAAAGCCGGTGGATTGCGCCACGTCCCTGTACCAGTGCGGCGCCCAGACGCCATCGGAGTCCCGGTATCCCGATGGCCAGGACAGCATGGAATCGGGTAGATACTCGACTCCCAGCGAATCGCACAGGGCGGCGAGGGTCCGGCCCGGGTCGCGCAACACATCCGCCGCATCGATCACTGCCGGCGGCTCGCCGGTGACGGCGGCGATTTCGCTGAACAGGCTGGCCTGTCTGGTCATGCCGATGTCGTGCTCGTCCACCGACGGCATCATTCGCAGATAAGAGGCGATGACCTCGGCCGGGTCGCGAATCAGAAAACAGTGCTTCAGCCCCGCGCACCAGGCCATGTCCATGCCCTCCGGCATGTGCTTGGTCATGTGCTTCTGGTATTGCAGCGGCGAGGCGGGGGATGGCCCGGTCAACTGCCTGACCACCTCGGCGCGGTTGGCGCTTTGCGAGGCGAGCACGGCATCCCGCGCCGGATGCGGCAACCCGGTCTCCTTGAGATAACAGGCATAGAAGGGCTCATCGACTACCTCGCAATCGGGCCGGTTTTCCCAGCTCCGCATCATTGCGGTGGAGATATTGCGCGGTCCCGACCACATGGCGATGCGTATCATCATGATCTGCCGCGGTCGCACTCTTCCGCGATCAAATCCTGGTACAATTCCCGCAATCGCCTCATCATCGGCCCCGACTCGCCATCGGCGATGGGGCGCCCGTCGATCTCGGCAACCGGAGCGAGTCCGGCAAACGTGCCGGTGACGAAGGCTTCGTCGGCGCTATAAGTCTGCATCACCGAGAAATTTCGCTCGAACACCGGCACTCCGTTCGCCTTGCACAGTTGGATGACATTGCGCCGGGTGATGCCGTCAAGGCAGTAGTCGCCGGTGGATGTCCAGACCTCGCCATCCCGGACGATGAAGAAATGGGTGGAATTGCAAGTGGCCACATGGCCGTGGGGGTCGAGCATCAACGCCTCGTCAAAACCCGCCTTGGCGGCCTGGATGCAGCCAAAGATGCAATTCAGTTTCGAGTGGCTGTTGATTCGCGGGTCCTGCACGTCGGCGTAACCCCGGCGCACATACACCGTGTAGAGACGGATTCCGCGACGGAACAGCGCCGGGTCCGGCGTCTTGTACTCCGGGATGATGACGATGGTGGGCGGGCCGATGGTCATGGCCGGGTCCTGGTAGGGCGTGGATTTCATGCCCCGGCTCAGCATCAGGCGGATATGCACCCCGGATTCCATGCCATTGGCGTCCACGGTGTCGTACAGCCTTCGCCCGAGGTCGGCGGGCGGGATTCCCGGGTCAAGATCCAGCGCCCGGGCGCCTTCCCAAAGGCGTTTCAGGTGGCGGTCCAGAAAGGGAATCACGCCCTGGTGCAGGCGCAGGCCCTCCCAGATGCCGTCACCGAGGATAAACCCGCTGTCGAAGACCGAAACCACGGCCTGTTCCCGGGGGAACAGTTCCCCATTGATATTGATCTGAATATGCCGGTTGCGTTCATCCGGCGCGATGGCGTGGGTGCCGGTATTCATCCGAAAGTCCCCCGAAATTCTGAAATCGCCGTGAATTCCCGCGGCGCAGCCTCCTGGGCGGCCCGGAATGATCGTACGACACCGATCAAAAGTCCATTTTGACAAGGAAACTTGAATTTGGCTATGAAGGAGCGTGGCGGTAACGGAAAGGGGCCTGGCGCGAGCCGGGAAAGTGTTCCGTTACCGACAGAAAGTGATCGGAGTCCAGGAGCCTGCGCCGCAGGAATTCGCGAAAGCGAAAATTCGCTATCGCCGCGCCCCCGGCCGGTCGGTTGAGGCCAATATTGGTGAATATGCAACGAAATCGAGCGGCCGGGGGCGTGGATGAGAGCGGATTTGCAGCCGTGAATTCCTACAGCGCAGGCTCCTAGTCTGGAAATAGCATGCGGGGCATTACTTCCATTTCGATAAGCGCCGCCGCGCTCTGCTAGAATGCGCAGCCTTTGTATTGCCGGGATTCCTTCATGTCGAAGATCAGCAAGGTGGTGCTCGCCTACTCGGGAGGGCTCGACACCTCGGTTATCGCCAAGTGGCTGCAGCAGACCTACGGCTGCGAAGTCGTGACTTTTACCGCCGACATCGGCCAGGGTGAAGAGGTTGAGCCGGCCCGGGCCAAGGCCGAGGCCATGGGTATCCGGGAGATTTTCATCGAGGATCTTCGCGAGGAGTTCGTCGCCGAATACGTCAATCCCATGTTCCGGGCCAATGCGCTGTATGAAGGCGAATATCTGCTAGGCACATCCATCGCCCGCCCGTTGATTGCCAAACGGCTCGTGGAAATCGCCCATGAAACCGGCGCCGACGCCATTTCCCACGGCGCCACAGGCAAGGGCAACGACCAGGTTCGCTTTGAACTCGGCGCCTATGCCCTGAGCCCGGGCATCCGGATCATCGCCCCCTGGCGCGAATGGGATTTGAACTCCCGGGAGCGCCTGCTCGCCTATTGCAAGCGGCACGGCATCGCGGTGGAAATGAAGCGCGGCGAGAAATCGCCTTACTCCATGGACGCCAACCTGCTGCATATCTCCTACGAGGGCGGCGTTCTCGAAGACCCTTGGGCGGCGCCGGACGAGTCCATGTGGATGCGAAGCGTATCCCCCGAGGCAGCGCCGGAGGAAGCCGCCGAACTGGAACTCGAGTATCACAATGGCGATATCACCGCCATCAACGGCGCCGCCATGAGCCCGGCCAAAGTGCTGGAAAACCTGAACCGGATTGCCGGCGCTCATGGCGTGGGCCGGGCGGATATCGTCGAAAACCGCTATGTGGGCATGAAATCCCGGGGCTGCTATGAAACCCCGGGCGGCACCATCATGCTCAAGGCCCACCGGGCCATGGAATCGATCACCCTGGATCGGGAACTTGCCCACCTGAAAGACGAATTGATGCCGCGCTACGCAAGCCTGGTCTACAACGGCTACTGGTTCTCCCCGGAACGGCGAGCCCTGCAGGCGTTGATCGATGATTCACAGCGCCATGTCAATGGGAAAGTAAGGGTAAGACTTTACAAGGGCAATGTCATTATCACCGGGCGACAGTCCGACGATTCGCTGTTCGACGAAGACATCGCCACCTTTGAAGACGACGCCGGCGCCTACGATCAGGCCGACGCAGGAGGCTTCATCCGCCTCAACGCCTTGCGCCTGCGAATCGCGGCGGGCAAGGGTCGAGCTTGATCTATTGCATTTTTTTTTGAATTTGGATCAGTATGACAGCCAACACCTTCGAAAATCCGTAGAATGTGAAGCCTGTTTCATAGCACGGTTCGGAACTTTTGGCCATTGAATATGGTGAAGGTTCACTGCACCAAAAGTCGTTCCCAAGTAGTATTTCTGAACATTACTGAATCCTCATGATTAAAAAAAGTATCGTCAGCCTATCCCAATAAATCTGTGAAAGCGTGATTCGCCATTATTTGAATTGAAAAACGTTGCCTACCAAATAAATTAGCCCTGAATCTTGGCGGGATACTCGCAGAGGTCGGCGATGACGCAGTCGCCACAGCGGGGTTTGCGGGCGAGGCAGGTGTAGCGCCCGTGAAGGATCAGCCAGTGGTGGGCGTCGAGCAGGTACTCTTCGGGCACCAGGCGCAGCAATTCCTCCTCTACTACCAATACATTGCGGCCCAGCGCGATACCGGTGCGGTTGGAAACGCGGAAGATATGCGTGTCCACCGCCATGGCCACTTGCCGAAAAGCGGTATTGAGCACCACATTGGCGGTTTTCCTGCCGACTCCCGGCAGCGCCTGCAATGCTTCCCGGGTGGAAGGCACCCGGGAGCCATGCTTTTCCACGAGTATGCGGCAGGCGGCGATGACGTTCTTCGCCTTGGTATTGAACAGGCCGATGGTGCGGATATAACGCTTGAGCCCTTCCTCGCCGAGGGCGAGCATGGCTTCGGGCGTGTTCGCCACGGGGTAGAGCTTTTCCGTTGCCGCATTGACGCTGACATCGGTGGCCTGGGCCGACAGAATCACCGACACCAGCAGTTCAAAATGGGAGTTGTAGCGCAATTCGGTTCGCGGCGCCGGATTGGCCGTCTTGAGGCGCTCGAAGATTTCCCGTCTGGCGGCGGCTTTCATGTCTGCTTGCGGCGGGCCGCAACCCGCGCCACGGCGGCGGCGATTTCGCGCCGGGCGGCCTCCCGGGAAAATCCGCTCGCGCGAGCCCTGGGGTAGAGCCTGGGGTCGGGATTGGCCCGCCGGAACTCGTGATACTCCTCGCGCCGGCGGCGATGCCGCAGGAGTTCGTCATCGGGCTTGAGTGCCGCGGGCAGCGCGCGCATTTCAATGCAATCGACGGGGCAGGGCGCGACACAGAGCTCGCAGCCGATGCATTCTTCGGCGACCACGGTATGCATCATTCCCGGCGCGCCGATGATGGCGTCAACCGGGCACACCGGCAGGCATCTGGCGCAGCCGATACATTCGGCTTCCCGAATGAAGGCCAGCGCCTTCTGCGGCTCAGGGTTGCCGGGAGAGGTACTGCTCATTCGGCAGGCCGCTGGAATGGGCGGAGGGAATCCGGTAGCGCGCGAGAATCTGTTCCTCGGAGGCCAGCGCTTCCTCGTGATCGATCACCATCTGGTAGCCGTTGTCATTGTGAAAGACGACGAAAGGCTCGGTGTTTTTCCGCAACATGGCGACGAAATGATCAAAATCCCGGATGGGCTCGTCGTTGACGGTTTCCACCACCCAGTTGCGCCAGTCGTGGTAACCGAGATTGACATCGGCCGCCATGACCTGCAGGGCCACCACGAGTTCCTGGCGCTCGGGGGAGGCCCATTCATTGCGGGCTTCGAGCAGGGAAATCGGCGCCGAGCGGCTCCAGTCGTTGCCCCAGCGCTTGATCAGATTCATGTTCAGTGGCACGAACAGGACGCCGCCGTACAGGTAGTACTCGGGAATCTCGTCGAATTTCTCGCCATTGACGAGGCTGTAGTTTTCCCGCTCGCCGCCGGCCACAAGCACGGCCTCGCGTCCCTTGCCCTGGCGGGAATAGCGCAGGGGGATGGCGTCGCCCACGTGGAACTGGTCCATGGCGTACTTGTAGTTGGTGAGAATATCGGAATCCAGCCGGATGCTGCCGTCGTCGGCAATGGCAAGGCCGTTGATCTCGGTAATGACGTCGTTGACTTCCAGAATGCCGGCGGCGGGGGAGTCATCGAAAACCTTGATGACGATCACGCCGCGCTGATCTTCGCTCAGCCCCCGGGCGGATTTGGCCGCGGGACTTTCCAGGGTCTGGGTGCGGAAGCCGAGATCGGGAAATCCGTCGTGGATGCCGTCCTCACTGTCCCTGAGCACATGGCGGATTACGCTGGGCGGGATGAAGTAGCCAAGGTTTTCCGAGCGCCCGCCGGTATTGGCCTGCATGACGATGCCGACGATCTGCCGATTGACGATGACCGGCCCGCCGCTGTTGCCGGGATTGATGGCGGCGTCGAGCTGGCCGGCGAGCAGATAGCTGGAGGCGTGGGAGTAGATCTGGTGCTCCACCCGGGACAGCACGCCCTTGGTGATGCTCAGGCTCTGCCCACCCATGGGGTAGCCGAAAACCGAAACCTCGTCCCGCAGATCGGGCAAATCACCGATGGTGAGCGGCTTGAGCCCGGCGTAAAAATCCTCGTCCTCCACTTCGATCAGGGCCAGGTCCGCCTCGTGGGAGACAAACAGCACCCGGGCCTGGAAACGCTGGGGATCGTTGTGTTTTTGCGCCTGCACGTAGCTGGCGTCGGCGATCACATGGGCATTGGTGAGAATGCGGTTGGCGTCGATCAGCACCCCGGAGCCGGAGGATTGCCGCGGATTGAGCAGACGCCAGGGAACGAAGTAATCCGGCGCCGCCTGGGTGGTGTAGATCTTTATGACCGAGTCTTCAATTTCCTGGATGTCGCTGTACTGGGCAACGGCGCCGCCGGAAAACCCGGCTGCGAACACGAGGACGAACAAAGTCTTGCCCGAAAAAATCTGCATGGCGCAGGCCTACCGCAAAGCTAGGCGGAGAGTATCGTGCCCGCGGCCATTTGCTGTCAAATTGAAATGCAATTGTCATGGTCCCTGATCAGGGCGGGGTGCGGGGAACCCCGCCAGAATCGAAGAAGTTTCAGGCTTGCACAAAACTGGCAGGAAGCGTTATGCTGAAAACCTGCGGCGCATGGAAGTGCCGTCGAATTCGATGGGTGGAGGCGAGCGTTTTCGAAGCGCAGCTTCGAGCGCGGCCGGAACGGCGCGGAGCTCTGCTCCGTGACTGGAGTAACCCACTGAATTCGTGAGCAAAACGAAACCACGCTTTTGTTTTTGCGATAAGGAAAAACTCCGCGGATGGTGTTTTTCAGAAAATACTTGGCTAGCAAGGAACCGGGATGCGCTGGATTTTTTTCCCTCCGCAATATCTGATCAGGCCGCTGCGAGATCAGGCACCAGATCAGACAAGAGCCCCGCTGATTCAGCCGGGTCTTCCCGCCGAAAACAGCTATCCCGCAACCTCCATTTTCCAACCCGTAACGGCAGCCAATCCGGCCTCGGCCGGCGGTCGCCATTACTCAGGCAACCAGGGAGTGTAATTCATGAATAATGAATTCCAGATCTTTTTCCACAACATTGATCAGACCGAAGCATTGCGGGAGGCCGTGCGCAAGCGTATCGCCAAGCTTGAACGCTACTGCGAGCGGATTATCCGGGGCCGGGTGGTGCTCGATTCGCCGCATAATCATCACCACAAGGGCAGGGTTTATTCTGTGGGTCTGGAAATTCATACGCCCCAGCGGGAAGTGCGGGTCAACCAGGAGCAGCATGACAATCATGCCCACGAGGACTTGTATGTGGCAATCCGGGACGCCTTCAACGCCGCCGAAAGGCAACTCAAGTCAGTGGACAAGAACCATCGCAGCAAGAGCGTGCAGTACTGAACCTCAGGACCGGGCCCCATGAACCAGCAGCAGCAACTTGAAATCGAAGCCGCCACTTTCCGCCGCCTCGTGCGGCATCTGCGGGGGCGGCGGGACTTGCAGAATATCGAACTCATGAGCCTTGCCGGATTTTGCCGCAACTGCCTTTCCAAATGGTACAAGGCCGAGGCGCAAGCCCGCGGCCATGAAGTCGAATATGAAAAAGCAAGGGAAATGGTCTACGGCATGCCCTATGCCGACTGGAAAGCGCAGCACCAGACCGAAGCCACCCCCGAGCAGATGAGGGCCTTCGAACGGCACCAGCAGGAGAAGAACTAGCGAGGTAGCGCGGTGGCGGCGCCTGACCAGGCTCAAGCATAACGAGAATTGCCATAACAATGGAAAAACTCCCCGCAGAACTGCGCCCCGAGCAATACACCTCCCTTGGCGAAGTGCTTGGGCATATCGCCGCCGCCCATGGCGAACTGCCGGCCTTCACCGGTTTTGGCCACAGCCTGAGCTACCGCAGGCTCGACGAACTGAGCAGCCGTCTCGCCGGATTCTTCCGCGGCCAGCTGCGATTACGATCCGGCGACAGAATCGCCCTGCAACTGCCCAATGTGCCGCAGTTTCCCGTTGCCGCCTACGCCGCCATCAAAGCCGATCTGGTCATCGTCACCACCAATCCCCTGTACACAGCGCCGGAAATGCTGCACCAGTTTCAGGATTCCGGCGCCAGGGCGCTGATTATTCTGGAAACTTTTTGCGACAAGCTCGAAGGCATCATCGGCGAGAGCGAAATCGAACATGTCGTTATCGCCCGCCCGGGCGATCTGCTGCCCGCGCCCCGGGGCCCGCTGCTGAACTTCGCCGCCAAACGCCTGCGCAAGATGGTTCCCGAATATGAACTGCCATGCGCCCATGACTTCCGGAATGCGAGCCGGGCGGAACCCTTTGCCGGGGAGACCGATCGGGGAGGAGAGGACAGCGCGCTGATCCTCTACACCGGCGGCACCACCGGCGTTGCCAAGGGAGCCATGCTCAGCCATCGCAACCTCATCGCCAACATGATGCAACTACGCTCACGCACTTCGCTGGTCATGGAGGATCAGTCGGCAACCGTGGTGGCGCCGCTGCCGCTTTACCATACCTATGCCTTCCAGTTGCACCTGCTGGTAATACCCTATGCGGGAAGCCACAGCATTCTTGTGCCCAATCCCCGGGATATCGGCGCCTTGGTCAAGCTGCTCAGGCGCCACCGGATCCATGGCTTCACTGGCATCAATACCCTCTACCTCGCCCTGCTCAGGCATCCGGGTTTTGGCCGGGTGAATTTCAAAAGCTGGAAGTTCTGCGGCGCCGGCGGCATGGCCATGTCAAGCTCGGTTGCCGAGGAATGGCTCGATCGCACTGGCTGCGAGATTCTGGAAGGTTACGGCCTGACCGAATGTTCACCCACGGTAACCGTCAATCTGCCAGGCAAGGTGAGGCGGGGCACCGTGGGTCAGGCGGTTCCCGAGACCGAATTGCGCGTTATAGACGATCTCGGCAACGCCCTGCCGGCCGGGGCGGTGGGCGAACTTCAGGTGCGCGGCCCGCAAGTCATGACAGGCTACTACGGGCGCAAAGAAGCCACCGCGGAGAGCATCAATGGCGAGGGCTGGTTCAGCACCGGTGATTTCGCCACCATCAGCGAAGACGGCTATGTCAGTATTGTCGACCGCAAGAAGGATATGATTCTGGTTTCGGGATTCAATGTGTTTCCCAATGAAATCGAGGATTGGGTCAACCGTCACCCGCAAGTGGCGGAAAGCGCCGCCATCGGCATTGCCGATGAGCGCTCCGGCGAGGTGGTGAAGCTGTTCATCGTGGCCAGGGGCGAAGCGCCGGACCCGACCGTGATCCGGGACTGGTGCCGCCAGGGACTCGCCGCCTACAAGAGGCCCCGCCACATCGAATGCGTGGAAGACCTGCCCAAATCCCACATAGGCAAGGTCCTGCGGCGAGAACTGCGCAAGTAAGTCCGTCCCGCACCACCGATCAACAGGCATGCAATGGATACTGAAGATCTGAAGTTGCCGCCTGAACTTCCGGTCAGCAAGTACGCAAGGGAAATCGAGGGCCTGCTTGCCAGCAATCAGGTAATTATCGTTGCCGGCGACACCGGTTCCGGCAAGACCACCCAACTGCCCAAAATCCTGCTGCGGGCCGGTTTTGGCCGCAAGGGCATGATTGGCCATACCCAGCCGCGCCGCCTTGCCGCCATGTCGGTGGCCACCCGTATCAGCGAGGAACTCGGCGTCGCTCCGGGAACCGGGGTGGGTGTCCAGGTGCGCTTTGACCAGCGGGTTTCCGGGAATACCTGCCTGAAGCTGATGACAGACGGCATCCTGCTTGCGGAAATCCAGCATGATCGCCTGCTGCGCCGCTATCAGGCGATCATCCTCGACGAAGCCCACGAGCGCTCGCTCAATATCGATTTCCTGCTCGGCTATCTCAAGCTGATCCTGCCCCGGCGCAAGGATCTGAAACTGATTGTCACCTCGGCCACCCTGGCTGTGGAGCGCATTGCGGCCTTCTTTGGCGGGACACCCATCGTTCGCGTGGAAGGCCATAGCCATCCGGTAAGCATCCATTACCATCCCGCCGCACAACTCGCCGCCGAAGCGCCCGAGGAAGAGCGGCAAATGGCGGCCATCGGCAAAGCCATTGCGAAACTGAGCGGCCAGGGCAGGGGGGATATTCTGGTTTTCCTCAGCAGCGAAAAGGAAATCCGTGAAACCGCCGCATGGCTGCGCAAGCGCCGCATTCCGCAGACCGAGATTCTGCCGTTGTATTCGCGGCTGAGGGCTACGGAGCAGCAGCGTATTTTTTCGCCCCATAAAGGCCGCCGCATAGTACTGTCCACGAATGTGGCGGAAACTTCCCTGACGGTGCCGGGAATCCATTTCGTCATCGATACCGGCCAGGCCCGCATCAGCCGCTACAGCCTTCAGCGCAAACTGCTGCGGCTGCCCATTGAAGCCATCTCCCGGGCCAGCGCCGACCAGCGCAAGGGCCGCTGCGGACGGCTCGCGCCGGGCGTCTGCATTCGCCTGTACAGCGAGAAGGATTTCCTGGCAAGGCCGGAATTCACCGACCCGGAAATCCGCCGCTCCAATCTTGCCCAGGTCATTTTGCGCATGAGTTCCCTGGGGCTCGGCCAGCCCGAAGACTTTCCCTTTCTCGATGCGCCGCAGCAAAAATCCATCAATTATGGCCGCCGGTTATTGCAGGAACTGGGCGCCCTGAGCGAAGCCGGCAAGCTCACCGGCGTCGGCCGCATGCTTGCCCAGTTGCCACTTGAACCGGGGCTCGGACGCATGCTGGTAACGGCGGCAAGGCTCGGCAGTTTGCGGGAAGCGCTGATTATCGTTTCCGCCCTGAGCCTCGGCGATCTCTGGGAATCAGCCCCCGGCGGCAAAACCGACGAAAAGCGGACGGAACTCTCCCACCCCGAGTCAGACTTTCTCGGCCTGATCAAGCTTTGGCAAAGATGCGAGACGGAACGCGCATCCCAATCCCGGCTGCGCAAGTTTTGCGCAAAACGCGGGCTGTCTTTTCAGCGGGTGCGGGAATGGCGGGAAATTCACCGTCAGCTGTTGAACGCCTGCCGCCGGATGGACTGCAAGCTGAACCGGAGTGACGCCGGCTATGCCGAAATCCATCGGGCGTTGATCAGTGGTTCGCTCAACCATATCGCGCGGCATCACGAAGGCCGGGTCTACCTGGGCAGCCGCAACCGCAAGTTCAGTCTCGCGCCGGTTTCCGCCCTGGCACGGAAAAACATTCCCTGGATCGTCACCAGCGAGTGGATCGACACCGACCGGACTTTCGCCGCCATGGCGGCAAGAATCAAGCCGGAATGGGCCATGGAATTCGCCGGCGGCCTGCTGCGCAAGGAATATGGCGAGCCTTTCTGGAGCCGCGACCGGCAACAGGCGATGACCCATGAGAAGACGATGCTCTATGGTCTTGCCCTGAAAGAGAATCATCCGCTGGACTACGCCAGGCTCGACGCCCCCGGCGCCCGGGACATCTTTCTCAATGAAGCCCTGGTGGCCGACCAGATCCGCAGCAAGGCGCCTTTTCTCACAGAGAACCGGAAGTTTCTCGGGGAATTGCGCAAACAGGAAGAGAAATTCCGCCGCCCGGAACTGATCGTCAATGAGCGCGAAATTCATGGTTTTTTCGAGAGGCGGATTCCGGAGTCGGTGGTTTCCACCCGCAGCCTGGAAAGCTGGCTGGCCGAGGACCCCAAAGCGCGCAATCAATCCCTGGAAATGCGCCGGGCCGGGTTGTTCCGCGGTGACGCCCTCGGGGAACTGCGGCGCCAGTACCCGGATCGGGTAAAGCTGCAGAACAATGTGCTGCCGGTGGATTACGTCTTTGCGCCCGGCAGCGCCCGGGACGGCGTCAGCCTCGGAACGCCGGTGGAACTGCTCGCCCAACTCAGCCGCGCAGACCTGGACTGGGCGGTTCCCGGACTGCTGCGGGACAAGTGCATCGCCCTGATCAAGGGCCTGCCCAAGCGCCAACGCCGCAAATTCATTCCAGTTCCCGATTTTGTCGATCA
Source organism: Pseudomonadales bacterium (assembly GCA_022825945.1). Classification (GTDB taxonomy): domain Bacteria; phylum Pseudomonadota; class Gammaproteobacteria; order Pseudomonadales; family Pseudohongiellaceae; genus UBA9145. Next base: position 30,741 of record JAJDVS010000068.1, read on the forward strand.
TGTATTACCGCAAATGCAGCGGGACGATGGCGAGCTGATCGATTCCCTGCTCAGGCAAATGCAAGCTGTGGATAGCACAATTGCGCGCTGGCAATTGCGGCAGGTGGAGATTCCAGCGCATCTGCAAACCCGCCTGCAAGTTCTTGACCGGGCTGGCCGCATCCTCGCCGAAAGTGCTGATCTGACGGCTCTGCGCCAGCGTTTCGCCGACCGCGCCCCGCGCCGCAGCCGTCATTCGCTGGAGCGCAGCGGCATGACCGGCTGGGAACTCGGGGACCTGCCCGAAAGCGTCTTCATCGGCGAAGGCGTCAAGCTGCTGCGCTTTCCGGCGCTGGTGGACGAAATCGATTCGGTGGCGGTAGCGCTGATGGAAAACCGGCAACAGGCGGCAAAAGCCAGCCGGCAGGGCGCCATGCGCCTGTTCATGCTGCGCAGTGTGGCCCGGCGCAATGCCCTGAACAAACAGTTCCTGCGCTTCCGCAACGCCAATGCCGCCCGCATCGTGCTTGTGCCGGGTTTTGCCGGCATTGAGCAGGACGCTGCGCCCGCCTGCTATCTGGAAGCATTCGGCCTCGAAGGCGCCATTCCCCGCAGCGGGCGGAATTTCACGGAATTGCTGGAGGCGGGAGTGCCCATGCTGGCCAGATTCGCCATGGAACTCGAAAAATTGCTGGAGGAAATACTGGACAGGTTCCACCGGATCCGACCGGTACTCGCTGCGCTTCCCGCCGCAAATCCGGCGCGCAAGGACATGGAATCCCAGCTTGCCGACTTGTTGCCCAAAGGCTTTCTCGCCGGGGCCGGTTTTTCCTGGCTGCGGCAGTACCCGCGTTACCTTGACGGCATCCTGCTGCGGCTTGAAAAATCGCCGTATTTCGGTTCTGCGGATGAAAAGAATGCCCGGATAGTGGCATACTATCGGGACAGGCTTGAACAGCTACGTTCAGTCAGGGGGGATTCCAGTGCGTTGCGGACTTTTCGCTGGTCTGTAGAAGAGTTGCGAGTCTCCCTTTTTGCCCAGCGATTGGGAACCGCGTTCCCGGTTTCTCCAAAGCGGCTGGATGAACAGATGGCAAAGCTGATGGAGTAAATCGGCATGAAGTCGCTGCATTTGACTCGATTGCCTGACCGTTTTCCGCTCAGCGGGGCGCTGCTGATCTGTCTGCTTGCCCCCACCGCGCCGCTATACGGGCAGGCTCCGGAAACCGTCGGCGACCGCGACCCGTTTGTCGACATCAACCGCCTGATCTTCGGATTCAATGAGTATTTCGACAATCTCCTGCTGCGGCCCGCGGCGATTGCCTATGTGAATCTTGTGCCGCCACCCATGCGCACCGGCGTGAACAACTTCTTCGGCAATGTCGACGACCTCAACACCATGGCAAACAATTTGCTGCAGGGGAAAATCGGCGATGCGGTTTCGGATTGCGGACGGATCCTGATCAATTCCACGGTGGGAATCGGCGGCCTGATCGACGTGGCCAGCGAACTCGGGCTCGAAAAGCACCAGGAGGACTTTGGCCAGACCCTCGGCGTATGGGGAGTCGAACCCGGCCCCTATGTGGTTTTGCCCATTTTCGGCGCAAGCTCGGTGCGGGATACGTTCGGCTTTGTCATCGATTCCTTTGCCAATCCGGTGTATTACCTCGAAGACGACAAGGTTCGCATTTCGACCTATGGCGTGGAAAGGGTGGACTGGCGAACGGGTCTGATGCAGGCGGAATCCCTGGTTACCGGCGACAGCTACCTGTTTGTGCGCGAGGCCCAGTTCCAGAGCCGGGAGTATCAGGTGCGGGACGGTGAAATCGACGACCCGTTTGGCGATTTCTGAACCCTCAAGCGGATTCATCCAGGCGGGTTTTCTCCGCCAGCTTGGCGCGAATGAATTCACTGTGTGGCACATGAATCAGATCGCAAACCTTGCGGATCACATAATCCTCGTACTTGCTGAGTTCGGCGTCGGCGTAGGCGATGCGCCACATGTTGCGGATCAATGCGCATTTTTCCCGAAAAGTGCTGTGCTCGTTGACCAGGCTGGTGAACTCATAGAGCGAAGTCGATTCAGCCGATTGTCCGCGCGCAAGAGCGATGACTTCATCGACTTCCCTTGCTGTGTTATTGCCGCTGGCACGCAATACCTCGGCTATCGAATCGACTTCCCGGGGGTCAAGCTCGTGATCTGCCTTGAGCACTTCAAACAGCAGGGCGGCGCTGGCGAGTTCGAGCCGCCGCGCCGCCCCGGCGGGGTCCGCTTCCTCCGGCGCGGTTGCGCCGCCGAACAGGTTTTTCAGGGAATCAAGCATGGGCGCGCTTTCCGGATTTGTTTTCAGGCCACCAGGGCCATGGCGTCGAGCAACACGTCGATGGAAGCTTCCCGCCGGTTGCCGTGGGTGCTCAGATGGCGGCGGAAATGCCGCCCGCCGCGCTGCCCCTTGAACAGCCCGAGCATATGGCGGGTAATATGGCCCAGGGGAGTGCCATTGCGCAATTCCCGCTCCACATAAGGCAGAAATTCCCGCAGGGAATCCAGCCGGCTCCGTTCATTGGCCGGGGCGCCGAAGAATCTTTGGTCCACCTCATGCAGCAGCCAGGGATTGCCGTAAGCCTCCCGGCCAAGCATGACGCCGTCGACTTCCCGCAGCAGTTTTTCCGCGAAATCAAGCGTTTCAATGCCGCCATTGACGACGATTTCCAATTCGGGAAACGCCTTTTTGACCCGGACCACCCGATCATGATGCAAGGGCGGAATCTCCCGGTTCTGTTTTGGCGTCAGACCCTTGAGAATGGCGATGCGGGCGTGAACGATGAAAGTGGCGCAGCCCGCGCGAGCCGCCTGATCGACAAAATCGCGCAGTTCGCCTTCACTGTCCCGGCCGTCCACGCCAATGCGGCATTTCACTGTCACGGGAATGTCCACCGCAGCCGACATCGCCGCGACGCACTGCGCCACGAGCGCCGGCTCCTTCATCAGGCAGGCGCCGAAGTTGCCGCCCTGGACCCGGTCGCTGGGGCAGCCCACATTGAGATTGACTTCCCGGTAACCCACCTGTTGCGCCAGTTCCGCCGCTGCCGCAAGCTCTCCCGGCACGCTGCCGCCAAGCTGAATGGCCAGCGGCTGCTCGCGAGCCGAATAGCGCAGCAGACCCGCCGCATCGCCATGGAGCAGGGCGCCAGTGCTCAGCATCTCGCTATACAGCAGCGCATGCCGGGTAAACTGCCGCAAGAACGCCCGATCATGCCGGTCGGTCCAGTCCATCATCGGCGCCACGCAAAACCGATGGTTTTGCCTGTGGTTGTCACTGGAGGTGGTCATAACTTGATTATTGCCGAGGCCGGCATCCATGTCATTCCGCGCGGAGCGAAGCGCAGCCGCGGAATCTCAGGCAAGTGACATTCTGTCGAGTCAAGCCCTCTGCCGCGGCAAGTCACGGTATTCCCTTTCGAGTTTCTTCAGTTGCTTGTTGGAAATACCGCCAAGCGCCGTTACCGCGTCTCGAAGGCGGGCGCGAGTCAGGTCGAGGCCGAGGGTGGCTATGGATTCGTACACCGAAAGCGAAACGGGCCTGCCGCTGATGGCGACGAATAGCGGAAACAAAAAATCGCGAATCTTGTGTTCCATGGCCTGGGCGAGTTGTTGCAGGCGGGTTTCGACGGCATCGCGATTCAACTCGGGAATGCCTTCCAGCGCCCAGAGGCTGAACTGGAGAATGCGGCTACAGGCTTCCGGAGCCAATTTATTGTGGGAGAAATCCTCCACTCCGAGATCAAGTTCGCCTTGTAGCAGGTACGCCCCCAGGCCTGCAACCTGGCTGAAACGGCTGACTCTCTGACGCAGAAGCGGCGTAATGGTTTCAATCAATTCAGGGTGAAACGCCCAGACCGCGAACTGGCGGGCGAATTCGGCATCGTCCAGGTCTTCGCGCAGGTAGCGGCCATTGAGCCAGTCGAGTTTCTCCCGGTCGAAAATCGGCCCACCCAGGGAAATCCGTTCGAGATCGAAGCTGGCTTCCATCTGTTCCAGACTGAATTTTTCTTCGCCATCGGGCATGCTCCAGCCCATGTTGCCGAGGTAATTGACCAGAGCCTCGGGCAGATAGCCCATGGCCTGGTAATAGTCGATGCTGACGGGATTCCTGCGTTTGCTGAGTTTGCTCTTGTCCGGGTTGCGCAGCAGCGGCAAGTGGCAGAACACCGGCCTTTCCCAGTCTAGGGCGTCATACAGCAACGCGTGTTTGGGAACCGAACTGATCCATTCCTCGCCGCGAATCACATGGCTGATTTCCATCAGGTGGTCGTCCACCACATTGGCGAAGTGATAGGTAGGCAGGCCATCCGACTTGATCAGTACCGGCATATCCACCTGGGACCACTGGATGCGAATCTCGCCCCGCAGCAAATCGGTGAAAACGCATTCCCCCTCCCGGGGCACCCGCAGCCGGATCACATGACTTTCGCCCCGGGCGAGTCGCTTTGAAACCTCCCCGGCGGGCAAGCCCAGGCAATGCCCGTCATAGCCCGGCTGCAACTTCTGCCGCATCTGCTCCCGGCGCAATGACGCCAAGCGATTTTCATCGCAAAAACAATGAAATGCATCGCCTTTTTCCAGCAAAACACGAATCTGTTCGGAATAAATTTCCGTCCGTTCGCTCTGCCGGTAGGGACCCTGGCCGCCCTCACGACCCGGACCTTCGTCCCAGTCCAGCCCAAGCCAGCGCAAGGCATCCAGTATCTTTCGCTCCGACTGCCCGCTCGACCGCTCCCGGTCGGTATCCTCAATGCGCAAAATGAAACTGCCGCCCCGGCGACGGGCGAAACAACGATTGAACAGGGCAACATAGGCCGTGCCCAGGTGAGGATCGCCGGTAGGCGAAGGCGCAATCCGAGTGCGAACCAAAGACATGAGTTTTCCCGAAGCGACGGCAAGCCGGCGAAACCGCCATTATATCCGCTGCCCGCCAAGCCATGCCCATGACAGATCACCGCGAAGAATCCGGAAGATAAATGCGGGCGGGGAATTGACAGCGGGGCAGGCCGCTCCTAGAATCCCCACCTCTGCCAAGTGGGGCCTTAGCTCAGCTGGGAGAGCGCAACGCTGGCAGCGTTGAGGTCACCGGTTCGATCCCGGTAGGCTCCACCACCACTCACCCCGGATAATCCCGCTTCACCGGTCCGCGGTACAACTGCCGCGGCCTGCCGATCTTGTATGGCCCACTCATCATTTCGTTCCAGTTGGCCATCCAGCCCGGTGTGCGGCCGGTGGCGAAAATCACGGTAAACATGCTCGTGGGGATGCCCAGCGCCTTGAGAATGATCCCGGAATAGAAATCCACATTGGGATAGAGCTTGCGCCGGATGAAGTATTCGTCTTCAAGGGCGATCTGCTCCAGCCTGCGGGCGATGCGGAAAAGAGTGGCGTCAGCGGTCTCGCCGACTTCTTCAAGCACCTGGTTGCAGACCTTGCGCATCACCTTGGCTCGGGGATCGAAATTCTTGTATACCCGGTGGCCAAATCCCATCAGCCGGTACGGGTCATTCGGGTCCTTGGCCCGGCGGATGAAATCATCGATTCGCGACTCCGAACCGATTTCATTGAGCATCTGCAATACCGCTTCGTTGGCGCCGCCATGAGCCGGCCCCCAAAGGGCCGCGATGCCGGCGGCGGCACAGGAATAGGGATTCGCGCCGGTCGAACCTGCAATTCGTACCGTGGAAGTCGAGGCGTTCTGCTCATGATCGGCATGAAGCAGAAAGATCAGGTCCATGGCGCGCGCGAGCACCGGACTGATTTCCTTTTCCTCGCAGGGGGTGCCGAACATCATGTGCAGGAAATTCTCGGCAAACCCCAGGGAATTGCGCGGATACATGAATGGCTGGCCCAGGCCGTGCTTGTAGCACATGGCCGCCAGCGTCGGCATCTTGGCGATGATGCGCCGGGCCACGAGCATGCGCTGCTCGGGGTCGGCGATGTCGAGGTTGTCATGATAAAAGGCCGACAAGGCCCCCACCACGCTGACGAGCATCGACATGGGATGCGAGGTGCGCGGGAACCCATTGAAAAAAAGGTGAATTTGCTGATCCACCATGGTGTGGTAGCGGATATTGTTCTCGAATTCGAGCCGCTCCTCGACGCTGGGCAGTTCGCCCCGGAGCAGCAAGTAGCAGATTTCCAGGAAACTCGATTGTTCGGCGAGTTGCTCGATGGGATAGCCGCGATACAGCAGCACGCCGTCGCCGCCATTGATGAAGGTAATGTCGGAATCGCAGGCGGCGGTGGAAAGAAAGCCCGGGTCGTAGGTGAAGAATCCGCTTTTGACCAGGCTGCGAACATCTATGACATCGGGCCCGAGACTGCTCGGATAAACCGGAAGCTCCACCGATTCTCCATGACCTTCGATTTTCAGTTGCGCCTTTCTCTCCTTCATGAGCTACCCCGGCTGGCCTGTTGCGCGAAATAGGTGGTTCCCTAAAGCTTCGGGAATTCGCCGGCGACCGGTGTGGCGCGGCGACGCAATACTAGAAACAGTCCCGCATTGTTGTCAAATCTCCGCTTGGGCAGGCGGCGATTCACACAAGAGATGGAACGATACCGCGAATCTGCGCGTAGCATCTTCCACGTCATCCTGCGCGGAGTGAAGTCGCGAAATCGTCTTGAGAGGCCCTTGCCAGAGATTCTGCGGCTACGCGCGGAATGACGGGGAACCGGTTTGTCACGCAAGCCTTCGGCGAATATACTCTCGCTGGCTTCGCAAACTGCAGTGCAAAAAACGTGAAAACCGCCAGACCTGTCAATCTCGACCTTTTCAGCATAAAGTGGCCGGTAACGGCGCTGGTCTCCATTGCGCATCGGATCAGCGGCGTGCTGCTGTTTCTGGCCATGCCCCTGCTGCTGTACCTGTTCGAGCTGTCGCTTTCCTCGGAAGCGGGTTTTCGCCGGGCCGGCGCGATGCTCGCCTCGCCCATGCCGCGCCTTGTCGGCTGGCTGCTTGCCGTGGCCCTGCTGTATCACCTGATCGCAGGCTGCCGGCATCTGCTTATGGATATGGGATTTGGCGAGACCTGGCGCGCCGGCAAGGCGGGCGCCCAGGCGGTCATTGCGATTTCGGTGCTGGGCGCGATTCTTGCGGGAATGTTGCTATGGTGACCAATGCCACAAGCCTGGGCCGCTCGGGGTTGTTCGACTGGCTGGTGCAGCGATTCAGCGCCCTGGTGCTGCTCGCCTGGATCGCCTGGGTCAGCATTGGCGTCATCGCAGCGGCGGAATTCGGCTACCCGCAATGGCGCGCGCTGTTCGCCGCCGTCCCGATGCAGATATTCAGCCTGATTGCCGTGCTGTCGCTCTGCGCCCACGCCTGGGTGGGCGTATGGACGGTTACCACCGACTATCTCAACGAAGCGCATCTCGGCAAGGCGGGAACGGCAATCCGCCTATTGACTCAGATCGCCTGCCTCTTGCTCACTCTGTCATGTCTCATATGGGGCGCGCGGATCTTCTGGGGGAGCGGATGAGCGGATTCCGCCAGATTTCCTTTGACGCCATCATCGTCGGCGGCGGCGGCGCCGGCATGCGTGCGGCCCTGCAACTGTCCCAGTCCGGATTTCGCACCGCGGTGCTGTCCAAGGTTTTCCCCACCCGCTCCCATACGGTTTCCGCCCAGGGCGGAATAACTTGCGCCATTGCCAGCGCCGACCCGGAAGACGACTGGCGCTGGCACATGTACGACACCGTCAAGGGCTCCGACTACATCGGCGACCAGGACGCCATCGAATACATGTGCATGGAAGGCCCGCAAACCGTGTATGAACTCGAACACATGGGTCTGCCCTTTTCCCGCACCGCCAATGGCCGCATCTACCAGCGCCCCTTCGGCGGCCAGTCGAAGAATTTCGGCAAGGGCGGCCAGGCGGCGCGCACCTGCGCCGCGGCGGACCGCACCGGCCATGCCCTGCTGCACGCCCTGTACCAGGGCAATCTGAAAAACGATACGGTCTTCCTCAACGAGTGGTACGTCATCGATCTTGTGGTGAACCGGGACGGCGCGGTCAGCGGCGTTACCGCCATCAATATCGAGGACGGCGAAGTTTGTTTCGTCGCCGCCGCGGCAATAGTGCTCGCCACCGGCGGCGCCGGCCGCATCTATGCCTCCACCACCAATGCCCTGATCAATACCGGCGACGGCGTGGCCATGTGTCTGCGGGCGGGTTTTCCTGCGCAGGACATGGAAATGTGGCAATTCCACCCCACCGGCATCCACGGCGCGGGCACCCTGGTCACCGAAGGCTGCCGCGGCGAGGGTGGCTATCTGATCAACAGGGACGGCGAGCGCTTCATGGAGCGTTACGCTCCCAACGCCAAGGATCTTGCCGGCCGCGACGTAGTGGCCCGGGCCATGGTGCTCGAAGTGCTGGAAGGCCGGGGCTGCGGCGAGCAGGGCGACCACGTCATGCTCAAGCTTGACCATCTCGGCGCTGATGTACTCAACAGCAAGCTCCCCGGCATTCTTGAGCTGTCACGCACTTTTGCCCATGTGGATCCCATCCGGGAACCGATTCCCGTGGTGCCCACCTGTCATTACATGATGGGAGGCATCCCCACCAATATTCACGGCCAGGCCCTCACCCGCAACGAAGCCGGAGAAGACGTGGCGGTTCCCGGCCTGTTCGCCGCCGGCGAGGCCGCCTGCGTTTCGGTCCACGGCGCCAACCGGCTCGGCGGCAACAGCCTGCTCGACCTTGTGGTGTTTGGCCGCGCCGCGGGCAAGCACATCGATGAGCTGCTGCGGCAGGGCATGCAGGCCCGCCAGGCTGCGTCGGAAGACGTGGACCGGGCCCTGAGCCGATTGCGCCGGCTCGATACCTCCAGCGAAGGTGAAAACACCGCCGCGCTGCGCGAAGAACTGCAGAGCATCATGCAATTGCATTTCGGCGTGTTTCGCACCGGGGAGTTCATGCGCGAAGGCATCGCCAAGCTCGAAGCCCTCAAGCCGCGCATCGAAAACTCTCATCTCGCCGACAAGAGCGCGACATTCAATACCGCCCGCATTGAGGCGCTAGAGCTGGAAAACCTGTTTGCCGTGGCCGAGGCCACCGCGATCGCCGCCGAAGGCCGCGACGAAAGTCGTGGCGCCCACGCCAGGGACGATTTCCGCGAGCGCGACGACGACAACTGGCTGTTCCACTCGCTGTATTTCCCGGAAAAGCGGAAAATCGGCAAGCGCGTGGTAAATTTCCGGCCCAATGTGGTCGATACTTTTCAGCCCAAGGCAAGAACTTACTGAACCGGAATGAGCCAGATCTCAATCAGCATCTATCGGTACAACCCGGAGCAGGACAGCAAGCCCCGGATGCAGAGCCTTGAGGTGGAAGTGTCCGGGGACCGCGATCTCATGGTCCTCGATGTGCTTGAACTCGCCAAGGCGAAAGACCCGTCGATCACCTACCGGCGTTCGTGCCGGGAAGGCGTCTGCGGCTCGGACGGGATGAACATCAATGGCGTCAACGGGCTTGCCTGCATCACGCCGCTGTCCAAAGCCGCCGGCCCCGCCCGCAAGCTCGTACTGCGGCCGCTGCCGGGTTTGCCGGTGATCCGGGACCTGGTGGTGGACTTGTCGCAGTTCTACGAGCAGTTTGAAAAGATCAAGCCCTGGTTGATCAATGACGAGCCGCCCCCCGCCATCGAGCGCCTGCAATCCCCGGAAGAACGGGAAAAGCTCGATGGACTGTACGAGTGCATTCTCTGCGCCTGCTGCACCACGAGTTGCCCATCGTTCTGGTGGAATCCGGACAAGTTTATCGGCCCCGCGGGGCTGTTGCAGTCCTACCGCTTTCTTGCCGACAGCCGGGATGAGGCCACCGCCGAGCGCCTCGCCGAACTCGACGACCCGTTCAGCGTATTCCGCTGCCGGGGCATCATGAACTGCGTCTCGGTCTGCCCCAAGGGGCTCAATCCCACCCGCGCCATCGGCAAGATTCGCAACATGCTTGTCGAACAGGGTACCTGAAGCCACAAGGCGCCGGACTCCTGGTCATGCAGCAAAACGACATGGAAACGCTCTGGAGCACGGGCCACCTGTCCGGGCCCAACGCCGAGTATGTCGATGGCCTGTACGAAAGCTGGCTCGCCAATCCCGCCTCGGTGCCCCCGGAATGGCGCAGGTTTTTCGATGAACTGCCGGCAGGCAACGGCGGCGCAGCGGAAGTTTCCCATCTGCGCATCCGCGAGGATTTTCGCAAGCTCGGCAAGGTCAGCCGCTACGCCCAGGTGCTGAGCAATGACGCCGTCGTCAATTCCGAGCACGAACAAAAGCAGGTTCAGGTGCTCGAGTTGATCAGCTGCTACCGGGAACGAGGCCATCAGAAGGCGGCCCTCGACCCACTCGGGCTCATGGCCCGCCAGCGCGTACCCGACCTGGAAATCGAATTCCATGACCTGTCGCCCATCGACTATTCCACCATATTCCAGACCGGCGCCCTGTTCATCAGCAAGCCCAGGGACAGCCTGCGGAGCCTGATCGACACGCTGGAGCGCATCTACTGCGGCTCCATCGGCTACGAGTACATGCACATCGTCAATCTGGCGGAAAAACAGTGGATCGAGCAGGAAGTCGAATGCAATGACGGTTATCTCCGCTTCGGCAACAAGGACAAGAAGCATCTGCTGGAAAGGTTGACCGCCGCCGAGGGCCTGGAAAAACACCTGGACGGCAAGTATCCCGGCACCAAGCGTTTTGGACTCGAAGGCGGCGAAAGCCTGATTCCGCTGCTCGACGAAGTCGTCCAGCGCGCCGGGGCCAGGGGTTCCCGGGAAGTCGTGCTCGGCATGGCCCACCGCGGCCGGCTCAATGTACTCGTCAATCTGCTGGGCAAGAACCCCTCGGACCTGTTCGACGAATTCGAGGGCAAGGCGGTATACGGCAGTTCCGGCGATGTCAAGTATCACCAGGGGTTTTCCTCCAACATCATGACTCCCGGCGGCGAAGTGCACATGGCGCTGGTGTTCAATCCATCCCATCTCGAAATCGTCGCCCCGGTGGTGGAAGGTTCGGTGCGGGCCAGGCAATCGCGCCGGGAAGATCGCAAGGGCGACCTCGTCCTGCCGGTGATCGTTCACGGCGACGCCGCTTTCGCCGGGCAGGGCGTGGTGATGGAAACCTTCCAGATGTCCCGCACCCGGGCCTTTCATACCGGCGGCACGGTGCATGTCATCATCAATAACCAGGTCGGCTTTACCACCAGCCGCCAGGACGACGCCCGCTCCACCGAGTATTGCACCGATGTGGCGAAGATGGTCCAGGCGCCGATTTTCCACGTCAACGCCGACGATCCGGAAGCGGTACTGTTCGTCACCCGGCTCGCCCTCGACTACCGCTACCAGTTCAAGAAGGACGTGGTCATCGATCTCGTCTGCTACCGCCGCAAGGGTCACAACGAAACCGACGAGCCCGCGATTACCCAGCCCCGCATGTATCAGGCCATCCGCCGCCACAAGACCGTCAAAACCCTGTACGCCGAGCGTCTGGCGCGGGAGGACGTGGTCTCTCCCGCCGATTCCCGGGAGCAGGAAAGCAGCTACCGCGCCGCCCTCGACACCGGCGAGCATGTGGTGAAGAGCCTGGTCAAGGAGCCCTCGGTGGAGCTGTTCGTCGACTGGAGCCCCTATCTCGGCCACGACTGGAGCCCCCACTACCAGACTTCGATGCCCTTGCAGAACCTTCAGGGTCTGGCGCGCAAGCTCGTCGCGGTCCCGGAAGGATTCCAGTTGCACCGCCAGGTGGCAAAGCTGATGGAAGACCGCCGGCGCATGGCGGAAGGCGAGATTCCCCTGGACTGGGGATTCGCCGAATCCCTGGCCTACGCCAGTATCCTGGTCAGCGGCAACAAGGTGCGGATTACCGGCCAGGACTGCGCCCGGGGAACCTTCGCCCATCGCCATGCGGTGCTTTTCGACCAGCAAAGCGGGGCCGAGCATGTGCCGCTGCAGCAGTTGGCCAAGGATCAGGGCTCGTTCACGATCTACGATTCCCTGCTGTCGGAAGAGGCGGTGCTCGCTTTCGAATACGGCTACGCCACCACCACCCCCAATGCCCTGGTGATCTGGGAAGCCCAGTTCGGCGATTTCGCCAATTCCGCCCAAGTGGTGATCGACCAGTTCATCACCAGCGGCGAACACAAGTGGCAGCGGCTGTGCGGGCTGACCATGCTGCTGCCACACGGCTACGAAGGACAGGGGCCGGAGCATTCCTCCGCCCGGCTCGAACGCTTTCTGCAGCTATGCGCCGAGCACAATATCCAGGTCTGTCTGCCCACCAACTCGGCCCAGGTTTTTCACATGCTGCGCAAGCAGGTGCTGTGCCCCCTGCGCAAGCCGCTGGTGGTGATGTCGCCCAAGAGCCTGTTGCGCCGGCGCGAGTGCGCCAGCAGCCTCGAGGAACTCGCCGGCGGCGCATTTCAGGTGGTGCTTGACGACCCGGCGAAACCCGCTCCCAAAACCGTTCGCAAGCTCGTGCTCTGCAGCGGCAAGGTGTACTACGACCTCGATGAGATGCGCCGGGGCCAGGGCATTGAAGATATCGCCATTATCCGGCTGGAGCAGCTGTATCCCTTTCCACACGAAAACTTCAAGCGCTGCATCCGCCGTTACCGCAATGTGGAATCCATCATCTGGTGTCAGGAAGAGCCCATGAACCAGGGCGCCTGGTATTCCAGCCAGCATCATATGCGCCGGGACATCACCGCCCTGTATCCGGAAATCTGGCTGGGATACGCGGGCAGGGAGCCTTCCGCCGCGGCCTCCGCCGGCTATCTGGCCCTGCATTTGCAGCAGCAGGAGGATTTTCTCCGCGAAGCCCTGGATCTGAAACCACCACCGGGCAAGGGCAAGGCGGGCAAATCGGGAAGAAAGCAGAAATGACCATTGAACTGAAAGCGCCCACACTGCCGGAATCGGTGCCCGACGGCACGATCGCCGTCTGGCGCCGGAAAGCCGGCGAAAGCGTGCAGCGCGACGAAGCGCTGGTGGATATCGAAACCGACAAGGTGGTGATCGAGGTGGTGGCGCCCGCCGATGGCGTACTCAAGGAAATCTACAAGCAGGCCGGCGAGACCATTACCAGCAATGAAGCCATCGGCAGGCTGGAACCCCGGGCCGCCAGCGACGGGTCGCAAGCTCCCGATTCGGAATCGGAAGCCAGCGAAACCGTGGCGCCGCCGGCCGCCGGCCCCGCGGTACGCCGCCTGCTGGAAGAACACGGCATTGCGGCGGAGGAAATCAGTGGCAGCGGCAAGGGCGGCCGCATTACCCGCCAGGACGTGCTCGACAAGATCGCCGCCGATCAAACCGAAGCCAAACCTCCTCCGGCGGAACCGGCGCCTGTCGCGCCCAGGCCTGCCGGGCAGCCCGCCGGTGGAAACCTGCAATCCATGGAAAACCGCAAGGAAGAGCGGGTTCCCATGAGCCGGCTGCGGGCCCGGGTCGCCCAGCGCCTGCTCGAAGCCACCACCACCACGGCCATGCTGACCACCTTCAACGAGGTCAACATGCAACCGGTCATGACGCTCCGCAAGCGTCATCAGCAACGTTTCCAGGAAACCCACGACGGCGTCCGTCTCGGTTACATGTCCTTCTTCGTGCGGGCCTCCATCGAGGCGCTGAAGCGTTTTCCGGCGGTAAACGCCTCCATCGACGGCAATGATATCGTCTACCACGGCTATCAGGATATCGGTGTCGCGGTTTCCTCGCCCAGGGGCCTTGTGGTTCCCGTGTTGCGCGACGCCGACAACATGGGCTTTGCCCGCATCGAGAAGGAAATTCTCGAATTCGGCGAAAAAGCCCGGGACGGCAAGCTCGCTATCGAAGAACTTGCAGGCGGTACCTTCACTATTTCCAATGGCGGCATTTTCGGCTCCCTGCTTTCCACCCCGATTCTCAATCCGCCCCAGACCGCGATTCTCGGCATGCACAAGATCCAGGAGCGCCCCATGGCGGTGGACGGCGAGGTGAAAATCCTGCCGATGATGTATCTTGCGCTTTCCTACGACCACCGCCTGATCGACGGCAAGGAAGCGGTACAATTTCTCCTGGCCATCAAGGAACTCATCGAGGACCCGGTGCGGCTCGTGCTGGAAATCTGAGCGCCAGAATCCGTCAAGGAACCATTCATGTCGCAACAGTTTGATGTAGTCGTAATCGGCTCGGGCCCCGCGGGATATGTGGCGGCGATTCGCTGCGCCCAGCTTGGCTTCAACACCGCATGCGTGGAGCAGTGGCTGTCCCCGGACGACAAGCCCGTGTACGGCGGCACCTGCCTCAATGTGGGCTGTATTCCCTCCAAGGCCCTGCTCGATACTTCCCACAAGTTCCATGAAATGCGGCACCGCTTCGACGCCCACGGCATTCGCCTGGAGCAGGGCACCATCGACGTGGCAGCCATGATGGCCCGCAAGAACCAGGTGGTGGGGCAGTTGACCAAGGGGGTGTCCGGTCTGTTCCGCAGCAACAAGGTCACCGGCATTTCCGGTCGGGGCAGGCTGCTCGGCCGGGGCCGGGTGGAAGTCACCGCGGCCGACGGTGAACGGCGGGAGTTCAATGCCGCCCATGTGATTCTTGCCAGCGGTTCCGAGCCGATGACGATTCCGCCCACGCCGGTGGACAACGATCTCATCGTCGATTCCAGCGGCGCTCTGGAATTCGATGCCGTGCCGGAAAAACTCGGCGTCATCGGCGCCGGCGTCATCGGGCTGGAACTCGGCAGCGTCTGGAGTCGCCTTGGCAGCAAAGTCACCATTCTCGAAGCGCTGGATGATTTCCTTCCCGCGCTCGACCGGCAAATGGCCAGGGAATCACTGAAAATCTTCGGCAGTCAGGGGCTCGACATCCAGTTGGGCGCAAGAGTCGCCGGCAGCAGGATCAACCGGCGCCGCAAGCATCCGGTCACGGTCAGCTACCGGAATGCCGAAGGCGACCGGGAAGCTTCTTTCGACAAGCTTATCGTTGCAGTGGGCCGAAGGCCGGTAAGCGGCGACCTCGCCGACCCGGCCGCCGGGCTTGCCGTCGACGAGCGGGGCTTTGTCGAAGTCGATGAATTCTGCGCCGCCAATCTCGCGGACGTGTACGCCGTGGGCGATCTGGTGCGGGGACCCATGCTCGCCCACAAGGGCATGGAAGAGGGCGTAATGGTGGCGGAACGCCTGGCGGGCAAGAAAACCCAGGTCAATTACGATCTGGTGCCATCCGTCATTTACACCCATCCGGAAATCGCCTGGGCCGGCAAGACCGAAGACGAAATGAAACAGGCGGGCGTGGAAACGATCACCGGCAATTTCGCCTTCGCCGCCAGCGGCCGCGCCCTGGCCGCCCATGACACCGACGGCATGGTAAAGCTCGTGGTTGAAAAAGCCAGCGACCGCATCGTCGGCTGCCAGGTGATCGGCGCCAGCGCCGCCGACCTGTTGCAGCAGATGGTGATCGCCATGGAATTCGGCGCCAGCGCGGAAGATATCGCCCTGACCATGTTCCCCCATCCGGCGCTGTCGGAAGTCGTTCACGAGTCGGCGCTCGCGGTTCATGGCCACGCCATCCACAAGGCCAATCGCAAACGCTAGCCGATTGCGGCTCATCCGGCGGCAGTTCCAATAGGGAAAGCATCCATGAATCTCCACGAATACCAGGCCAAGCAGTTGTTTGCCGAGTACGGCCTGCCGGTGTCGCGGTCGATGACCGTGAACACCGCCGCGGATGCCGCGGCCGCCACCGCGCAACTCGGCGGCGAACACTGGGTAGTCAAGGCCCAGGTTCATGCCGGCGGCCGCGGCAAGGCGGGCGGGGTCAAACTCGTGCAAAGCGCAGCCGAGGCCGGGGAGTATGCCCGGCACTGGCTGGGGCGCAATCTGGTTACTTACCAGACCGACTCGGAAGGCCAGCCGGTCCACAAGATACTGATCGAGGAATGTGTCGATATCGAAAGCGAACTGTATCTCGGCTCGGTGATCGACCGTTCCTCGCGCCGCATCGTGTTCATGGCTTCCACCGAAGGCGGCGTCGATATCGAAAAGGTGGCCCGGGAAACGCCGGAAAAAATTCTTCGCGCCAGTATCGACCCGTTCGCCGGCCCCCAGGCTTTCCAGGGCCGGGAACTCGCTTTCCGGCTCGGGCTGACCGGCAAGCAGGTCAGGCAATTCACCGAAATCTTTCTCGGTCTCGCCAGGCTGTTTCAGGAACTCGACCTCTCCCTGCTCGAAATCAATCCCCTGGTGATCACCCGCCAGGGCGAACTCAATTGCCTCGACGGCAAGATCAATATCGACGGCAATGCCCTCTACCGCCAACCCCGCATTCGGGAAATGCACGACCCCAGCCAGGACGACGAGCGCGAAGCCCATGCCGCCCAATGGCAACTCAGTTATGTGGCCCTCGACGGCAATATCGGCTGCATGGTCAATGGCGCCGGGCTCGCCATGGGCACCATGGATATCGTCCAGTTGCACGGCGGCAACCCCGCCAATTTCCTCGATGTGGGCGGCGGCGCCACCGCCGAGCGGGTGGCCGAGGCCTTCAAGATCATACTTTCCGACGACAAGGTTCGCGCGGTACTCGTCAATATCTTCGGTGGCATCGTGCGCTGTGACCTGATCGCCGACGGCATCATCCAGGCGGTGCGGGAAGTCGGCGTCACCCAGCCCGTGGTGGTGCGCCTCGAAGGCAACAGCGCCGCCGAGGGGCGGCAGCGGCTCGCCGCCAGCGGACTGCGCATCATCGCCGCCAACAGTCTTGAGGACGCCGCGCAAAAAGTCGTTGAAGCTGCGGGAGGCGCGCAATGAGCATCCTCATCAATGCCGAAACCCGGGTCATCTGCCAGGGAATCACCGGCTCCCAGGGCAGCTTCCACACCGGGCAGGCGATTGCCTACGGCGCCCGGATTGTGGGCGGCGTCACGCCGGGCAAGGGTGGCCAGACGCATCTTGGCGTGCCGGTATTCGATACGGTTCGCGAAGCCGCCGAACAAACCGGCGCGGATGCGACATCCATTTATGTACCCGCGCCATTCTGTCTCGATTCGATTCTGGAAGCCGTTGCCGCCGGCATCCGCCTCGTGGTCTGCATCACCGAGGGCATTCCCACCCTCGACATGCTCCTCGCCAAGGCGAGCTGCGACGCCGCCGGGGCACGCCTCATCGGTCCCAACTGCCCCGGCGTGATCACTCCCGGGGAGAGCAAGATCGGCATCATGCCCGGCGATATCCATCTGCCCGGCAAGGTGGGCATCGTTTCCCGCTCCGGAACCCTCACTTACGAGGCGGTGCAGCAGACCACGGATCACGGCTTTGGCCAGTCCTCCTGCGTCGGCATCGGCGGCGACCCGATTCCAGGCTCGAGTTTTGTGGACATTCTCGGGCTGTTTGAAGAAGACCCCGCCACCGAAGCCATCGTCATGATCGGCGAAATCGGAGGCAGCGCCGAGGAAGAGGCCGCGGCTTTCATCGCGGAAAAGGTTCGCAAGCCGGTGGTTGCCTATATCGCCGGCGTCACGGCGCCGCCGGGCAAGCGCATGGGCCACGCCGGGGCGATTATCGCCGGCGGCAAGGGCACCGCCGCCGAGAAGTTCGCGGCGCTGGAGGCCGCCGGCGTCCATACCGTTCGCAGCCTTGCCGACATCGGCATGGGATTATCCCGGGCCACAGGGTGGAAATCTGTTCTGGCTGGTGGCAGGTAGTCGAATCTGGCTTGGACGGATGCGTGTCGCTTCCCTGCCATATCTGTGCAAAGTCATGGAATGACAGCGGAAGGCGGTGTCGAAAATGGAGTTGCCGTCACGCCGCAAAAAGGGTTCAACACTCTTGAGAACTTGTGTTAGGCTTGGGCGCAATCGGCCAGAAGCTGGAAAAAAGCGAGAAAAAAGAGCCTGGCGACCAGATGTCTGGGACTCGCCGAACTGAACTCACTGTCCGGGCGCAAACGGCTGAAAATGCCAACCCTGCCCGAACTTGGTTTTTGACGAACGATTAGGATGGCACATGAAAATTCGCAATATCGGTAAGGTTTCGATTGCGCTGCTGCTCACGGTTTTTGCCGGCTCGACCCTGGCCCAGGACGCCGCGCCGGCCCAGAACGTCCCGGAACCCGAGATACTCGTGGACAGCAGCGTACTGGATCGGGCAATGAGCGCCATTGGCGAAAAGTACCGCGAGTCGGCGGAAGTTCAGCAGGAACTGACCCGGCTGGCGGATTCGGCCAGTTCCACCTTCGAGGAATTCAAGCGCGCCAATGACGCCCTGGAATCCCTGCTGGTTCTCAATGCCGGATTCCGCAAGTCGATTTCCATCCAGGAAGACAATATCGCCACCCTCGACGAATCCATCGCCTCGGTGGAAGAGGTGACCCGCAACATTCCCCTGCTGATGGAGAAGATGCTGGCGGCAATCGAGGAATTCATCGAACTGGACTATCCCTTCCAGCTTGAGGAAAGACGGGCCCGGGTCGAGTTCGCCCGCAACGCCATCGACAATCCCGATGTGTCCATCGCCGAGAAGTTCCGCCAGGTACTGGTGATGTACCAGAACGAGACCGCCTATGGCCGCACCATCGAAACCTATGACGATACCATCGAGATCGAGGGCGTCGCCCGGGATGTCAGCATTGTTCGCATCGGCCGGGTGGCGCTGATCTATCAGACCACCGACCGCCAGGAAACCCGCGCCTGGGACAACCGCGGCAGGGAGTGGGTTGAGTTGCCGCCGGGCGAATACCGCACCGCGGTGCAGAACGCCATCCGCGTCGCCGCCCAGCTTGACGCCCCAAGAGTCATCGAACTGCCTGTACTGGCTCCGGAGATTGCACAGTGAACCGTCCAAATCTGAAAGCCCTATTCGTTTCCGGCGCCCTGCTGGGCTTCGCCGCGCCGCTCGCGGCCCAGGAATCCGCCGGCAATCTGGCCGAACTGCTCGACCTCGTGGCCGAGGACCGGGTAGCCGAATCCGAGGAATACCGGCAGCGCCTCAATGAGTTCGAACAGAACGCCGCCCGCCAGGAAGAAATCCTGAATACCACCAACAATCGCATCGTCGAGCAGGAAACCCTGCAGACCGAGTTGAGCGACCAGTTCGAGCAGAACGAGATCACCATCGCCGACAAGCGCGAAGTCCTCCGCGACCGCCGGGGCGACCTGAACGAATTATTCGGCACCCTGCAGGGCGTGGCGGGCGATTTCCTGAGCACATTCGAGAATTCCCTGATCAGCGCCCAGTACCAGGGCCGCTCGGAAGCCGTGGAAGGCTTTATCGAGAAAGCGGGCAGCACCATCGCCCAGCTGGAAATCGAGGAAATGGAGCGCTTCTGGTTCTACATGCACCAGGAGTTGACCGAATCCGCCCGGGTCGTCACCTACAACGGCGATGTGGCCATGCCCAATGGCGACACCGTCAGCCAGTCGGTGACCCGCATCGGCGCCTTCAACGCGGTGTCCGACGGACAGTACTTGCGCTATTCCGGCGACATCGGCCACCTTCAGGTGCTGCCGCGCCAGCCCGATTCCGCCACCCTCGCCTCGGCCAGGGACCTGGAGAACGCCAGCGACGGTTTTGTCCGCGTGGGCATCGATCCCACCGGCGGCGTAGGCGGCCAAGTGCTCGCCAATCTCGTCAACTTCCCCACCGTGGAAGAGCAGGTGCGCAACAACTCGGGCATTATCGGCTTCATCATTATCGGCGTGGGCATTGTCGGCATCCTGATCGCCTTCCTGCGGCTGCTGATCCTTTCCCTGGTGTCGCTCAAGGTGCGGGCGCAGTTGCGCAACGCCGACCGCCTGAGCAAGAAGAATCCCCTGGGCAGGGTGCTGCTCGTGGGTGAATCCAACCCCGACGTGGATACCGAAACCCTCGAACTCAAGCTCGGCGAGGCCATCCTGCAGGAAACGCCTTCCCTGGAAAGCATGCTCACCCTGATCAAGATGATCGCCACCATCGCGCCGCTGGGCGGGCTGCTTGGCACGGTAACGGGCATGATCCAGGTTTTCCAACAGATCACGGTCTATGGCGCCGGCGACCCGACCATCATGGCCGGCGGTATCTCCCAGGCCCTGATGACCACGGTGCTCGGTATTGTCGTCGCCATCCCGACGATCTTCATGCACACCGTGGTGAAGAGCCGCGCCGACAATATCACCCACATCCTCGAACAGCAGGCCACGGGCATGATTGCCCAGAAAGCCGAGCGCGAGGCCCGGGCCGCCGGCTGAGAGTGACCGAATACAGCGGGAGATGACGTAAATGTACTTTTTCTTGCTCGACATCATGGACGCCATCAGCAGCTTCATGCAGCGGGGCGGTCCCGTGCTCAACGTGATCGCCATACTGCTGTTCCTGAAGTGGTCCCTGGTGTTCGAGCGGGTCTGGTATCTCAACACCACCCACAAGCGCAACGTCAAGAACACCCTGGCGGAATGGAACGCCCGCCAGGACACCGACTCCTGGGCCGCGCGCCGGATTCGGGAGATGATGATTTCCCGAATCTCCCTCGACGTGCGCAGCACCCTGCCGATTATCGAAGTGCTGGTGACGATCTGCCCGCTGCTTGGGTTGATCGGCACGGTAACCGGCATGATCGAAGTCTTCTTCGTCATGGCGGTCACCGGCGGCGGCGACGCCAAATCCATGGCGGGAGGCGTATCCAAGGCGACGATTCCCACCATGGCGGGAATGGTGGGCGCCATCTCCGGCATCTTTGCCTACAACTACCTGAAAGGCCAGGTGGATCGGGACCTCGAACTGCTTGAGGACCATTTGCCATTGAGCCACTAAGCCCAATGCGCAGCCTGAAACAGCGGATCACGAATACGGGACAGCAGCAATGAAAAGCGGATTGATGAAACGGGCGGAAAACGAGGAAGCGGGCGAGATCGATCTCACCCCCATGCTTGACGTCGTTTTCATCCTGCTCATTTTCTTTATCGTCACCTCGGTCTTCGTCCGGGAGGCCGGCATCGACGTCGCCAAACCCGAGGCCTCCACCGGCCTCAGCCAGTCCGGCGACCTGATCCTCATCGCCGTGGGCGCCCAGGGCGATATCTGGATCGACGGCGACCAGATCGATCCGCGTTTCATCCGCTCCCGTTTTGAACTGCGGCTTGCCGACGCGCCGAATTCCTCGGTGGTCATCCAGGCGGACCAGAACTCCAATAACGAGCAGGTATTGCAGATTCTGGAGGCGGCCCGGGAAGCCAACATCGAAAACGTTTCCATTTCAACGGAGGCTTGACAGATGATATTCGTCAGATGGGGCATTTCCTTCGCCCTGGCCGTGGGCATCACCGGCGGCCTGTTCTATTTCATGCAATTTCTCATCGCCACCGGCGAGCAGCTTGACGAAGCGATTTCCGTGGTGCGAATCGTGGATGCCACCATGCCCGAGATTGAACTCGACGTGGTGGAGGAAATCGAGCGTCCCGAACCCATCGAGGAAATCGTCGAGCAGGAAGTCGATGTGCCCGACAAGCAGATTTCCCTGGACAGCGGCCCGTCCATCGCCATCGCCCGGGGCGACGTGGATATCGGCGACGGTCTCGATCTGACCCCGGCCACCATCAGCAGCACAGATGGCGACTATCTGCCCCTGGTGGCGATTGCGCCCCAGTATCCCACCCGGGCCGCCCAGCGCGGCATTGAGGGCTGGTGCCTGGTGAGTTTTACCGTGGATGGCCTCGGCAATGTGGTGGAAGACAGTATTGTGGTGGTCGATGCCGAGCCGCCTAACATATTTGACCGCTCATCGGTTCGCGCCGCGGCGCGCTTCAAGTTCCAGCCCCGGGTTGTCGACGGCCAGGGCGTTGAAGTGCAAGGCGTACAGTACGTGTTCCGCTACGAGCTCGAAGAATAGCGGCCAGGGCAACAGGAGCCGGCAACATGAAGAAAATCTATGGTCTGATACCCGCCTTGCTGTCGGGTTTTGTACTGATGCTGGCCCAGCCCGGCGCCCCGGCGCTGGCGGGGGAAGAATCGCGGCCGCCGCCGGAGGCGCGCACCGCGGGAACTCTCGGTCCCCAGGTCATGCGGGCCATTTCCGAAATCCAGGAAATGATGTCGCCGGAAGATCCGGAAGACCCGGTGGACCTGCAAGGCGCCAAGGAAGCCCTGGACGAGCTTCGCGAACGCCGCTGGGAACGCATGAACGATTTCGAAAAATCCACCACCCTGAACTTCTACACCAACTACTATCTCGCCATGGAGGACTTCGCCGGCGCCCTGCGCACCTTTGAGGAAATGCTCACCATCGAGGACCTGCGCGAGGACACCCGCCGCCGCACCCACCGCTCACTCGGCCAGCTTTACGCCGCCGAGGAGAACTGGGAACAGTCCATCGCCAACTACGAAGCCTGGCGGAACATGACCGTCGAGGAAGACGAAATCGTGTTCAAGGGCCTTTCCTACGCCCATTACCAGCTCGACGACATGCTGCCGGCCAGGGACTACTGGCTCGACTACATGAAGCTGTCCCTCACCAATGGCCTGGAGCTTGGCCGGGATGACTACGCCTATCTCAATGGCGTCTATTTCACCCTGGAAAGTTTCGACGATGCCCTTGATCTCACCAAGACCATGATCATGAAGTTCGATGACCCCACCGACTGGCAGAACCTGAGCGCGATCTACGCCAGCCTCGACCGGGAAGACGAGCGGGTGCAGTCCCTGAATCTGACGTATCTCCGCGGCCTTGTGGATGACGATACCCGTTTCCTCAATCTCGGGCAGTCCCTGGCGGGCATGGAGATTCCGCTTTCCGGACGCAAGATTCTCGACGACGGTTTCGCCCAGGGCCTGATTCCCGACGATCTCGAAAACAACACCACCCTGGCCCAGATGTCCATGCTCGGCGCCGAATACGACGAAGCCCTGGAGCCCGCCCTGCGCGCCGCGGAACTCGACAATACCGGCAACTCCCACGACACCCTGGGCTACCTGTACTACGTGCTCAACCGCTACGAGGAAGCCGCGGAAGCTTTCCAGGAAGCGCTGGACCGGGGCGGACTCGAAGACCGCGCCGACACCCTGCTTTTTCTTGCCCGGGCACTGGTGGAACTGGATCGGTTCGGCGAAGCCCTCGAAGCCACCAGCGATTCCGCCGAAGCCGGTGGGGAGCAGGAACGGCAGGCGGCCGGCAGCTACCGGCAGTTCATCGAATCGACCCGGCAGCGATACAATATACTCGCCGAACGCCGCAACGACGCCATGGACTTCTACGAAACCTATCCATCATTGATCGATTGACTGTCATCCTGCGTGCGGCAGAGCGCCCGCCCCCTGTCATTCTGCGCGAAGCGAAGCGCAGTCGCAGAATCTCCCTGGGTGGCCTCCGCATGAGATTCTGCGATTGCGCGCAGAATGACGGGACAAGGACAAGGCTTGAAATCTCCGCGCTAACCCCCATCTGAAGACCCAGCCGCAGAAGCGGCTGGGTTTTTTGTGTAATGGGGACCGAAAATGGCCGAAACCGCCGCCAACACCGAAACCAGAGGATTCGAAACCGAAGCCAAACAGCTCCTGCATCTGATGATCCACTCCCTGTACAGCAACCGGGAAGTGTTTTTGCGCGAGCTCATTTCCAATGCCTCGGACGCCGCCGACAAACTCCGCTTCGAAGCCCTCTCCAACCCGGAACTGCTCGAAGAAGACCCGGACATCCAGGTCAGAATCGAATTCGACCCGGACAACAAGACCATCAGCGTGGCCGACAACGGTATCGGCATGAGCCGGGAAGAGGTCATCCGCAATCTCGGCACCATCGCCCGTTCGGGCACCGCCCACTTCCTCGAATCGCTCACCGGCGACCAGCAGAAGGACTCCCAGCTCATCGGCCAGTTCGGTGTCGGCTTTTATTCCTCCTTTATCGTCGCCAAAGAAGTCGAAGTGCTCACCCGCAAGGCCGGAACCAAGCCCGGCGAAGCCGTATTGTGGAAGTCCAGCGGCGAATCCGAATACTCGATCGCCGACGCCGAAAAATCCGAACGCGGCACGATCGTTATCCTGCATCTGCGGGACGACGCCAAAGAGTTTCTCGAAAACTACCGCCTGCGCGGCATCGTCAAGAAGTACGCCGACCACATCTCCATCCCCGTGCTGATGGCTGAGCAGAAATTCGGCGATGACGAAGAGGGCGACGACAAGGACGGAAAAACAGAGCCCGCCTTTGAACCGGTGAACGAGGGCAAGGCGCTTTGGACCCGTTCGCGCAGGGACATCAAGAAAAAGGAATACCAGGAATTCTACAAGCACATCGGCCACGCCTTCGACGAGCCCCTCGACTGGAGCCACAACCACGTGGAAGGCAAGCTCGAATACACCAGCCTGCTGTTCCTGCCCAAAAGCGCCCCCTTCGACCTCTGGAATCGCGACGGCGCCCGAGGCCTCAAGCTCTATGTGCAGCGGGTATTCATCATGGACGAGGCGGAACAGTTCCTGCCGCTGTACCTGCGTTTCGTGAAGGGCATTCTCGACTCCAACGACTTCCCCCTCAATGTTTCCCGGGAGATCCTGCAAAAAGACCCCAAGGTGGAAAAAGTTCGTACCGCACTCACCAAACGCGTGCTCGACCTGATCGGGCGGCTCAAGAAAAAGGACACGGAAGCCTACGCCGGCTTCTGGAAGGAATTCGGGCAGGCGCTCAAGGAAGGCCCGGCGGAAGATTTCGGCAATCGCGAGAAAATCGCCTCGCTGTTTCTGTTCAGCAGCACCGAATCCACCGGCGAAGAGCAGGACCAGGGGCTCGGGGACTATGTCGCCCGCATGAAGGAAGGCCAGGACAAGATCTACTATCTGGTCAGCGATTCCCTCAAGGCCGCCCGCAGCAGTCCCCAGCTCGAAGTGTTCCGCCGCAAGGGCATCGAGGTGCTGCTCATGCACGACCGCATCGACGAATGGCTGATGGGGCATCTCCATGAATTCGACGGCAAGTCATTCCAGGACATCGCCCGGGGCAAGCTCGACCTCGGCAAACTCGAGGACGAGCCCGAGCCGGAAGACGAAGGCGAGCACGCCGACCTGCTCAAGCGCATCAAGGACAGCCTCGGCGAGCAGATCAAGGAAGCTCGGATCACCCGGCGGCTTACCGATTCCCCCGCCTGCCTGATCGTCGATGAACACGACATGGGTATGCAGATGCGGCGAATCATGGAAGCCTCGGGCCAGAAGGCGCCGGAATCAAAGCCGATCTTCGAAATCAATCCCGACCATGCGCTCCTGCAGCGCCTCAACCGGGAAAGCGACGAATCCCGCTTCACCGATCTGGCAACCATCCTCTTCGGCCAGGCCAGCCTCGCCGAGGGCAGGGGGCTTGACGATCCGGCGCAGTTTTCCAGTAGATTGAACAAGTTGTTGCTGGAATTGACCGGGGAGTAAGCGGGGATGAGTTGCAGGGTTTCTTGGAAAATTCACATCCTCTCCAAAGTCTGGATTCCCAACAAATCCAGTCCCTGTTCCAGCGCCTGTTCGGTGAGCCGGGCCAGGGCGAGCCGGGAATTTCTGACTTCGGGCTCTGCCTGGAGGATGGGACAGGCTTCGTAGAAGCGCATGAAGCTGCCGGACAGTTTGTACAAATAGTTGCAGAGAGTATTGGGGTAGCATTCCTTTGCCACCAGATTGACGACTTCAGGTAGTTGCAGGGTTTTCAGTAACAGGGCCCGTTCTTCGGCCGCCGAGATTCGCAGCAGGCTGGAAGTTGAAGCTTCGGCGGGCAGCTTGCGCAGGATGCTCTTGATTCGAGTGCCGGCGTAGAGCAGATACGGCGCGGTATCGCCTTCGAATGACAGCATGCTCGACCAGTCGAAGATATAGTCGCTCATGCGGTTCTTGCTCAGGTCGGCGTACTTGACCGCGGCGATGCCCACGGTTTCGGCAATCTGCCGCCGCTGTTCCTCGTCCAGTTCCGGGTTTTTTTCCGAAACCAGATCGTAAGCCCGCGTCACCGCCTCATCGAGCAAGTCCGCCAGCTTTACCGAATCTCCCGATCGCGTCTTGTAAGGCTTGTTGTCCCTGCCCATGATGGTTCCGTAGGCGATATGTTCCAGCGACAGCCTGTCGTCCACCATTCCCGCCGCCCGGGCCACGGCGAACACCTGCTGGAAGTGGAGCGACTGGCGGGCGTCCACCACGTATAGCGAACGGTCCGCCCTGAGTTCGCCGGCGCGCAGTTTGACCGCGGCGAGGTCGGTGGTGGAATAGAGATAGCCGCCGTCCGATTTCTGCACGATGACGGGCAGGGTTTCGCCGTCCTTGCGCTTGAATTCCGGCAGGAAGACACAGCGGGCGCCATCGTTTTCCTGTAACAGTCCCGCCTCGTCGAGTTGGCGGATAACGCCCGCCAGATCCTCGTTGTAGCGGCTTTCGGCGTCGAGGTCGGCGTGGCGCAGGCTGACATTGAGCCGGTCATAGATGCTTTGGCAGTGGCTCAGGGATTCGTCAATGAAGCGCCGCCAGGCGACCAGGGTTTCCGGGTCTCCGCCTTGCAGCTTGACCACGCTCAGGCGGGCCCGGCCGGCGAAATCCGGGTCGGCGTCAAAACGGTTCTTGGCGGCGCGGTAAAAGGATTCCAGGTCAGCCAGTTCGGCTTGCAATACGTTTGCGTCCTCGCCGAGTTCGCGCAGATAGGTGATCAGCATGCCGAACTGGGTTCCCCAGTCGCCCACATGATTCTGGCGAATCACCTCGTGGCCGAGGCGCTCAAGCACCCGAACCAGACTGTCGCCGATGACCGTGCCGCGCAAATGCCCCACGTGCATTTCCTTGGCGAGATTGGGCGATGAATAATCGACGACGATTTTCTGTGGCTCGGGAGCATCCGGGATCAGCCTGTGGGGCGCGGCGAGCACCTGATTGCCGCGCCCGAGCAGGGCGCTGTCGGCAATCCGGATATTGATATAGCCGGGGCCGGCGACTTCCGCCCAGGCGATCAGGCCTTCCGGGTCTTTCAGGCCGGCAATGGTGGCCGCGGCTGCATCACGAGGTTTAAGCCCGGCGCGCCCCGCCGCGGCCATGACGCCATTGGCCTGATAATCGCCGAACTCCGGCCGTGAAGCGGTGATCACATTGGGGTCGCAATCCGCCATGCCACAGGCTTCGCTCAGGGCCGCGCCCAGCATTCGCGTCAATTGTCCCTTGCAATTTTCCATCGCTTTCGCCTTCGAAAATCCTTTCACTTATCAGAAAGTCATCGTATTATACTGTCCCTGCATGGAACAGGGATGGAAGCAATGGCCTCCGGGGGAAGGACTGGCCACTGTAACCGAAAGCAGTAGGAGAAAGATGTTTTATGAGCAAGCCTGAGGGGACACTTGACCAAATCGCCGAGTACCTGATCCTCGGCTACTTCAGGGACGCTTCCGGCCCGAACGCCACTTCAACCAAATGGTCTGATTCGGAAATTCGGGTCGATCTTTCCCGTCTCGACGCCAAAGGCCAGTTCCTCGCCCGCACCGCGCTCGACATGTGGTCAAGCACCACGGGGCTCGCCTTCAGGGAGGTGAGCATCGACCGTGACGATGGCCGAGGCGACAATGATCGTGGCATTCTCTTTCAATATGGCTCCGCGACAAAGGCGACGTGGCTAAAATCCGGCTCGGAGGGATGGATTTCCTGGAACGTCGAGCTGCGCAAATCCACGCAAGCCAATGCCGTGGGTACGAACGAATCGGGCGAATATACGGTCATCGGGCCAAGGGCGCTGTATCACTTCATTCATGAGATCGGCCACGCGTTGGGGCTAGGGCATCCAGGCAACTACAACGGTAGCGTCAGCTACCAGGGCGATGCCAAGTTTGCCAACGATAGTGTGCAAATTTCGGCCATGTCCTACTTCGGGCCGACGGAAAACCCCACACTGAAAGCAAGCCTTGCGCTTCCCGCCACCCCGATGAGCGCCGACATTCTCGCCATTGAAAAACTCTACGGCGATAGTAACGCGATGCGTACCGGCGACACGGTCTACGGCTTTAATTCGACCGCGGGCGGCTTTCTCGATGACCTTGCCGGGCACATGAACGCCGGCAAAATCTTTGGCTTCACGCTGATCGATGATGGTGGCAACGACTCCTTCGACTACTCCGGCGCATCACAGGGCAGCCGGGTGGACTTCAATCCCGGCGCCGTCTCCGACGTCTTTGGCCGCAAGGGCAACATGGTCATCTACAAGGACACCGTCATTGAGCATTTTATCGGCGGCGGCGGCACGGACAATGTTACCGGAAACGATGCGAACAACATGCTCTTCGGCGGCGCCGGCGACGACATCCTGATCGGCGGAATTGGCGACGACATCCTGATCGGCGGGATTGGCGCCGACACGCTCACCGGTGGAGGCGGTTCGGACACTTTCCGCTATACATCCGGCACTTTCGGCGCCGACACGATTACGGACTTCGAAGACGGCTCGGACATCATCGAGCTTGGCGGTGCAGGACTGCAATTCACCGACCTGACCATCAGCAATCGCGCCCTGGACAAGATCATCGATGCGGGCTCCGGCAATACCATCACCCTTACCGGGCAGGCGGGCGCCACCATTGATGCGACCGATTTCTCCTTTACCGGCGGGACGCTTCAAGTTTCCATTGAAGATGCAAGCATCGCGGAAGGCGGCGTCGCGAGCTTTGTCCTGCGCCTGTCGGATCTGTCCCACAAAGCTGTCAGCGTGGACTGGCGCACGCAGGATGGCACTGCCGTCGCTGGTGAGGATTTCACTGGCGTCAGCGCATGGCGGACTGTCATCTTCGCGCCGGGTCAGCTTGTCAAGCGCATTGCAGTGCAGACATTCAACGATGATGTGTTCGAGCCCGATGAGGCCTTCAGCATTCAACTCGGCAATCCGGTGGGCGCGACAATCAGTGATGACGCGGGCAACGCGGTGATCGTCGAGAACGAAAACCCCACCGTATCGATCAGCGATGGCGCGGGTAGCGAAGGCGGCTTTGTAACGTTCCAGGTCAGCCTTGACAAGATCTCGCAAGCAGACGTTACCGTGAATGTCGCCGCAGGCAATGACGGCGCGGAGGAAGGCGCCGGGAACCATGTCGATTTCAAGCTTCCCGCCGGGAGCGACATCACCATCCCAGCCGGTCAACGAAGCGCCGAATTCAAGGTGCAGACCTTTTACGACAAACATGCCGAACCCGATGAGACCTTCTCGGTGCGCCTGCATTCTCCGGACGATGCGTATCCTCTTAATCGATCCGCCGCGACGGGAACCATACAAAACGTCGACGCGTCACAATTGCCCACGCCGCCAAGCATTTCTCTCGCGGATGTCTCTGTCACGGAATCCGATGGCACGGTGCGGGTTCCGATTCATTTCGACAGGCTGGTTGAACCGGGCGAGCGAATCACTTTCAGGATGCGCCTGCTCGACGGCAGTGCCGAGAGTGCGCGCGATTTCTGGCACATGGGTTCGGCCCAGGCCACCGAGTTGAAGGTCGTTGAAGGCAACGGAACGGATCGGGCGTTTGTTTCCCATCGTTTGGTCAATGACGAGTATCCGGAAGGCAATGAGCAATTTGCGCTTGAGATATTCAATGTTGACGGCGCCTTCCTCGCCGATGGAACCAGCATCATCACCATCCTTGATGACGATGCTCCCAGGATACAGCCTTACGTCTCCATTTCCACGAACCCTTCGGCAACCGAAGGCGATCACGCAGTGTTCATGTTGCGTTTGGGACATCGGATGCCCCAGGACGTCACCGTCAACTGGTCGCTTGGTGGATCTGGCAGTGCGACAGGCGGCGAAGACTACGACAACAGTCCCGCGAGCGGCACTGTCACCATACCGGCGGGAAAGCGTGCCGTGCCGGTCATTGTGGAAACCCATGTCGATAATGAAACCGAGGGTACGGAGACATTTTCCTTCAGCCTGACATCGGCCTCCGGGGCGTCGCTGCACCCGGACCTGCGTCATAGCCAGGCCGAAATCCACGATGATGGGATATTTCATCCCGGCATAAGCATCAGTGACGTGACAGTGACCGAGGGTGGTACAGCACACCTGTTCGTTACGCTGCGCCACCCGTCGCAAGGTGTCGTCATTGACTGGAGCACGTCCGATGGCACGGCCAGTCAGGGAGATGACTATGTCGCCGTCAGCGAGGGGCAGGTAGTCATCCCGACGTTCCAGACATCGGCGCGTATCGCCATAGCCACGAATGCCGATAACCTGCTGGAGGGGAGTGAGACCTTTACCGTCACCTTGAGCAACCCGCGTGGCAGGGGCGCCCTGAAAGACGCCACCGCCACGGTCACCGTTGTCGATGGGCCGACCCCGCCACAGCTTTCCATCGATGACGTGACGGTCGCCGAAGGCGGCGAAGCGCGGTTCACCGTCAGCCTGGAGAGAACCTCGGCCGAGGATGTCAGCTTCACCTGGGCGACCTCGGACGGCACGGCGAAAGACGGCGCCGACTACACTGGCCAGAGCGGCCAGACACTGACCATCCCGGCCGGCAGATACAGCGCCAGCGTGACGGTGCAGGCCAGCGACGATGGTGTCAATGAATGGGATGAAACCTTCACCGTCACATTGAGCGATCCCGTCAATGCCCTGCTCGGTGACGCCACCGGCGAGGCCACCATCACCAACGAGGAGCGGCCTTTAGGCAACAAATACGCCTCGCTGATTGCCAGGGTAGAAGGCTACGCCGCCGAGACCGGGCAAAGCGATGGCCACCAGACCCGCTGGAATCAGGTACTGGCCGCCCTGGGCGTGGACAACGGCTACAACTACGACCCCATGACCGCCGCCGAGGCCCAGACCTATGCGGACCGGGGCTGGACGCGCTGGAACGAGGTGGTTGATGCGCTGACCGAGATTGAGGAGGCGGAACAGGCGGCGGAGCAAGCGGCGAGCACGCCGCCGGTGGCGTCCATCGACGATGTCACTGTCACAGAAGGCGGGCAGGCGCAGTTCACCGTGAGTCTGGACAAG
Organism: Pseudomonadales bacterium; assembly: GCA_022825945.1. Classification (GTDB taxonomy): domain Bacteria; phylum Pseudomonadota; class Gammaproteobacteria; order Pseudomonadales; family Pseudohongiellaceae; genus UBA9145. The sequence goes on from JAJDVS010000068.1 coordinate 61,687, forward strand.
ACCTGGAGCGATGACGTGACCCTGACCTGGGACACGTCCGACGGCACGGCCACTGCCGGCAGTGATTACACGACTCAGGCAAGTCAGTCCCTCACCATTGCCGCAGGCCAGCAAAGCGCGACGGTGAGTGTGCAGACCACGGACGATGGCGACGATGAGAACGATGAAACTTTCACGGTTACTCTGAGCAATCCCACCAATGCCACCCTCGGCGATGACATCGGCGAGGCCACCATCACCGACAACGACGATCCGCCACCACCCGACAACCCGTACGCGGCGCTGATTGCCAGGGTAGAAGGCTACGCCGCCGAGACTCAGCACGGTGATGACCACCAGACCCGCTGGAATCAGGTACTGGCCGCCCTGGGCGTGGACAACGGCTACGACCCCATGACCGCCGCCGAAGCCCAGACCTATGCGGACCGGGGCTGGACGCGCTGGGACGAGGTGGTGGCGGCGCTGACCGAAATTGAGGAGGCGGAACAGGCGGCGGAGCAAGCGGCGAGCACGCCGCCGGTGGCGTCCATCGACGATGTCACTGTCACCGAAGGCGGGCAGGCGCGGTTCACCGTGAATCTGGACAAGACCTGGAGCGATGACGTGACCCTGACCTGGGACACGTCCGACGGCTCGGCAACGGACGGCGCCGACTACACCGGACAAAGCGGCCAAACGCTCACCGTCACGGCAGGGCAGCAAAGCGTCACGTTCAACGTGCAGACTACAGGCGACAGTCTGGACGAAGACGACGAGACCTTCACCGTCACCTTGAGCAGTCCCACCAACGCCACCCTCGGCGATGGCGCCGGCGAGGCCACGATTACCGACGATGACGCCGCGCCCGCGTTGTCCATTGACGATGTCACCGTGACCGAAGGCGATGTGGCGCGGTTCACCGTCGAACTCGACGCGGTGTCCGGCAAGGACGTCACCGTCAACTGGGCTACGTCCGACGGCACGGCCACTGCCGGCAATGACTACTCGGCTCGGAGCAGTCAGTCCCTAACCATTGCCGCGGGCCAGCAAAGCGCGACGCTCGCCGTGCAGACCGCCGACGATTCCGACGACGAGAATGACGAGACCTTTACCGTCACCCTGAGCAATCCCACCGATGCGACACTCGGCGACAATACCGGCGAGGCCACCATTGAAGACAACGATGACGCTCCCGACCCCGACCCCGACCCCGACCAGTGGGACCACAACGGCCTGACCCTGATCGGCACCAACGCGTACGATTACCTCGCGGGAGCGAACGACAATGACCTGATTGACGGACGCGGCGGCCCCGACTGGATCGATGCCGGCTTTGGCGATGACCGGATGACCGGGGGCAAGGGCGCGGACAGTTTTGTCATATCCAGCAATCGCGGGCACGATGTCATCACCGACTTCAGCCCGGATGAAGGCGACACCGTCTTCCTGGCAGGCCCCAACTTTTCCAGCTTCGGTCAAATGCTGGAGAGCCACACCGAACAGGACGGCGATGACGTGGTCATCTATACCAGCCCCGATCGTGAGGCGCACAGCCTGACCCTGCTGGACACGCAACTCTCTGCGCTGGATGCGGCGCAGTTCATGATCATCGGGGGATACAGTTCATCGGCTGTCACGTCGGCGTATTTCCAGGGGCCAGCCTTCGCCGGACGACACGAACCCCTGTACCTTCAAATCAACGAATCTCCCGTTGCCGTAGAAGATGCCGATTTCGCCGCGCATTCACTGGCTATACTCCATCCTGCGGAATCCCAGGGAGATCTGATCTGGTAAATTCGCACGTCGCAAGCCTGGAAAAGTACAATCTGTACCCATGAACCCATCTGACAAGGTACAGCATGTGCAAGTCCCCGGACGCCAGTCAGGCCAGCGGCTGGACAATTTCCTGCTGCGCGAACTCAGGGGCCTGCCCAGATCGCGAATCTACCGCCTGATCCGGCGCGGCGAAGTGCGCGTCAACCGCGGCCGCTGCAAGCCCGAAACCCGTCTTGAAGAAGGCGACCGGGTGCGGATTCCACCCCATGCCGGCCACCAGGGCGCCGCCCCAGCCGCAGCCAGCGAAAAGCTCAAGCAAAGCCTCATCGAGTGCGTCCTGTTCGAAGACGAAGCCATGCTTGTCCTTGACAAACCCGCCGGTTTGCCGGTACATGGCGGCAGTGGCGTCCGCATCGGCCTGATCGAAGCCTTGCGCCAGACCCACCCCGAATGGCTCGAAACCGAACTCGCCCATCGCCTCGACCGGGAAACATCGGGCTGCCTCGTCATCGCCAAACAGGCCGGTTTCCTCCGTCACCTGCAGCGCCAACTCCGCACCGGCGTCGTGAACAAGCGCTATCTCGCCCTCGTCCAGGGCCACTGGCCGCAAGATCTCCACCTGATCGACCAACCCCTGCGCAAAAACCGACTTTCCTCCGGCGAACGCATGGTAAAACCCGACCCGGGCGGCAAAGCCGCCAAAACCCGCTTCCGGATCAAACAACAGTTCGCTAACGCAACCCTGCTCGAAATCCAGCTCGAAACCGGTCGCACCCACCAGATCCGCGTCCACTGCCAACACGCCGGCCACCCCATCATCGGCGACCGGAAATACCATCTCGCCACCCCCGCCATTCCCCACAAACACCTGACCCTCCACGCCCAAAAAATCTCCTTCCACCCCACCCCCAACGCCCCTCAGGTATCCTTCGAAGCCCCTATTCCATCCCACATCACGCAACTTCTGAAAGTTCTGGGCAAAAATCAGGAATAGTAGCCAGACCGCCACAATCCCTCGGCTACAGCGACCCGCATTTCCCACCCGTCATCAATCAAATAACCTCAATTTTGACACCGGCCCATCACATCCCTATCATTGCGCGCCAATCGCCCAAGCCTAGGAGGTATCATGGCCGTCCAGCAAAACAAGGTGACCCGTTCGCGGCGCAACAAGCGCCGCACCCACGACTCCCCGCGCGAACCCACCCTCTCCACCGATCAGGTCTCCGGCGAAATCCACCGCAGGCACCACGTAACCCCCGATGGTTTCTTCAAGGGCCGCAAAGTCATCGAGACCGAAACAGATTGAGTTCCCCGCAACGCATTGCCATCGACGCTATGGGTGGCGACCGGGGAGTGGAGGTTACGGTTCCCGCCGCGGCCCGCGTGCTCAACCGCCGCAAGGATCTTGTACTTACTCTTGTAGGTGACCGCGACCGGATCAAGCCCCGTCTCGCCCAGCTCAACAAGGCCGAGCGGGACCGATTGCAGGTGTTGCACACCGATCTCGCCATCAGCGACGGGGACCGGCCCGAATCGATTCTGCGCACCGCCAGGGAAAGCTCCATGTTCCTCGCCGCCGAACTTGTCAAGAGCGGCGATGCCCAGGCCATGGTGAGCGCCGGCAATTCCGGCGCCCTGCTCATGGCGGGGCGGCATCTGTTGAAAACCATCCCCGGCATCCAGAAACCCGCCATGGTCGCCACCATTCCCGGCGCCGCCCGGCAATGTCTGCTGCTCGATGTGGGCGCCAATCCGGAATGTGACGCCGGGCAACTGTTCGAATTCGCCGTGATGGGCTCCGTGCTTGCGGAAAGCCTCAACAGCGCCCCGGCCAAAGTGGGACTGCTCAATATCGGCGCGGAAATCTACAAGGGCACCGAAGCCGTGCGGGAAGCCGCCGAAAGGCTCGAAAACTGCCCCGCAATACGCTACGCGGGATTTATCGAAGCCAATGATATTTATCGGGGGCAGGCCGATGTGGTGGTATGCGACGGCTTTGTCGGCAATGTCACCATCAAGGCCTCGGAAGGTGTCGCCAATGTCATTCGCAACGTGCTGTACCACAAACCGGCGGCGGGATGGATTACCCGGCTGTCGCGCTTTTTTTCGGCCTCCATCGTCCATAGCCTGACGATGCAGATCAATCCCGAGCGGTTCAACGGCGCCTGCCTGCTCGGCCTGCAGGGCAATGTCGTCAAAAGCCACGGCAACGCCTCGGTACTCGGCTTCAGCCATGCGATTCTCGCCGCGGCCAGCGAAATCGACCACCAGGTGCCGCACTTGATCGGCGACAAGGTGGGGGCCATCATGGCCAGCAGCAATTCTGAACATGGCTCCCAGGAGCCTGGAGGTAACCATTCCTGACCATGACAAGAATCGCAATCGTATTTCCCGGACAGGGTTCCCAGAAATCCGGCATGCTCGCCGCGCTCGCCGGGGAACACGGCGTCATCCGGGCCAGCTTTCTTGAGGCTTCCGAAGCCATTGGCGAGGACCTCTGGGACATTTCCCAAAACAATCCCGATGGACTGCTCGACCAGACCCGGTTCACCCAGCCCGCGCTGCTCGCCGCCGGCGTGGCCCTGTGGCGGCTGTGGCGGGAGCGGGGCGGCGCGAAGCCCGAACTGCTGGCGGGCCACAGCCTCGGCGAATACACCGCCCTGGTGGCCTCCGAAGTGCTCACATTCGACGATGCCGCAAAAGCGGTCCACAAACGCGGACAATTCATGCAGCAGGCCGCGCCCCGGGGCGCCGGCGGCATCGCAGCCATTATCGGCCTCGAAGCCGACGCGCTGGAACAGGCCTGCCACGAGGCTACCGCGGCAGGGGAGGGCGCCGTCAGCCCCGCCAACTACAACTCCCCCGGCCAGACCGTAATCGCCGGCAATGCCGCGGCGGTGACTCGCGCCATGAATCTTTGCAAGGAGGCCGGAGCAAAACGAGCGCTGCCCCTGAAGATGTCGGTGCCATCCCACTGCGCCCTTATGGAGCCCGCACGCAAACAACTCGAAAAGGAACTTTCCAGCCTCACATTCCAGCCGGCGAAAATCCCCGTGGTACAAAATGTTACCGGCGAAACTTGTAGCGACCCGGACCAAATCCGCCAAAATCTGGTAGCCCAGCTATGCAGCCCGGTACGCTGGATAGATTGCGTCGAGACCATCCACAGTGCCGGCATAGACAGCTTCCTCGAATGCGGCCCCGGCAAGGTTCTGGGCGGCCTCATCAAACGCATCGTCCCCGCGGCCACCACATGGAACTGCGACGACCCCGACAGCTTCTCCCAGGCACTGGCCGAAATCGCCTGAGGGGGAACGAATCATGTATACTTGCGCGCCAATCGACCATGGCAACGCGGAATAGGCCCTGATTTGAACATGCAAGACGGCAGTCCCAAACTGGCGCTGGTCACCGGCGCGAGCCGCGGCATCGGCAAGGCCATTGCCCGGTCTCTCGGCGAAGCGGGTTTCATCGTTGCCGGCACCGCAACCACCAGCGATGGCGCGGAGGGCATTTCCGCCTGGCTTGCCGAATGGAGAATCGAAGGCGCCGGCTTCCGCGTCGATGTGGGCTCCAACGAATCGGTTGCCGGGCTCATGGAAAATCTCCAGAGCAGCCTCGGCGCGCCGGCGGTGCTCGTGAACAATGCCGGCATTACCCGGGACAATCTGCTGCTACGCATGAAGGAAGAAGAGTGGAGCGAGGTCATCAACACCAACCTCAATTCCATTTTCCGAATGACCCGGGCCTGCCTCAAGCCCATGACCCGGGCGCGCTGGGGGCGAATCATCAATATCAGTTCGGTGGTGGGCTCCAGCGGCAATCCGGGGCAAAGCAATTATTGCGCTTCCAAGGCCGGCGTCGAGGGTTTTACCCGCTCCCTGGCCAGGGAAATCGGCTCCCGGGGCATTACCGTGAACGCCGTGGCGCCGGGCTTTATCGAAACCGACATGACTGGCAGCCTCCCCGAAACCCAGGCCCGGGAACTGCTGCAAAATATCCCTCTGCAGCGGCTTGGCCGCGCGGAAGAGGTCGCCGCCGTGGTGAGATTCCTTGCCCTCGACGGCGGCGCGTACATCACGGGTGAAACCGTGCATGTCAATGGGGGGATGTACCTCGCCTGAGCAATTGGCGGCACCATCCCGGAAACGCCCCTCAGGGCAAATTTTTGCATTTGCACATTACATCAATCACAAATAAGGGTAAACTTGCGCTCTGTGCAGACAGGTGGATCGACGCCGCCCGGTTCAGGTTCAGGGAAGAACGCAATTGCCGCTGCCAGATTGATGATAAAGTGATGGTATCAGGAGCTTGAACAGATATGGCTAACACTGAAGAACGCGATAAGCGAATTGACGATCGGGTCAAGGAAATTGTCTGCGATCAACTCGGCGTCAAGGCGGAAGACGTGAAACCTTCATCTTCCTTCGTGGAAGACCTCGGGGCAGACTCACTGGACACAGTCGAGCTGGTCATGGCCCTGGAAGAGGAATTCGAAACCGAAATTCCCGACGACGACGCGGAGAAGATCACAACCGTCCAATCCGCGTGTGATTACATACGCAACCATCTGTAAGACATTCTGCAACCGGAATCCCGTGTGCCGCCCACAGGCTCGCCGCATTTCAATGAACTTGTGGAACAGCACACCAGGCCGCCCGGTCTTTGATATCGGGCGGCCTTCCTGCTTCACCGCGAACCGAGGATAGCCCATTGAACCGCAGACGGGTCGCTGTCACCGGCATGGGCATGATCAGCCCCGCCGGCAACTCGGTCGCTGCAAGCTGGGACGCCATTCGCAATGGCCGCAGCGGTATCGGGCCCATCGACAGTTTCGACGTATCCGGTTTTTCCACCCGCTTTGGCGGCTTGATCAGGGATTTTGACTGCGCGCAATACCTGCCCCCCAGGGACGCCCGCCGGATGGATACCTTTATCCACTACGGCATTGCCGCGGGTATCCAGGCCATGGACGACGCCGGACTCAGGGACTGTGAATGGAATCCCGACCGCGCCGGCGCAGCCATCGGTTCCGGAATCGGCGGCATTTTCGCCATCGAGAAAACCTCGCTGCAAATCCGCGACACCGGCCCGCGCAAGACCAGCCCATTCTTTGTGCCCGGCTCGATCATCAACATGATCGCCGGCAACCTGTCGATGCAGTTCGGCCTGAAAGGCCCCAATATCGCCGCGGTGACCGCCTGCGCCACCGGCACCCACAATATCGGCCTTGCGGCCAACATGATCCGTTTCGGCCAGGCCGACGTCATGCTCACCGGCGGCGCCGAAATGGCCACTTGCCCGGTGGGTCTTGGCGGATTTTGCGCCGCCCGGGCGCTTTCCACCCGCAATGAGGACCCGGAGAGGGCCAGCCGCCCCTGGGACCGGGACCGGGATGGCTTTGTTCTCGGCGACGGCGCCGGCATTCTGGTGCTCGAAGAGATGGAGCACGCCAGGGCCCGGGGCGCCCGGATCCACGCCGAACTGCTGGGATTCGGCATGAGCGGCGACGCCTATCACGCCACCGCGCCGGCCCCGGAAGGCGCGGGCGCGGCAATGTGCATGGGCAATGCCCTCGATGATGCCGGCCTGAACCCGGAGCAGGTGGACTATATCAACGCCCACGGCACTTCCACCCAGGCAGGCGATATTGCCGAAACCCAGGCCATCAAGAGCGTATTCCGCGATCATGCAGGCAAGCTTGCCATCAGTTCGAGCAAGTCCATGATCGGCCATCTGCTCGGCGCGGCGGGTTCAGTGGAAGCGATCATCTCGATACTTGCTCTCGACGAAGGCGTGATTCCCCCCACCATCAATCTTGACGATCCCGACGAAGGCTGCGATCTCGACTATGTGCCCCGCGAAAGCCGCGAGCGGGACATCCGCGTGGCCCTGAGCAATTCATTCGGTTTTGGCGGCACCAATGCTTCGCTGATTTTCGCCCGCCACGGTTGATTCCCGCCATCCTGGAACGCCATGAAGGAAGAGGAAGCACCCAGTCAATCATTCCAGTTCCGGCCCGTGTTCGCCGCCGCCCTGTTGCCGGTAATCGCGCTCTTCGTTCTTGTCTCTATCGAAGTCCAGTTCAACCGCCCCTTGCCGGGACTCACGGAAGCCCGGGTATTCACCATCGCCCCCGGCGCCTCACTCACCGAGCTGAGCCGAAACCTGCACGAGCAGGGCATTATCGGGCAACCCTGGCTGTTCAATGCCCTGGCCCGCTTCCGGGGCTTGGAAAACGCCGTCCGGGAAGGCGAATACCGATTGCCCGCCGGCGCCACATCGGTGGATCTGTTGGTGCTGTTCGTTTCCGGGGAAACCCTGCAGCGCCGACTTGCCCTCATCGAAGGCTGGACTTTCGCCGAGGCGCTGGCCGCAATCCAGGGCAGCGAAGGCGTCAAAGTGACACTGGCTGGCGCGAGCGGGAAGCAGATCGCCGAGGCCATGGGCCTCGCTGGCGATGCCCCGGAAGGAATGATTTTTCCCGATACCTATTTTTACGCCGCCGGCGATTCCGATCTCGACCTGCTGCTGCGCGCCAGCACAAGACTGCAACAGGTGCTTGGGGAAGAATGGCCATTACGGGAGCCGGACCTGCCGCTCGCCTCGGCATATGAGGCGCTGATTCTCGCGTCCATCGTGGAAAAGGAAGCCGCCGGCCCGGATCAGCGCGGCCTGATCGCGGGAGTCTTCCAGCGCCGCCTGGGGCAGAACATGAGACTGCAATCGGACCCCACGGTCATCTACGGACTTGGCGATGCGTTCGACGGAGACCTCCGTCGCGCTGATCTCGAACAGGAAACAGCCTTCAACACCTATCGAATCGACGGCCTGCCGCCCACGCCCATAGCCCTGGCAAGCCGTGACTCCATTCGCGCCGCCTTGCGCCCGACACCATCGGAATACCTGTATTTCGTCGCCGATGACCAGGGCGGCCACTATTTTTCCGAAACCCTGGAAGAACACAATGCCGCCGTGGACTGTTACCAGCGCAATCGGGACAATGGCAGTTGCGAAAACCTCAATAGCCGGTGAGCGGCATGGCAGGAAAATTCATCACCATCGAAGGCACCGAAGGCACCGGCAAAAGCACCAACATCGCCGTGCTCGAAGCCATGTTCAGGGAAAACGGCATCGACTGCCTCCGCACCCGGGAGCCGGGCGGCTCCGCCATTGCCGAAAAGATCCGCAGCCTGCTGCTGCGCAACGGGGAAGAAAAACCCGCCGACCTCACTGAGTTGCTGCTGATCTTCGCCGCCCGGGCCGAACACCTCGCCAAACGCATAAAACCTGCCCTGGCCAGCGGCAGGTGGGTGCTGTGCGACCGTTTTACCGACGCCACTTTCGCTTATCAGGGGGGCGGCCGCGGCCTTTCCGGGGAATCCATCGCCACCCTGCAAACCCTGGTGCAAGGCGAATTGCGGCCCGATCTCACACTGATTTTCGACCTCGACCCGGAAATCGGCCTCGACCGGGTCAGCCGGCGCGGCAACCTGGATCGCTTCGAGCGGGAGATGATCGAATTCCATCACCGGGTCAGGCGGCATTATCTCGATATCGCCCGGCGCGAACCCGAACGCTGCCTGCTCATTGACGCCACAGGCAGTCCGGACGAAGTGGGGCGCAGATTGCGCGGCGCCGTCATCCATCGCTTGCCGGAGTTGCAATGAGCCTCCTCGATGCCGGCGACCGGCCGCCCTGGCCCTGGCAGGAAGCCGCCTGGCGGCGCCTGTGCCGGCAGCGGCAGCAACAAAGCCTGGCCCATGCCTATCTGTTCTGCGGCGACAGCGGCACAGGCAGCGCGGGATTCATCCATGAATTCGCCAACTTGCTGCTGTGTGAAAGTCCCATGGACCAGCGCGCCTGCCGTCAGTGCCGCAGTTGCCGCGCCGGCGGCGCCGAACATCATCCCGACCTGTTGCAGGTGGCGCCGGAAGAAGGCAAGAAGGATATCGGCATCGGCCAGATTCGCGAACTCACCGAATTCCTCAGCCGCAGCGGATTTTCCGGGCTTGCCCGAATCGCCATGATTCCCCAGGCTGAAAGACTCACGCTTGCCGCCGCCAATGCGTTATTGAAAACCCTGGAAGAACCCGCCGACCGAACCTTCCTGTTACTCGCCGCGGTCAGCCCGGGCCGTCTCTTGCCCACTATCCGCAGCCGCTGCCAGATTCTGCCCTTGCCGGGCCCCGACCCCGCAAGCGCCGCGGACTGGCTGCGACAACAGGTTGGCCGGCAACAGGCGCAACTTTCCGGGAAGGCGCTGCACGAACTGCTGGAAGCCTGCGGCAACCGCCCCCTGGAAGCGCTGGCCGCATTGCGCTCGGGCAAACAGGAAGGACTTGCCGCCATGCGACGATGCTTGCATGGATTGCTCAGCGGCGAAACCGGCATCCATAAAGTGGTCACTGATGTGGGAAAAATCGGCGAAGCCGCGGTTTTCGAGCAGCTTTCCATCATCTCGACTATAGTTATCCGGGGCCTCATCGAGGATGCCTGGCAAAACCCGGAAAACCGCAGCCTTGCCGAGGCCCTGTCGGGAGAGGATCGCGCAGCAAGGCTTGCCGCCCTGCTCGAATTTCACCGGCAAGTCACCGAGGCCAGAAAACTGCTGGCGGGGCCGGGAAACCCCAATCCGCAGTTGCTGCTGGAAAGCGTTCTGCTTTGCTGGCAGCGACAAGGCGGAGAGCAGGCTTCCAGCCATCCACAGCGGCAGGAGCGGAATCATGCGGCAGCAGCAGGGCAGGGTGCTTCCCCTGCATATCGACAGTCCTGACAGTTTGCAGGCCATGTGGATGCCTTTCATCCTCTCCGGCGGGCTGTTCATCCCCGGGGCGGAAGCCGGCGAACTGCGGGAAAAAATCTTTCTGCTGCTTTTGCTGCCGGGGATGGAGGAACGAATCGCCGTGGGCGGCGAAGTGGTCTGGATCAATCCCGCGGGAACCGTCTCCGGCGCTCCGTTACCGGGAATCGGCGTTCGATTGCTCGAAAACGACGGCGCGGCCAGAAAGGCCATCGAACATTGCCTGACCGGCGCCCTGCCTGGCCAACGGCCGCTATACTGCCGGGAAAACCCTTGAAATCGTTCGATTTTGACTTTTTTGTCATTGGCGCCGGCTCCGGCGGCGTGCGCGCGAGCCGGATTGCCGCCGACCTCGGCGCCCGGGTCGCGGTGGCGGAAGAGCGCGATTTTGGCGGCACCTGCGTCAATATGGGCTGCGTGCCCAAGAAACTGTTCAGCTATGCCGCCCATTATGCCGAAGACTGGCAGGACAGCCGCGGTTTCGGCTGGAACCCGGGAACTCCCGAGTTCCACTGGGAAACACTGCTCGCCAACAAGAACCGGGAAATCAGCCGCCTTAATGGCATGTATCGGGAAATCCTCGCAAGCCGGGGAATCCGGATCTTCAGCGAACGCGCAAGACTCGCCGGGCCCAACCTCGTGGAAGTGGGCGGCAAGCGTCACAGCGCCCGCTGCATTCTCCTTGCCACAGGCGGTTGGCCCTGGAAAAATCCTTTCCCAGGCAATGAGTTGGCCATTACTTCTAATGAAATATTTCACCTTTCGAAGCTGCCACGGGCAATGCTCATCTACGGCGGCGGTTATATCGCCACCGAGTTCGCCAGTATCCTCCATGGCCTCGGCGTGGAAGTCACGCTCGTTTATCGTGGCGACAAACTGCTGAGAGGATTCGACGAAGATCTGCGAACTTTCATTACTCGAACCTTGGCCAGCAAGTTCCGGCTGGAACTGAACCGACAGATCGCGGAAATCGAGCGTATCGACACCGGACAGTTGCGGGTAATCCTCGATTCCGGCAAGGAATACCGCGTCGGAGAAACCCTCTGTGCGACAGGTCGCAGGCCCATGACCCAAGACCTCGGCCTTGAGCACACCGCCATCCGGACCAGTTCCAGGGGCGCCATTCAGGTCGATGACCATTTTGAAACCGCGGAGCCGGGCGTATTCGCGGTGGGCGACGTGACCGACCGTGTCACCCTGACCCCGGTGGCTCTCGCCGAAGGCCAGCTCGTCGCGCGCCGCCTGTTCGGCGAACAGAACCGCCAAATGGACTACCGGTACATCCCAAGCGCCGTATTCTGTCACCCGAACATCGCCACCGTGGGCCGCACCGAAGTCGAGGCCCGGGCCAGCGGCGAAGCATACGAGGTTTACCAGTCCCATACCCGTCCCATGAAACACAGTCTCAGCGGCAGGGACGAACAGGCCTTCATCAAGCTCATCGTCCACGGCGAATCCCGGCGAGTCATCGGACTTCACCTTGCGGCCCCCGACGCCGGCGAACTCGCCCAGGGATTCGCCGTAGCCATGAACTGCGGCGCCACCAAGGCCCACTTCGACCAGACCATAGGCATCCATCCAACCCTCGCCGAAGAACTCGTCACCCTCCGAACCCCACGCTGATCGCCAGCCTTCCGCATTTCCCATCCAACCCACAAAAAGGGCATTCCCCTGCAATCCACGACCAAACCCCTTTATGTCCGGTAATAAAGATTACCGGACATAAAGGGGTTATACTCATCGAACGTAGGCCATGCCCAATTCAAGATGCACATCCACCCTTCCGATGAAGCTTAAGTCACCATGCCATTTCCGGAGACCGGGATGAACCCGCGAGATTCTGCGACTTCGCGCAGAATGACAGTTACTCCCCTGGGAGCCTGCGCCGCAGGAATTTGCAGCCGTGAATTCCTGCGGCGCAGGCTCCTTGTTGTCTCGCGGCTATGCTCTCTCACGTTCACGGTTACGGTTGTTCGCGGACGATTTTTTAGTCGTTGACTACTCCCAAGCGGCGACCTACTTCTCTAAGTTCACGCGCTGCCCTGACGAGAACATCGTCTGGGTTTGCGCCCGCTTCGAGTAGCGCTTGTTCCATTTCGTTACCGCCGTATCGAATCGCGTTAGTGAGTGCTCGCGCTCCTGCTGTACCTGTGGCATCTGCGCCCAATTCAAGCAGCGTAAGTGTTGCGTCGGTTTGTCCGTATAGTGCAGCGGTTGCAAGCGGCGTTAAATCTGGTGAATTTAGTGCCGCAAAGTTTAGGTCCGCGCCAGCGGCGGCTAATGCACGGATTATTTCAATATTTCCCCTTCTTACAGCGACTCGTAAGGGTGTATTTTCGTAGCCGTCTGTGGTGACAATGTTCGGATTGGCTCCCGCTGTGAGTAGCATCTGTGCCATTTCCGCATTGCCGATGGATGCTGCATATTGTAGCGGTGAATAGCTGCCGTCTCTGGTCATTTCGTTAACGTCTGCGCCGGAATCGATATAGGCTTGTAAAGTTGGCATGTCGTTACGGCTGGCTGCTTCCAGGATGCCTACTACGTTGTTTTCAAGGCTTTGCGCGTTCCATTCGGCAAGTTGTTGGTTCAGTTGATTGGATTGTCTTTCCTTTTCTTCCCAAAATAGGGCTATCTGATTGTCGGAAAGTAATGGCGAAAGCAGTTCCACAAGTTCTTCGAGAGAACGTCTGGATGATCGGTATTCTTCCTCGCTGATTTCTCCGATAATTGCCATATTACGCAGTTCAATGTTTTGTGCCTCATGGGCAATTAACATGGTTCTAAGTTGGTTGCGATCCGCATCAGATAGTTCAAGGTAATTTACAAAGTTTCTCCATCTTGAATTGTATACTCCTAGCGCTCGATCAATGGGATGTCCGCTAGTTAAACCTTCATAGAAACTTTGAGATTGTAGCGGCTCTCGATTGAATCGCTCGATGAGTTCATCGCGGGAAGAACCGGAATACAATTCTACTATTTCGTCAAAATCAAATAGCGATAATTCGATTTCATCGTCTACATTTGGCGAACCGGTAGCGCGGGGGCCGCGCGTTTGCGCGGCCCCGCTGGTTGAGGATGTTTCCACTTCTGTGAAAACATCGGATTCTTCGCGCTCAAAGATCGATTTCAGTTTGCCGATGTTGAAGATCACAAGAGCGCCAATGATTGGAAGGATTAGCTTTTTCATGGTTTCGTTTCTCAGCTTGCCGGTGACACAGTAACCCGCCCCCGGGTTCCGGAACTTTGGCTTCCGCCGACAACGTTGATGCCGGTATTGTTTTCCATTTCCGGCTCGTCCGTGTCGTTTTCGGCGTCTCCGCCGTTAACGTGGGTATCCTCGCAAATTTGAGCGGCGGTATCTGCGGATTCGTAGAGGCTTCGTAGGTCGTTTCTAAGGCTTCTTCTGGCACTTTCTCGCTGCCTGTCATAGTACTCTGATACAGCAAGGGCGCCAACGGCACCGCCGATGAGAGCGGCAACGGCCCATGGGCCGGAATAGGTTACGCCGACTGCAGTTCCAACTGCGATGATGAAAAGGGCTGCGTTCTCGTTTGTGTTTTGACCGGCGATAAAGCTGTCTGTAGCCGCTTCGTAGCTGTCTTGAACACCCCTGTAATACGATTCGAGTCCATCGTAGCAAGTGCTGACCTCTGCGTTTACCGGAGACGGTGCGCTCCATTAGGCTTCTGCCGGTCTGTCATACAAGCCCGAAGATGTGAGGGCGAATATGTAAAAGATAACAAAGGCTCCTGCGGCCAAAGCCGTTATTGCCTGTTTAGCTCGTCGTCGAAATGTTGCGATGTAGTTCATGGCATTTCCTTACGTTTCCGATGGTGTGGGTTCCCGGTTTGATGCCGGGCCGTTACACCATCGCGCAAGTACTACGTAACTTCCTCGCCTATTCGCCGGACCCGATGGCCTATCGGACCCTTTGTTTGGCTCTTGTATTCAGCAAGCAACCCGGCTTGGACCGAGTACTTGCACAATTGTGTGACGCTGACGCTAACGTAAACAATCAGAGATTGTCAACCGGTTGTCTATCGAGTGGTTCTGGTGCGGTAGCGCCGTCGGGCGCTGTCCGCGTAGCGGCTGGTTTTTCTACGCACATTAAAGAAGGGCGAACCCTTTAGGGTCTGCCCTTGCAGGTTGTTCCGTCCCTGGCCTCTGATGATCGGATTATGTCGCTGCTGTTACGTCTTGCAGCCTGTAGCAGGTCCAATGCAGCGAATTAAGTTTGATGCCGCTTTCGGCTTCAAAGTCGTTTTTTGCTTGGCCTGCGTCTGGTGCCTGAATTACCAGGCTTGTTTATAGGCCGTCGCTCAGTCGGTACGGCTTGGCCTTTGCCCTTGCCGTCTTGATTTTCTGATTATCTAGGGCGTGTTAACACATATATCCCCAAGTATGGTATTCTTCGACCACTCCGTTTCTGACGGGAAAAGACCGGAGAATCAAGCCAATGGAACTCACGGAGAACCAGTACGACCGCATCGCGCCGCTGCTTCCCAGGCAGCGCGGCAACGTCAGCATGTCCAATCCGCAAGTGCTCAACGCGATTCTTTACGTGGCGGAACACGGCTGCAAGTGGCGCGGCCTGCCGTCGCGGTTCGGCAACTGGCACACGGTGTACACCCGCATGAACCGCTGGTCGAAGAAGGGCGTGCTCGACCGCGTGTTCTAACAACTGCAAAGGGAACGGATGGTGCGCGTCATGGTCGTGGCGTTCGGTCTCGACAGCACCAGCGTGATGGTGCATCCGGACGGCACGGGCGCGATAAAAAAAACGGCCCGCAATCCATCGGCAAGTCCCGGGGAGGATGGAACACCAAGATTCATATGGTTGCCGCGGTTGCTCGAACGGCGGTAGCGTTCACGCTCTC